>PKYK01000036.1 GCA_003133665.1 Acidimicrobiaceae bacterium | reverse complement strand
CTCCATCGATGCGCGCAGCGAATAGAGGTCGATGCCGTAGAACCGGGCCTTGTCGCGGGTTGCCCGGTGGCGGTCGTTGTGATCGCGCAACCACGTAACGAAATCAGCAACGTCGTGGTTGCGCCACATCCACGCAGGAAAGCGCTCGAAGTCGACGAGTGACGACCGAGCGTCCGCGTCATCGGAGAGACCGAGCACGTAGCGGTTCACCCGGTAGGCGTCCGGCCAATCGGCCTCGACCGCGACCGCGACGAAACCCTTCTCCTCGATGAGACGCTTGGTGATCCGAGCGCGCTCACGGTAGAACTCATGGCTGCCGTGCGTTGATTCGCCCAGCAGCACGATGCGCCGATCCCCGATCCAGTCGAGCAGTTGGTCGTAGTCGCGCTCGGCGCCGACCACCGGAACGATCTCATCGAGCGTCAGGCTTGCACGCGTGCTCCCCATCATTGTCATGACAACCCCTTTCGATTCCAACCCACGAACGAACTCACGCGGACACCCGGGTCAAGGGAGCCAGGTGGGCGCTGAACCACTTGCCGGCCAGACTCATGACCTGGTTCATCGCACCGGGCTCTTCGAAGAGGTGCGTCGCCCCCTCGACGATCTCGAGCCGACACTCGCAGGTCATCTGCTTCATCGCTTCGCTGTTGAGGGCGAGTACGAGGGGGTCGTCGCCGCCGACGATCATCAGGGTCGCCGCGCGCACCGCGGCCAGTCGATCTCCGGCCAGATCGACGCGTCCACCACGTGCGACGACCGCGACAACCTTCGACGCGGGCTGCGCGGCCGCGACCAGGGCGGCGGCGGCTCCGGTGCTCGCACCGAAGTAGCCGAGGGGCAGCTCGTCACCGATCTGCGTCTCGAGCCACGCGGTCGCACCGATCAGCCGGGTGGCCAGCATCCCCACGTTGAAGACGTTGGCGCGATCGGCCTCCTCGTCGATGGTAAGCAGATCGAAGAGCAGCGTCGCGAGGCCGAGCGTGTTGAGTGACTCGGCCACCCGGCGATTGCGGGGGCTGAGGCGACTACTCCCGCTGCCGTGGACGAACACCACGACCCCCGACGCACCCTCGGGCACGGTGAGGTGTCCCCGCAGACGCACCGGACCGACGTCGAACACGACGTCGTCGTCGCGCCGCGCCGGAGCGCCGAGGTTCGCCTCGGCTAGGGCGCCGCGCAGATCCCGCCTGGCCGCACGTCTGAGGCACGCAATGACCTCGTCGTCGGTGGTCTGGTCGAAGCGCTCGTACCACTGGCCGACCGAGAACGATCCGTTCGCCACGATGAGCGACACCAGCTCATCGGCGTCGCCCCGAAGGGATCGCAAGGTCTCATTGGCGGCCACGGGCACGGCGAGCACCACCCTCGCGGCTCCCAAGGCGCGCGCCACCCGACACGCCGCGCGCGCCGTTGACCCGGTTGCAACACCGTCATCGACGATCACCGCCGTTCGACCGAAGAGCGACGTCAACGGGCGGTCGTCGCGGAACCGCTCGACCCGACGCTCAAGTTCCGCCCGCTCGCGTTGCTCGACCGCGGCGAACTGCGAATCTGACACGCCCGTCGCCCTCATGACGTGGCTGTCAACCACCACGACTCCGCCTTCACCGATCGCCCCCATTGCCAATTCGGGTTGATACGGCACGCCGATCTTGCGAACCACGAGTACGTCCAGTGGCGCTCCGAGCGCCACGGCCACCTCGTACGCCACCGGCACACCTCCGCGTGGCAGGCCGAGCACCACCACGCCGCCGTCACGGCGCAGCGTCGTCAGCTTCGCGGCCAGTTGACGGCCCGCGTCACTTCGATCCACGAAACCATTCACGGTCCACCCTTAGTGTCGAAGTCCCAGCCACGCCAGGGGACAAGGTCCTTTTCTCGGTCTGCCCGGACCGAATGAACGCCGCAGCGCGATTCCCTCTCGCGTAACGCCATGATTGTCGGGCCCGATGAGCAAGACTGACCCCGTGGAAAACGTTGCTGGCGCAGGTCTCGGGGTGCTCGACCTGGCCGACGCCGCCGCGTTGACCGGTGATGAGGCTCTCGCGCGGCTCGCCAGTCGCGCGGACGGTCTCTCGTCCGACGAGGCCGCCGAGCGCCTGGCCCGGTTCGGCCCGAACTTGCTCAAGGTGCACAAGGTGCATGCGAGTTCGGTGCTGTGGCGCCAGCTTCGCAATCCGATCCTCGTCTTGCTGCTGGGCGCGGCCCTGGTGTCCGGACTCACCGGCGGTGGCACCAACGCCATCATCATCGCCGTGATCGTGGCGCTGAGCGTCGGTCTCGGGTTCTTCAACGAGTACGCGGCCGAGGTGGCGATGGCGTCGTTGCGCGCGAAGATCAGTCAGAACGCGCCGGTCCGCCGGGACGGGACGGTCGTGCAGATTCCGGTGGCGGACCTCGTGCCCGGCGACGTCGTGTCGCTCAACGTCGGCTCGCTGGTGCCGGCCGATCTGCGCCTGCTGACAGTCCAGGAACTTGAATGTGACGAAGGCGTGTTGACGGGTGAGTCGATGCCCGTTGCGAAATCGGCGGACCCTGACACCCGCCGCGGAGCGCAAGGTCTGACGGCCTGCGCCTACATGGGAACCGTCGTCCACCAGGGCTCGGCGGTGGGCCTCGTGGTCGAGACCGGGACCAACACGTCCTTTGGTCAGATCGCCTCCGGTCTCAGCGAACAACAGGTTCGGACCGCCTTTGAGATCGGCCTCTCGCGGTTCTCCCGGTTCCTGTTCCTGGTAGCGGCGGGGCTGACCGCATTCATCTTCGTCATCAACGTGGCGCTGTCGCGGCCCCTGATCGAAGCGCTGCTCTTCTCGCTGGCCATTGCGGTCGGCATCGCTCCAGAGATGATGCCCGCAATCGTGACGGTCAGCCTCTCGTCCGGTTCCAAAGCCCTCGCGACCAAGAAGGTTCTCGTCAAGCGACTGGTGGCCATCGAGGACCTCGGCAACATTGAGATTCTCTTCACCGACAAGACAGGAACCCTGACCGAGGGGACCATCACCTTCCAACACGGACTCGACGTCCACGGTGAAGAGAGCGGTCGGCCGTTGCTGTTGGGACTCGTCTGCAATGAGTCGACCATGACCGACCGCGGGCCAGTCGGCGGGAACGCGCTCGACCAGGCGCTGTGGTCGAGCCTCGCTGACGCGACGCGAACCGACGTCAGATCGCGCGTCGACGGCTTCACCCGGCGCGCGGTACTGCCGTTCGACCACGAACGTCAGTTGGTCTCGGTGCTCGTTGAGGACCCCACGGGCGCCTCGCAGGTGATTACCAAAGGGGCACCCGAAGTCGTCCTGTCGCGCTGTGTCGAGGTCAGCGAGGCCACTCGCGCATTGCTCGAGCGACTGTTCTCCGGGGGCGACCGCGTCATCGCCGTGGCCAGCCGACCAGTCGCGAACTCACAGACGCTCACGGTCGATGACGAACGGGCCCTCGCGTTCGAGGGGTTCCTGGTCTTCGCCGACCGAGTGAAGGCCGACGCCGGCGAGTCGCTCGCCAAACTGGAGCGTCTGGGCATCGAAGTCAAGATCATCACGGGCGACAACGGGCTGGTGGCCGTTCAGGTGTGCACGCAGATCGGCCTCGAGAGCATGGGGATGCTGAGCGGAACCGATATCGAGCCAATGGACGACGACCAGTTGGCGGCGGCGATTCCGGTCACCACCGTGTTCGCCCGGATCAGCCCCGACCTGAAGTCTCGCATCATCAAAGTCGCGCGGCGAACCGGCAAGGACGTCGCGTTCATGGGCGACGGCGTCAATGACGCCGTCGCGCTGCACCACGCGGATGTCGGAATCTCGGTCGACTCGGGCACTGACGTGGCGAAGGAGGCGGCAGACGTAGTGCTGCTGGACAAGGACCTCGGGGTGCTCGCCGAAGGAGTCATGGAGGGACGGCGGATCTTTGCCAACACGATGAAGTACGTCCTGATGGCCACGTCATCGAACTTCGGCAACATGTTCAGTGCGGCCGGTGCTTCGGCGTTCTTGACCTTCCTGCCGATGCTGCCGAGTCAGATCCTGCTCAACAACCTGCTCTACAACGCCGGGCAGCTGGTGATTCCGACCGACCGGGTGGACCCCGAGGCGCTGGCGCGTCCGGCGGCGTGGGACATGTCGTTCATCCGTCGGTTCATGTCAATCTTCGGTCCGATCAGTTCGATCTTCGACTTCATGACGTTCTGGGTGATGCTCTCGATCCTGCACGCGGGACACGATGGATTCCGCACCGGTTGGTTCATCGAATCGATCGCGACCCAGACGCTCGTCGTGTACGTCATTCGCACGCGGCGGGTGCCATTCTTCAAGAGTCGCCCGAGTCACGCAATGCTCCTGGTGCCGACGGGAGCCGCGCTGGTCGGGGCGATACTCCCCTACACCGGACTGGCCCACCTCCTGGGCTTCACTCCCCTGCCCGCGAAGTTCTTCCTGCTCCTCTCGGCGATGGTCGTCGTCTATCTCTTGCTGGTGGAAGCCGCCAAGACGCGCTTCTACCGCACGGCGCACGCCCGGACGCCTCTGGCCCCGTCCACCCACGCCGAGCGACTCGATCGACGAATCCGTCGACGGGCGTCGCGCTTCATCCGGCTCGAGGTCCCGACGTTGGGCCGTGCGAACCGGCCGCCGACTCCCACGTCGCGCGGACGCGACCGGGATGAATCGCAGCACCGGCGAGCTGGCGGGCGGTGATGGCGGGCCCTCACGAGTCTCTCGTCGCCGGCCCTTCCTGATCGACGCAAGGCGATCACTGGAACGCCCCTGGCTCGACCTGATGAATTCAGTCGCCCGGCGCCAGCGAGCCCTCGACGCCGTTCGCCTCAGCCAACGGGGCCCGCCCGGGTGAGGGCCTCGTCGTCGTCCAGTACTCCTTCAGGACGACTTGAACGGTGGCGGCGGCGGGCACGGCCAAGAGGACTCCCACGAAACCCCCGAACAGACCGCCGACCCAGGCGCCGACCTCCGCACCGACCAGCACCGCGCTAAAGACGGTGAGCGGGTTGAGCTTGACCGTCCGGCTCATGACGACCGGATTCAGCACGTGGTTCTCGATCTGGGTGTACGCCAAGAAGACGACTGCCGTGATGACGCCGGCGCTGAGGGAGTGGCCGAGCGCGAAGAGGACTGTCGGAATCCCCGCAATGGCGCCGCCGATTGTTGGCAGGAAGTCCACCAGTGCCACCCAGAGCGCGAAGAGGAAGGCGAACGGGACCGACAGAGCGGCCAAGGTCACGAAGACCACCACCCCGGCGGCGAGCGACGTCAGGAGGTTGCCGAGGACGTAGCCGGCGGCCGAGCGACTCACCAGCGCGCTGACCTTCGAGAGCCTGGCGGCACGCTCGGGCGACAAGATCGACAAGAGAAACGTTCGAATCTTGGGCGCCTCCAAGAGGACGAGGACGACGAACGCGAATGTCGTGAGCAGGGCCAACAGCACCGAGACGGCTCCTCTGCCGAGGGCCAGCGCCGGTTTGCTGAGTCCCTGAGCCAGGGAGATCAGTTTGGTCGAGTTCTGGCTCACCCACGCCTCGATGTGGTATCGGCGAAGGACGTGTCCGATCCAGCCCTTCCCCGCTTCGGCCTTCCTCACGTAGGAAGGGAGGGCGTTGGCGAGGTGCGTCAACGAGTTCACCAGTGGATAACCGAACGCGACAGCGAGCGTGACGAACACGACCACCGACCAGAGGGCCACCACCGCGACCGCGAATCCCCTTCTGGGCAGCTTCCAGCGTTGGAGCATCGCTACTACTGGATTGAGGATGAGCGCGACGAACGCGCCAACGAGCACCAGCATGAGCAAGTAACGCAATCGGTAGAGGAGCATCCCGAGCACGTACACGGCGGCCACGGTTCCCACCGTCACGAAGATCGTCCTCAACGGGACGTTGCTGGCGTCCGCGCGCTTGAGAATCCTGGCCCGCCGCGAATCGACGAACTCTTCACCTTGCTCAATCTGGTCTGACATCGTCGTCAAACCCCCTCTGGCTTGGAACCTCTCCGAGTCACGCTAGCCCCCGTTCCCAAAGGGATTGAGTCGTTCGACGCACTCAACGTGCGAAGAACTGCGCCCCTCTACTTCGGCGGGCCGCCGGGACTCGACGATGGTCCGCCGGTGCTGCGCATGGGACCGTAGCGCCGCCGAAAGAGGACGTAACAGAACCCGCCGCCAAAGATCGGCAGCCAATACGCGCCGAGCCGGTAGGCGAGTGTGGCCACGACCGCGCTGGAACCGGGCACGCCGGCCAACACGAGCAGTCCCGTCAGGCTCGCTTCCACGATGCCGAGACCACCGGGCGTGATGGGGACGAGCGCGATCACGGCCGTCGCCGCGTACGCCAACAAGACCAGTGACGGGTTTGGCCGGGCACCGGTCGCCCTTAGGGCCGAGAGCAGGCTGACGTAGTCGAGGCCCACCCGACCGGCGATCAGCAGCACCGCTTTCCACCAGTTCCTGCCCAGGTCGGTGCGGACGATGTCGCGCTGGGCGAGGAGTCGCGACGGCAGGTCAACCGTTCGCCCGTGGCGCAACGGAATCTTGTTGAGCAACCACTGCAGCGCCGCTCCCAGATTGAGAAGTGTGCGATCGGTGGTGAGGACCACGGCCCCGAACGCCACGATCAGCACGAACCCGCCGATGCCCAGCTCCGCCGCGTGCTCCAGTCCGGCGCTCACCGCGACACCGCCGACTATCGCCGGCAGGGCGAAGACTGGCAGCAGGAACAGGCCGGCCAGCCCCAGCACCGAGGCCGCCGCCAATCCGCCCGCGGCTTGGTCCGGATCGACACCCGTCGTCGCGAGCATCCGGAATTGAACGCTCGCTCCGGCGGCGTCGCCCCCGGGCAGCACGTTGGTGACGGCGTTGCCGGCGAGGCCCGCCGTGATGACGGCGAACCAGGAGCCGTTTCGCACGACGAGCCGCAGGAGCGACATCGAGCAGAAGAAACTGGCGACCTCGGCCACCATCATCACCAGCAGCCACCACGGGGCCAGCGAAGAGAGGCGCGGCCACGCCGAGATGACGTGTGTGAGTGCGGGAAGGACGATGTAGAGGCCCAATCCCGCGACGATTACCGCAGCAGCACGACTGACGGTCGACCGGATTCGGCGAGGCCGCTTCTCTCTGTTGATGGCCCCAACCTATACCGCTTCGTTCACGCGCCTGGGCAAACGTGCGGTCGTGACGGAGCAGCGGTCACCGGCGAGCCCGTAGGAGGAACTCGACGGCCCATGGGGTAGTTGACCATGTCGGCTCTGCCTCGCGACATTCCATGGTCGGGGTCACGAATCGGCAACTGAGGCTACAGTTACCCAGATTGGCGACCGAGACGGGGCGAACTGACATGAAATCCGAAGAGATCTGGAAGTACATCCACGCCGAACGAGTCGAAATGGCCCAGACCTGGGCCACTCTGACGCCTGAGCAGTGGACTACCTCTTCGTGGTGTGAAGGCTGGTCCGTTCAAGTCGTCGCCGGTCACGTGCTCGCGGCCGCCGAACAGACGCCCGCAAACTTCTTCAAGGAGATGGCCCAAGCTGGTTTCAGATTCGACGTCTTCGCGCAACGGGCCGCCAGGCGGCTCGCTTCGATCGGCCCCAGTGAACTGGTTCGCCGACTGTCGATCCGAACGACGACGACCAACCACCCGCCCGCCCCCGTTATGGCGATGTTGGGTGAGATCGTGGTGCACGGCGAGGACATTCGACGACCGTTGGGCTTGACGCATCAGTCACCCGAAGCGGCGTTGATCGCAGTGGCCAACAGTTGGAAGAACTCGAATCTCCTCATCGGGGGCAAACGGCGCATCACCCGACTGCGACTCCGGGCGACCGATATGCATTGGGTGCACGGCGACGGGCCGGAAGTCGCCGGTCCCATGATCTCACTGGTGCTGGCGATGACCGGACGCAGGGGGGCACTGTCGGACCTGTCCGGCGATGGCGTCCAGATCCTCAGCAACCGACCCTGAGACCGCCCATCGGCGTCAAAGAGCGCTCGGCAGTGTTCCTGAAGAGTCCAACACGCACGTCGATCTTCCTTCGCAACGGCACGTCACTGGTTCAGACGCGGCTCTCTAGCTCGGTTCTCCGGTGATAGACCGATGCTTGACTCTCCGGCCCATGCAGAAAGAAGGTGCCATGTTCCTCGACATTCCAGCGCCAATCCTCTTGAGAATGCGAGAGTTGGAACAGCGTGACGCTCTCGACCGCAACGACGGGACGCCGCGACTTGATCGACTCCGCCAGATACCGCCCGATACCGGCAAGTTCATCGCTCTCTTGGCCGCGTCGGCGCCGGAGGGCGATTGGATCGAGATCGGCACCAGTGCCGCCTATTCGACGTTATGGCTCGCCCTGGCGTGTCGCGAGCGCAACCACACCATCACCACGTTCGAAATCATGGCCTCGAAGTCGGCCATCGCCACCGAGACCATTGCCGCTGCCGGAGTGGGCGATGTCGTGAGACGTGTCGAGGGAGACTTCCTCGACTACGTGGGCGATCTCGACGACGTCAGCTTCTGCTTCCTCGACGCGGAAAAGGAGATCTACCTCTCGTGCTACGAGGCCGTCGTCCCCAAGCTCGTGGCGGGGGGCCTGCTCGTCGCCGACAACGCCATCGACCATCAAGCGACCCTCCAGCCCATGCTCGACGTCGCCCTTTTCGATCCCCGGGTCGACGCGCTGATTGTTCCAATCGGCAAGGGCGAGCTCGTCTGTCGCAAGAGGTAGGGCTCGCCCCATCGCCCGTCGCGCCCGTCTCATCGGTGTCAATTGGTCGACCGAGGGGCCAGCGAGACGTGAGTGACCATCGCTTAGAGTTGGCCTTTGAGCGATCAAGGAGTGCCCCATGCTGGTTGTGACGATGAATGACCTACCCGGTTACAAGATCACTCGGGTGATCGGCGAAGTCAACGGGCTGACCGTGCGCACTCGCAACGTGGGAGCCCAGATTGGTGCCACATTGAAGGCCCTCGGCGGAGGCGAACTTCGGGGCCTCACGAAGCAGCTCCAAGAGACACGCCAGGAGGCCCTCGTACGTCTGGGCGAAGCGGCTGAGGCCGTCGGCGCCACTGCGGTGGTGGCGATGCGCTACGACTCGAACGAACTGGCCGGCACGTTTCAAGAGATCCTGGCCTACGGCACCGCCGTGGTCGCCGAACCACTCTCCTAGCCCCGGCGCATCGTCGAATCAGCCGGTTGAATGACCCATGGATGAGTCTGCGCGCGACCGGCCCGTCTTTCGGACCGTGACCGACCGGTTGGGACAACCGGACTCGCGTCGACTCATCCCAACGCCGGCCCTCGTCTGTGACCTCGACGTGCTCACCGACAACATCGCACGCATGGCGGCTCTGACGGCGTCATCGCGAATCGCGATTCGACCCCACGTGAAGTCGCACAAATCGGCCTTCGTCGCCCGGCGTCAGCTGGACGCGGGAGCCGTCGGGCTCTCGTGCGCGAAACTGGCCGAGGCCGAGATGATTGTCCGACGCCTCATCGCCGATGGCTACGAGCGTCGGATCTCGGTGCTGCTCACCTCGCCGCTGGTGGGAGCGGTCGCCGCGGAGAGGGTACTGGCCCTGTCCGGGTTCTGCGATCCGATCGTGGTGGTCGACAATCTCGAAGGTGTCGACGAGCTGGCGTCCGCTTTCGGAGGAGCCGAGAACGGACTCGGCGTGCTCTGTGACGTCGATGTCGGTTTCGCGCGGACCGGTGTGGTCGGGCCTTCGCAGGCCCTTCAGGTGGTCGAGCGGATCGAGCAAGATCCTCACCTTCACTTCGGGGGCGTGCAGGGGTACGGAGGGCATCTCCAACATATCCGTGGGCGCGAGGAACGCCGGTCCTCGACGATGGAGTCAACCCGCCGCCTGGAGGAGGTTGTCAACGCGTTGGAGTCGAGGGGCCACAACGTTCCCCTGCGAACCGGAGGCGGCACCGGTACGTCCGCACTCGACGTGGAGATTGGTCTGCTCAACGAGTTGCAGCCCGGCAGCTACGTCTTCATGGATCGCGAGTACCGCGACGCCCTCGGCGGCGATCCCGAAGGGTGGTTCGGCCAGAGCCTCACGGTCGCGACCACGGTGATATCGGCGAATCAAGATGGTTTCGTCACCGTCGACGCCGGTTTGAAGGCTATGGCCACCGACGCCGGTTCCCCCCTCGTCGTTGGCCACGAGGCGACGGCGAGCTACCACTTCTTCGGCGACGAACACGGGCTCGTCACCAACGGGCCGGACGGTCCATTTCGTCGCGGTGACCGGCTCGACCTCGTACCGCCACACTGCGACCCGACCGTCGACCGGTATGACTTCATGTGGCTCGTTCGCGATGACGTTGTCATGGGAGTCGCCGACGTCGTGGCGCGGGGCTGTTCGCAGTAGCCCGATTCCGCGTTCGATTGTCAATCCCCGGTCCGGGCGTCGATTCCGAGACGGAGCCCCGAACACCGTGGACGGGGGTTCCTGTCCGAGCGACTCGCGACGGTTGGTGGACGATCCGACCGGACAGATGTCACTCTTGAATGATCTCGAAGGCCCGAAGACCGCGAATCCTCTCCTGACGCCGCGCCCTCAGGCGCTTCTCCGAAAGTCCGGCCAGTTCGACGTAGGCCCTCAGAATCGAAGTATGAACTCGCTCGACGGTGACGAAGGGGTTCGCGTCTTCGGGGATCACCTCGTCGATCAAGCCGAGATCGAGCTGGTCGTGCGCGGTCGAACGCATGGTCGCCAGAGTGGTCCTGATCTGGTCGCGTGACGGGTTCGGCGTCTTGTAGAGGATGGTGGCGGCCGACCGTGGTTCGGCGACGTACGCCATCGCCTTCTCCAGCATGATGACGTGGTCGGCCATCGGCGTCGTGGCCAACCCCCCTCCGCTGCCCAAGGCACCCGCGACCAGGGAGATCGCCGGTTCTGAGTAGTCGATGCCCTTGAGAATCGAACGGGCAATCGCCCGCGATTGCCCCCGTCGCTCGCTCTCCAACGTGGGTTTTGCCCCCAGGGTGTCGGTCACGAAGAGCGCCGGCAGTCCGAGTCGCTCTCCCATCTCCAGCATTCTCTCCATGAAGGCGAAGTCCTCCGGCGCGGGGTTGGAGGGCCGCTTGATGACGGTCTCGCCGAAGCGCTGGTACGAGGGTTGGGTCCCCACGATCACGAACGGCTGCGCCCCGATCTTGGCGAAGGCGCCAACTATCGCGGGGTACCTCTTGTAGCCGTCTTCCTGCACGTAGTTGTAGACCGCGACCGCATCGGTGAAGCCGTAGCGGACGATGAATTCCAGATCGACGCGGTTGGCATCGGTCATCAGATCCTGGTACTGCTCGACCAGGGCATCGGAGTCGTCGAGTGCTTCCGCCGCGCGCGCGGGAGCCGCGTGGAGCAGGACTGACCCTTTCTCATCTTCGAAGCGGGGCCCGCAAACGCCGGTGGGGCCGAAACCGAAGACGCGCCGCTGATCGGAGACCGTCACGTTTCGTATCATCGGCGGTGTCTCACGAGTGAGTTCGTGATGCTTGTCGGGCGGGGTCGTTGACGAGAGAACTGCGCCGAGATACCACACCAGTTCATTGACGTCGGAGAGAACGACGTCAATATTGCGGTCAAGCAGGTTCGCCTCGGCACTCTGGGAATCCGTCGGAACCGACGTTCCCTCGAACGCCTCGATGACGTTAGGACCCGCGAAGCCGAAATTCGTGCCCGACGTGGCGAGGATCAAGTCGGCGTTGGGCACGGCGCTGGCTGACACGCCCCCCCAGACGTTGCCGAGCAACACCGCGACTTGGGGCAGGGCGACCTTCTCCTTGTAGTGACGTATCGCCTCCACCATGCGGGTCATCTGCGTAAGGCCGGCGAAGTTCTCGTGCTGGCGCACGCCGCTCGAGGCGTAGACGCTGACGAAGGGAAGCTTCTTGCTGATGGCCAGATCGGCAGCGGCCTGGAACTTCTCGCCCGACACGACGCCGAGCGAACCGGCGAAGAAGTCCCAGTTCATCGCGTAGAGCACGACCGGGTGGCCAGCGACGTTCGCCAAGCCGTATGTCGACGACTCAGTCTGACCTCGCCGCGTCTCGCGGCGCAGTTTGTCGAAGTAGGACTCGTCGCTCTCGCCTCCGTGCCCTCGGCGGATCAGTCCCACGAGATCCTTGGCAATTCGCCAACGTCCGTGACTCGCCTTGAAGCCAACCAACTCCTGGAGGGTCAGCAACTGCGACGGGCTGTTGACCTTACGGCGCTTGTGTAGATGTGCTCCGACTGCTGCCTCGAAGGTCGGCAATCCGACCGGGTGGCCTTCGCCGAGGAGTCGTGAATCAAAGTCTTCGTCCGGGCGCGGTCCACTTTGTTCCGTGGGCTCAATCATGTGAGTCCAGTATGGCACGTCATCCTCTCGGACGAAAAATGGATCACCCGTGGTCGCAGCGCCAAAGGCGGTCCGGGTGATGCCATTCAACACGGCAGTGTCAATGCTTCGGCACTCGACCAAGCGGTAAGGACGACAGACCTCGGACGTTACTGGTCAGTACCCCAATCTCGCGTTACCACTGCCAGATTCCTGAAAGTCAATGAGATCTCTGCTAGTCAGAGAGCGAGCCGGTGCGTCGACTCGACACGCGCTCCCAATCGTCGATTTCGCAGATTCACCACCGACCAGACGGACAAGGTTTTCGGGCGTAGCTTCGTGTGCGACGCGGCGACCGAACATGCGCCCCACATACGACACGGATCCGCGAGATCAAATCCTCCGACGACGAGTCGCTCGCCACGCCAACCTGCCGAGGGCCAACAACGCGCCCAGACAGAGCCCGGCAAAGAGTGCCGGCCCGGCAATCCTTATCAGCCACTCGAAGCCCGCGACAAAACCGCCGATTCCGTCGTGCCAAGCCTTGCCGAGACCGGAGCTCGGCCCGGCCACCTTGGGCCGGTGACCTACCTCGGAGATCATCACCGTGAGCGTCCCGTACGTGGTCGCATTGTCGAGGACATTCATCTGACCTTGCAGTTGCTCGATTTGACTCTGCAACGTGTTCAATCGATCTTGCACGGCGAGGATGTCGCCGATCGACCTTGCCCGGGTCATTATCGTCAGATACTGCTGGCGACTCCCTTCCAGCGCAGTGATTCGCGCCCGGAGATCCACGTACTGACCCGTCACGTCAGTGGACGAAGTGACGATGGACGTCGTGCGGCCGACGCGCTGGACCTGGGCGACCAGTGTTTCGAAAGCCTTTTGTGGGACCTGCAGGACGACCGTTCCGTATGAGAATTTCCCGGACCCTTGTGTGCCCACGTTGGCTTGGGTGCTGACGACAAATCCCCCGTCGCCCATTGCGAGTTGGTTGAGTTTCGCAAATGCCGACTCGACTTGCCCGTTGCTCACGGTCAGATCAACCGAACCGTTGGACTCGATCTTTGGCGAAAGACTCGTGGCGCTGGCGCCGAGAGCGGTTCCGGTGGTCACTACCGATTGGTTGCCGCTCGCGGATGAGAACGATGGCGAACCCCCACCATTCACGGACTTCGTACCTTGGGCGCCCGTGACGACCAGTCCAGGGCCGAAGCGAGGCGAACCGGCATGAACCGCAGATGCGGTGACTGACGTCTTTGCCTCGGTTCGCAAGAGCGGCAATGTGATCCCGCCGACGACCACGATCAACGCTGCCGCCATCAGGATCGTTCGACTGCGACCTCGGCGACGTAAGAACGCCGGCGCATGCAATGACCCGGACTCGGGCGCCGAAGCGCGAGCTTCGCTCAGTATCCGGTCCGTCGCCTCCTTCGAGACCTCGAACGAATTGGCGGCGTCGCGGAGTGCGTCGGTGAGTATTCCCTCGTCAATCATGGTCACTGCGTTGCCTCCCTGGTGGTGGTGGAGTCCCTCGTCGTCTCCGGCCGAAGGGCCGGATGCTCGGCCAGTCGTCTTCGGGCCTCGTTCAAACGGGATTTCACCGTTCCCGGTTGCCGACCGATGGCGATTGCGATCTCGCGCTCGCTGAGATCGGCGTAGTAACGCAGTACGATGACCACCCGCAAATGCACCGGCAGATCTCTCAGGGCACTCATGATGTCGTTCGACAAGGCGATCCGGGCCGGAATGTCGTCAACGACCGAAACTTCAGCCAGATTTTCGTCTCCGGAGCGTCGGTCCCGATGGGGTATCTCCTGGCGAAGTGTCGAGTTGCACGTGTTGACGACGACTCGATACAGCCAAGGCCTGAAACTGGATTCTTTGGAGAGGGAATCTCGGAATTTCCATGCGCGAAGGAATGCCTCCTGCACCGCGTCTTCGGCGTCGAGCCGATTCCCGAGAATCAGAAACGCCGTGCGGACGGACTGTGGATAGCCCTCTTCCAGCCACGCCTGAAGATCGCTCACGTCCGTAGAGCCGTCCATTTACCCGGTCGCTTTCAATGATCCAAGGGAGAGAACTGTCAGCACACACTTATAGACGCTCCGACAGCCGAAAAGGTTCGCGATTTCTTATTGGCGGTGTCCCGAGACTTCTTCACCGATCTCTTGCGACAACACACAATGAAAAGAGGTGAGAGCAGCCTCTGACACGCCCGCGCTAGTTCGACGGACCGCCGACGCCGACGACACGATCCGACCTGCGGACTGCACCGGACTCTCCCGGATCGAACCTGAAGCTCCTCCAACCGCTGCAGAACGCCTTGGGCCGTGTCTCTAGTTGGTGGCGCGGAGATGGACTCTGGCGTTTGGCTTTACGACTTCGCGAGCACAGAAATGAAATCGGCCGAACTCATGGGCTGGGAGAACATCGGGTAGTCGTACGTGAGCGCGTTCTCGTGCTCCTCGACAGAAGTCGCGGCGACGCAGTCACTCAGCGTGATGACCTGGTAGCCGTTCTCGTATCCCGATCGCATGGTCGATTCAACGCAGCAGTTCGTCAGGAATCCTCCCAGGACGATCGTATTGATTCCCTTGCTGCGCAGGATGAAGTCGATGTTCGTACTGGCGAAACTGTCGAGGCCCCGTTTGCCCTCGATGACGATGTCGCCCTCCTGAGGGGCCAGTTCGTCCACAATTGCGGCGCCCCAGGACCCCTTTATGAACGCTTTTCCGTCCACGACGCCCTTGAGTATCCCGTAGGGATGTGCACTGATCTCGTTGTATCCCTCGTGAAACATGATCGGAGCGTGCATGACGGTGACCCCGGCCCGACGAGCCGCATCCACTACCTCACGGGTCTTTCCCAGCATGCCGGTCTTGGCCATGACCCCTTCGACCGCGCCGTGGAGGGCACCGCCTTCAGACGTGAAGTCGTTCTGGTACTCGATAAGCACCACCGCAGTTGTCGTTGGATCAATGGACATCGTCAGAACCCCCTCGTCGTCCAGGTGCCGACTGGTCTGCTCGTGCTGACGACAGCCCGCCCTGGCTACTGACCATACAACTACCCCCGGCACGAATAAGCAAGGGGACGCGGGCGTTGATTCGTCCCTATCGCCTATCCCAACATCGCAGCGTACGGACAGGTGCCATGAACGTCGGAAACGTCCGTCGTATTCGAACTCGCCCCGCGTCGTTCGACTGAGTTCTCTTCAACTTCTCAGCAGCGAGAAACCTCTCGCCAGCGGTGTTTGTGAATTCGAGTCGACGGTCTGATACCAGGCATCGGCGATTCCGGTATGCACAATGCTGTCTTCTCCACTTTTTGAAGCAACTCGTGAGAGTGGATACAGCAAACCTTGTTGTCTCGCCCCTACTTGGTCTCCCGACCCAGCAGGGAAGAATCGACGAGGACTGCCGCCGATTCAGTTGATACTTTGACCTGTCTCACACGAGAGGGGATAGATGACAGGGACAATCGAAGCATCCGCGTTTCGCCTTGCGATTTGGCGCCCGTCAGTGTGATCCGGTTCGGCCCTCCGATTGAAGCCGAGGGCCGACCCACATCGATTTCGCGGCGCATTCCTTCTTCGCGATCTCGCTGTCTCTTCTGTCTCATACTCACTGCCGGATTCCAGAAGAACAAGACGTGCCAACTGTCCAGAATCAATTCGTGGCCACCGGCAACAATGGCCTGTGGATGAAGAATGGTCGAAAACGCTAGGGTCCAAAGCCACAAGACCCGAATTCGACGCTGCATCGTTTCCTTGTACTTTGCGGCTGTCGCGAGCCAATACGCGCACCCTCTTGGCCAGCCTCCGCAGAGTCCAACGACATGTCGAGTGGTAGAGTCTGGCAGACGTTAACGCCTTTGGGCGAAGAGGTTGAACTGACTGACGCCTCGATGGATCCGAAGCTGCTCTTTCGATGTCGAGCGTCTCGGAAGGCTGTTGATGCAGAGATTGAGAAGTCACAACCAACCAGTCGCTCGACGTAACTGTCGATTCCGGAACGATGATCCGAGGCGTAGGCGTGACGTAGATCGTGGGCGCTCACGAACTCTCAGAACTGACCAAGACTCCAAGTACCTTGGTCAAGAGCCTTGTCCGGCACTTGGGCGCGCAGTCGCATTTGAAATGCGCCGGTTGGCACGTCTGTGGGCCATAGGGCATGCTTACGAGTTCCCTGCCACTTCTACCCGAGGGTTCACCGCGCGCCAGTGTCGGCCTCCGACGTTTCCGAGATAGTTCGGCACTCAATGTCAACGACACCAAACCAGGGAATCGCAAGGGAGGCGTCGCATCGTCGCAGATGGTTGATAGGGGTAACGATCCTGGTCCTGCTTGGCGTTATCGGGTCATTCATTGGGGCCGTTACAGTGGCTCATCTCGACAGCCAGAAGATGCGCCAGTCCTCCCTCGTCACATCGACGGCCATCGCCTCGAGGCTGGAACTCGCGATCCAGCACGAACTGGATCTCACCACCGCTGTCGCCGCCTTTATCGCTAGCAACCAGGAAGCCACCCAGGCCAGATTCAGAAACGAAGTCAAGTCGATTCAAGCCTTTAAGCGGTACCCCGAACTTCAAGGCCTGGCCGAGTTGGTGCTGATTCCCGCTTCAAAACTGAGTGCATTCGTCACCAAGGAGAATTCCCTTCTACCCGCAGGCCAATCATTCACAGTGCAGCCGCCAGGAGTCCGCTCTCACTACTGTTTCACCACCTTGTTCGAATCGCGGAGCGTGCAGCAGTCCGCCTTTCTCGGTATCGATCAATGCGATTCCCAACTCGGAACCCTGATCATGAGGGCTCGAGACGACGGGCAGCCGACCTACCTCCCCTATGGAGGCAGTCTGCTCGTGGTGGGTCAACCCATCTACACCGGCAATACCGTGCCGACCACGGTTAAGGCCCGTCATGACGCATTCATAGGGTGGGTGGGCATGGAGATCATCCCCAGTGTCGTTCTGGACAGTCTGGTGGCCAGCTATCCGAAGATCAAAGTGGTCTTTCACTACCAGGTCCGTTCGATCAGTGAGAACTTCATGGCAGGCGCGACATCAGCCAAAGCGTATTGGAGCACGATCGATCTTCACAATGGGTGGCAGGTGAAGACCTTTGGCGAGGCGAATGTCGAAGGCGTGTTCTCCGGCTCGGGCCCCTTGGGCGTGCTGTTTGGCGGTATCGCGTTCATCCTGTTGCTGGGACTGTTGATCTATGTGCTGGGAACGGGCCGTGCTCGGGCCTTGATGTTGGTGAACGAACGTACCGACGAGCTCAGCTACCAGGCCTTTCACGACTCGCTGACGGGCCTCTCCAATCGGGCGTTGATCCTTGACCGGATCAGTCAGATGCTGGCACGCGCTCGACGAGAGAACACTCCGCTGGCACTACTCTTCCTCGACCTCGATGATTTCAAGGACATCAACGACACGTTGGGCCACGACGCCGGAGATCAACTGCTCTTCGCGGTCGGAGCCAGGTTGGCCGCTGCACTTCGCGAGGTAGACACGGTCGGACGATTGGGCGGCGACGAATTCGTTGTTCTCGTTGAGGGCGCGACCATTGAATCTGGAGTCCAGTTGGTGGTGGATCGGATCCTGGACGTGCTGCAGACCCCATTTAGTATCCGCGCCAGCAAGACTCCATTGAACGTGACTGCCAGCATCGGCATTGCTGAAGGACTCCGGGCGACTCCCGAGGGACTGTTGCGAGATGCCGACATCGCCCTCTACGAGGCCAAGGCCACCGGCAAGCGCCGCGCTGTCTACTTCTCATCCTCGATGCGACAAGCCGTAGACGATCATCGGAATCTTGACGTGGACCTGCACCGTGCCCGCGAAGCCGAGGAGTTCTTCTTGCTCTACCAACCCACCGTCAATCTTCTCACCGGAGCCGTCACCGGCGTTGAGGCACTCTTGCGTTGGCGTCACCCCCAACGAGGCGTACTGCAGCCCGACGAGTTCATCCCGCTCCTCGAATCGAGCGGACTGATTATTCCCGTCGGTAAGTGGGTGCTCGAGGAAGCATCCCGACAAGGGGCATGCTGGCATAGCCAGGGCCACACCTTGCAGGTGTCGGTGAACCTCGCGGCCGCGCAACTCGGACAGGACGAGATCATCAACGACGTCCGGAGCGCCCTTCGCGCGTCCAGATTCGACCCCGGCATGATGGTCTTGGAACTCACTGAGACCACGTTGATGCACAATGTCCAACACACTCTCACCCGACTGGAACATCTGAAGAAGATTGGAGTGCGTCTCGCGATCGACGACTTCGGAACTGGCTATTCGTCACTGGCCTATCTTCGACAGTTCCCAATTGACATCTTGAAGATTGACCAGTCGTTCGTCCAGACGATGTCCAACTCGCCCGATTCAGCAGCCATTGTCCACACGCTGGTTCAACTGGGCAAGGTGCTCGGGCTCGAGATTATCGCTGAGGGCATAGAAACGGAAGAGCAGCGGCTCCGGCTCGAGGCTGAGAAGGTCGATACTGGTCAGGGGTTCCTTTTTGCTCGACCGCTCGATGTAGAGGGTGTCGATCAGCTTCTGCACGACACGCACCACGGACTCGTGCCCGATGAAATCCCGAATTGAATCAGCCAGTGTCCTCAAGCTGCGGCTCGTAGCCTTGCGGTGAGACTCCTGGGCAGACCGGACTGACGGTCGCATCTTCATTTGAAGGTCTCGCCGATCGATCTCCCACCGGCAGCCAAGTCTGCGAACTCCATTGTCAGGCCCTCAATCGGAACTGTCGTTCGAACCCGTGAGGTGCTCCAGAAATGCCACTGTCTAGCCCCACCAGAGTCGACCTTCGCGGACAGCTTTCAAACCTTTCTGAGCGGCTGGCCGAGCTGATCGAGGATTTCCACCTGCCCATGCAAGGTCAAAGCTGACGACAAAATCGACAGCAGACCCCCTTGCAACGGCTCAATCTTGTCAAGTCCTAGTCGATGCCAAAGACGAGCACGTCGACCCGCCGTGCACTGTTCGAGACACTTGGCTACTCGATCTGGGCGGACAATCGAGCGTACGCGACTACAACTTCGCGATTCGGGTGAGCTAGTGCTGGGGTCCGCCCGAGGCTAATTGCTCGGCCAGGTCCGCGAGGCTCTCGGCATACAAGTCGAACCGGTCGTACGGCGCGGGGACCCCCTCACCGGGTCGCGAGACAAACGCGGTACGCATCTCTTGGGCGGATGCGGCCCTCAAATCCCAAGGGTGTGCGGCGACCATCAACGTCCGTCGCGCCTCGCGGCCGAGCGTGTCCAGAGCATGTCGATACACGGCAGGGTCGGGCTTGTACGTCTTGACCGACTCGGCAGACAAAACACCGTGCCACGCCAGACGTCCTTCGCCGAACATATCGACCAGCTGCGCTAGATCCGCGTTGGACAGCGCCACGACGGTGAAGGAGTCTCTCAGGTTGTCCAATGCCTGGGCCGCGTCGGGCCAGGGCTCTAAGCGGTGGCCGACTAAGGCCAGATCGTCCAGCCTTGCTTGGCTTAGCCCATGTATCTCCATCGCGTGGAGCGCATCGACCAGCGCGACGGCGCGCAAGTCGTCGTTGGACTTCCATGGTTCCTCGCAGGCGACCACCTGGTCAATCAGGAGATCGAGGCGACGTGACCACTCGAGCGCGAGTCGTCGAGCGCGAGTCGCGATCCCCTACGCGGATCCAGCCCGGCGTCTACCATCGCGGCCTCTACCTCAAGCGCGACCGAGGCGGTCTCATCGACTACCGTGCCGAGCACGTCGAACACAAGTGTCTCGATCGCACCCATGGCCCAGTCACCGACCGGACGTCGCTCAGGCGTCACCGTACTGACCATCATGCTTGTCACCTCGAAGTGTCGTCATTAAGACCCCGCGTAATCACTGATCCTGACATACGCATAACGACGACACCCAACTTCGCCCTGCGAAGCCGCCGGCCGAGGGGGCCGAGGATCTGGAAATCTGGAAATCCTCAAAGGGTTTCTCTCCGCAGGTGCGACGTGAACCGTCCCGGCTAGCATTCCGCTTTCTTTCTTTGAACGGATGCGTTCATGCCCTCAATGTTGTAACTCTCACAACGATCCGTGGGCGCTGAGGGACTCGAACCCCCGACCTGCTGAGTGTAAATCAGCTGCTCTAACCAACTGAGCTAAGCGCCCGCAGGGGACCAGCCTAGATGGTTGCCGACACCGTTCTCACGTTGGAGAACCGCAATCGGAATCAGCAAGTTATTGGCTGACGTAGCGAACGCCGATTGACGGTGGTGAATCGACCGCGAGACAGCGCGCTGTAATGCCACGTGTGCATCCCCTCGTTGTCGCGATAGATTCAAATCGTGTCAGTGAACGGAGGATTATGAACAAATTCAAAATCTCCAAATGGATCAGGGCCAGCGAAAAGGGCGGCGGAAGGCCACGCGAGGGGCTCGAAGCGGCTTCGAAGCATGTTGGCCACCGTGAGCACCGCTACTGGGGACGAACACCACGGTAAAGGCCACGACGCGGGGGTCCGAGCCTCCAGACCGTCGACTCGACCCACTGGGCATCACCGCTGGAGAAGTGGTTCGTTCGCTCCTGGCCAAAGAGGTCGGAAACCTCATCCGATTTGATCCAATCGCACGCCAAGGTCACGATCCCGAGGGTGTTCATCAGCTTCGGGTGAGTTCGCGGCGCTTGCGGTCCGAGATGCACATCGTTGCTCGAGTCATGAAACCCAAGACCGTCGCCAAGCTGGACAGGGAACTTCACTGGATGGGCGGGGTTCTAGGTCGTCAACGCGATCTCGACGTCTTGGATGATCTCCTTCGCTCCATAAGCGACGACCGTGCATCCTTGCGGGGAACGTCAGTGTTGGTGCAGCTCCATAAGCATCGTCGTGACGAGAGCCGCCAGGTCGCGAGATTTCTGCGCACGAAACGGTACCGTCGTCTCTTGGACCGCCTCGACGAATCGGTGACCGATCCTCCCTTGCGACAGAATGCGTCAGAGCCCGCGTGCGCCATGCTGCTACCGGGTCTGCAGGGCGCCCTGTCCACTCTCTTTCGTACCGTTGACGAGCTGGGACCCGCACCGAGCAACGAAGATCTCCACCGCGTACGGATCATGGCCAAGCAGTGCCGCTACAGCGCCGACATCTCGAGTTCCTTCCTCGGTGCGAGCGCCGAGGACGTCGCGAACTCGCTGGCCAAGGTGCAGACGGTTTTAGGGGACCTTCACGACCGGGTCGTCGCGACCACCTACCTCGAGGGGATCCAGTTGAGTGCGCTGCAAAGCGGTGACCCCCTCGCCAACGAGGAATCGGTGACCGCGGCTATTGATTGGCTGAGGGAGTCACTCGATAGCCTGAAGCCCCTGTGGCGCGAGCCCTTCGAGCACGCGCGCACCTCCGGCGAGTCGATAGTGCGTCTTCGCTGAGGGCGCGCAACGGCCCTCAGCCGTGCTCCGACGTTCCGGTGACGTACGCCACCATCGCCGAGAGCAACAACAACACGAACGACGCGCTCAGCGCCAGATTGAGGCCGTGCGTGAATGCCTGATAGGCGGCCGGCACGACCTTGTCGATGATCTTTTGCACCTCGGCGCTGGTGTGGCCGCTCAGTCCCTTCATCTGGGATCCGATGGTGCCGGTCGTGACGGCCGTGATGACCTCGGATCGATAGGCCGGCGGGATTCCGATCTCGGCGAGCCGGCGCGTCAACTGCACCGTCAACTGTCCGTTCACGATTGAACCCAAGATGGCCACTCCGGCGACCGCTCCCAGCTCTCGGCTGGTATTGGTCATCGATGCGGCCATTCCCGAATTCGCGGCCGGCAGGCTCGTCAACGCCGTTGAGGTCACCGGCACCACGAGGATTCCAAAACCAATACCGGCGATGCCCATTGTCCAGCCCACTGTCGTCAGCCCGGCATCCGGCGCGATGAACACGTTGGTGAAGAAGACGCCGGTCGCCGCGACGAGGCAGCCAACCATCATGGGCACTCTCGAGCCGACGGCGGCCACCCAGCGCCCGGTGAAGAGTGACGCCGCCACCATGCCGCCGAGCAGGGGCAGGAAGTCCTGGGCCAACTGGTACGCCCCCGCGGAGGCGATCACTTCAAGGTAGAGCGCGACGAAGAAGACGATGGACAGTATCGAGAAGTAGCTCGCGAGTGCGACGAACGTCGCGCCGGCGAAGGCTGGTCGCTTGAAGAAACCGAGTTCGAGCATTGGATTCGAAATTCGCCCCTCGACGATCAGAAAGGCGATGAGAAAAACAATGCTGACGCCGTAGAGCGTCAGCACCCAACTCGCGAAGTAACCGGCTGACTCTCCGGCAATCGTGGCGTACGTCGCCGAGCCCACCGCCAACGCCCCGAGGGCAAAGCCAAAGAAGTCCGGCCGGCGACGAGTCGGATCGGCACTCTCCGGCAGTCCAATCGATGCGGCGACAAACGCCAGACCTCCAAATACCAGGTTGAACCAGAACACCGCACGCCACGTCCAGATCCCGACGAGCACTCCGCCGAGCACCGGGCCCATCGCCAGCGCGAGGCCCGAAACCGCCGCCCACGCACCGAGGGCCCGGGCGCGGCGCCGGGAATCGGGATAGATATGTCGAATCATCGAAAGGGTCCCGGGTTCGGACGCCGCGGCACCAGCGCCCATGATCATCCGGCCGATAATCAGTTCTGTCGACGAAGTGGACAGGGCCGAGACAATCGAACCGGCACAGAAGACCGTCACTCCGATCAGCATGATCTTCTTGCGGCCGTAGTTGTCACCGAGCGAACCACAGATCAGCATCAGGCTGGCGAACGCGAGGGCGTACCCGCCCACCACCCACTGGAGATCTGAAACGCCGGAGTGCAACTCGGACTGGACGTTCGCGAGCACCGCGCTGATCACGGTGTTGTCGAGGAACGTCAGGAAGAGAATCGAGAGCAGAGCGGCAAATCCGAAATTCTGCAGGACCCTGCGGATAGGCGAGGCGACTGAACCGTCGGGCCGACCCGCCGTCTCGTTGAAGCCGCTCATGATGGGCATGGGCCCCTTCCGGTCACGACAAGCGCCAAGTCCTCGCTAGCGCTCCGCAATCCAAAAATCAGCGACACCCTTCGCGCCGGGCCCACTACGGGGATACGGGCCACGCCTCGAGGAGCACCTTGATCGTAGGTGCGGCTATTTCTTCTTCGGGGCTTTGAACGTGATGGGGCGTACCGCCGAGTCGCCGCCGCTCGCGTTGCCCGCGCTGATCGCACAGCTCTTGAGATTCGACGCTTTGGTCCCGCACTTGCCGTTGCCGATGACGCCAGTTATGACCTTGAACTTGGTAGACGGCAGGAGGCCTTTGGCCGTGATCGTCACGGGCACCGCGCCCATGGTGTTGCACTGTCCTCCACCACTTGCTTTGACCAGGCACTCCACGAGGTACACCTGATCGTGCGGCTTGAAGCCGGTACCGGATACCTTGACTATCCTGCCATTGGTCAGGCCCACCGCCGGGGTCACCTTAAGGACCGGTGACGGTTTCGCGGTGGCGTTCGCCGTGGCTAAACCCAGCGCGCCGCTGGCCAAGACGCTCACGGCGATGGCGACAGCGCCCAAGATGACTCGAACCTTGCGAATTCCTGTCATCGTTCGTCCTCCTGATCAACTCTCACGGATCAGCAAGAGCACCAATGGTCCCAGTCGCACGACAACTGATGAAACCAACGATCGTGCAAATCCTCCAGGCCGAGACCCCTGCTGGCTTCAATCTAGCGAGCCCACCACCCTGGTGACGAGCATTCCTTGCAGTGCTGAGCAGGTTCTTAGATGGGTCCCTCGGCCAGCATGAACTCCAGCAGTGCCGGCGAAGCGGCGAACACGGGCTGACGGGCCACCATGAGCGCCGTCTCGAGCGCTTCGCCACGGTAGTCCGACGCGACGGCACCCGCCTCGCGGGCGATCAGCAGCCCCGCCAGGTAGTCCCATGGATTCAACGTCGAGTGCTGGGCAACGCCAAAGACGTCGAGTGAGCCGTCGGCCACCAAGCAGATCTCGAGGCTCGCCGCCCCCAGTGATCGAAGCTGCGCCCATCCCAGGTGGCGGGTGGGCAGACCCGAGAAACTCACGATGGCGTCCGCCAAGTGCGTTTGGCCGCTGGCCGCAATCGCGACCCCGTCGCGAACGGCACCCCCACCGGTCTGCGCCTCGAAGACCGTTCCGGTCGCCTGATTCATCACCAGTCCCGCGATGAGTTCATCGCCGCGCATTACCGCGAGGCTGGTCGCGAAGAACGGTATCCCGCGATCACAGTTGGTCGACCCGTCGATCGGGTCGACGACGACCGTCAACTCCCCGCTGCCGGTGACGCCGGACTCTTCGCTCACCACGCGGAAGCCGGCGCCGCCCAAGACGCGCAGCGCCACCTCGTCGGCGACCAGATCGAGGTGGTACTGGCTCTCTCGAAGTCCGGAGTAGCCGCGACCGCGGTGAGCCTTCACCGCTTCACCGATCTCTA
This sequence comes from Acidimicrobiaceae bacterium, assembly GCA_003133665.1. Lineage (GTDB taxonomy): Bacteria > Actinomycetota > Acidimicrobiia > Acidimicrobiales > RAAP-2 > RAAP-2. Next base: position 18,453 of record PKYK01000036.1, on the reverse strand, counting down.
ACGCGCACTCGCGGAGTGGAGCCATGAGGTCTTTGGTCATAATTCCACGGTAGCGCCGTCTTGACGATCCCTGGCGCGATGACGTTGACGACGGGGTCGCAGTGCCATCGGCCCATCATGCGATGTGCCATGCGGACGCTGTCAACACCACCAATAATTCATTGGAATCTCCACACAGTGCATCGTGCTGATCCACCTCCACAACCCGGCGTCAGGGGAATTGGAGTTTCGTCGACACCGACAACTGCACCGTGTTGAAAGCCAAGGGCGCGCGGCTGACCGGGTCGTCGAGGTAAAGGGTCAACGCTCGTCGGCTAGGTTGAAGATGCCGATGGAGTTCCACAACTGTGCTCTCGACGCTGCGCAGTCGCCTGAAGTCCGGGGGGTGGTCCTCACGGCAGAGACCAGGAATTCGCACGTGAGTCGAAAGTCGTTGCTAACGCGCAGTCGCACCTACGGCGCTGCATCCGTTCTTGTTGTCACCGCACTCTTGGTCTGGTTCCCAGGCATTACTCCGGCCACGAGCTCCACGGTCGCGCCAACCTCACTCCACGCCAAAGTGGCGAGTGCCAGTGGTCAATGCCCCTGGGTCGACCAGTCGAGAAGGCACAGCGCGAGCCCCGCCACGCTGGCCAGCGAGGTCCTCTCCAGAATGACGCTCGCCCAAAAGGCGTCCTTCGTCGTACTGGCCACCTACCCCCCTTTGGAGAACCGCAATAGCGCGATTCCCTCACTCTGCATACCGGCTCTCTCGCTCACCGACGGACCGAACGGTGTGGCCAACGGACTCACCGGCGTCACCCAGTTCCCCGCGTCGATTGGGATTGCCGCGACCTTCAATCCGGTGGTAGCTCGAGCGGTCGGACAGGCGGTGGCCGCCGAAGCTCGCACGAAAGGCATCACGAGCGTCCAGGGACCCGAAGTCAATCTGGCTCGCGTTCCCCAGAGCGGTCGGATCTTCGAGACGTACGGCGAAGATCCCTATCTCGCCAGCGTCCTGGGAGTTGCCAACATCGAGGGCATCCAGTCGACCGGTGACCTGGCGAACGCCAAGCACTTCTCCGCGTACACCCAAGAGACCGCACGGCTGCGACTCAACCAGGTCGTACCCCAGCGCGCGTTGGCCGAGCTCTACGACGCGCCGTTCAAGGTCATGGTCCAACAGGCGCACGTCGCATCGGTGATGTGCTCGTACGGAGAGTTGAACGGCATCAATACCTGCTCGGACCCGTACATCTACGCGACGCTCAAGTCCTGGGGATTCACGGGCTTCATCCGCTCCGATTTGGGAGCGGTGCGGAGCATGGCCAGTGCATTTCGCGCAGGAATCTCCCTGATGAAGCCGGCGTCACCCCAGGCGCTGGTCGGACTGGTACAGGGCGGATCGGTCCCCGTTGGTGACCTCAACCGGGCGGTGAGGTCCGTGCTGATACCGATGTTCACGTTCGGCCTGATCGCCCATCCGGTTCACGGTTCGCTCCTGGCGACCGCGACGACACCGGCCCACGCGAAGGTGGCACTGGTGGCGGCTGAGAACAGCATCGTCCTGTTGAAGAACGCCGGATCGATACTGCCACTTTCGAAGAAACTGACGTCCGTTGCCGTGATCGGTGCGTCCGCCGGCCAGGCCCCCCAGGTCGCGGGCGGGGGAAGCTCCAAGGTGCAGGCACCGTACGTGATAACCCCCCTCAAGGCGATTCGCAGCGCGCTCGGCGCCAAGGTCGCGGTGACCTACGAGCCCGGTGGCCCGCCGACACTTGACTTCGACAAACTGAGCGACGTCGACATCGTGAGCGGCGCCCCGTTGAAACTCGTCAAGCCAATCAAGAGCAGCGGCGAACCGGGCAAGGCCGACATCGCCATCCAGAGTGATCCGAGTGTGACGCCAGCGATCGCCACCGCGTCCCAGCCCGGTACTGGCGCCGGCTGGGACCACTGGAGTTTCGAGGTTCGTGCACGACAGACCGGTACCTACCAGATCTCCTTCCAGCAGTTTGGCGACACGTGGCTCTATCTGAACGCATCACAGTTCATCGCTTCAGCAGGTCTGCACGCGCCAGCGACCATCAGCACGACGGTGCAATTCTCCGCCGGTCAGCGCTACAAGTTCGAGGCGAAGTGGTTCCAGATTAGGAATCACCCCGCACCCACGTTCAGTATCACCAACGTCACCGCTCTGATCAAGGCCGCGGTCGCCGCGGCCCGCAAGGCCCAGGTGGCAATCGTCTTCGCCGGAGATTTCAACACCGAGGGCGCCGATCGACCGAACATGGAACCCTCCGGTGACTCCAACGCGCTCATCTCGGCCGTGGCGGCGGCCAATCCCCACACCATCGTGGTGCTCAACACCGGTGGCGCCGTAGTCATGCCGTGGCTCGCGCACGTGGCGGGCGTGCTCGAAGCCTGGTACCCCGGACAAGAAGATGGAACGGCGATCGCCGCGGTGCTTCGAGGAGTCGTCGACCCCTCGGGTCGGTTGCCGATCACGTTTCCCGCCAGCGCGTCAGCCATGCCCGCGACAAGTGTCCAGCAGTTTCCCGGCGTCAATCGGACCGTGAACTTCGGTCCGGGCCTCGACGTCGGTTACCGGTGGTACCAGATCAACAACGTCACGCCGCTCTTCGCGTTCGGCTACGGCCAGAGCTACACGACCTTCAAGCTGTCGAATGCGAAGGTACAGAAGACTTCTTCGGGCGTGACGGTTCAGGTGACGGTGACGAACACTGGAACACGATCAGGCGCTGACGTGGTGCAGGCGTACGTGAAGTACCCGAGTGCGGCGGGAGAACCGCCCGAACAGTTACGCGGATTCGCTCGAGTGGACCTGTCTCCGTCGGCGTCGAAACGGATCACGATGACGATTCCGTCGTCGGGCTTTCAAGTCTTCCAAAACGGGTCGTTTACAACCGTGCCGGGTTCGTACGGCATCGACATCGGCCAATCGTCGGCCGACCTCTCACTTCATCTCTCGGTCACCATTTAGACATTTCATCGGTCCCGGGTCGGTGAATCTCTCGTTGTTCACCAACCCGACACCCGAGGGTGGCGGGTCTCGCGGTCGATAGTGATACTGGCCTCTCGTCAGCCAAAACGACGCGGGATCCGTTTCACGAGAAGGGGCGACGGTTCCCGCCCGCTGCCGTTTCCCCAGGACGCGACCGGGCTCATTTGGTCGAGAAGCCACGGAAGTTGTAATGGGGACTAATCTGAATAGCAATGGCCGCCATTGATGTAGCTGGTTTCGTCGCAGACCTCAAAGACCACGCAGTGACTCACGGTTTCCACGTGCACGATGAGCGCCACTTCGTCGAAACGTACTCACTTCGCCAAGCCTGGGAAGTCGACTTGCACCCCGAGGACGGCTGCGGCGGGCCAATTGACTTGCACATTGAATTGGACGTTGATCCGCGGACACTCCTCGCCTTTGAAGACGCGGTACTCGGTCTGCCCGATGACGTGGACCCGCCGGACGAATTCCACTTCCCTCTCGTCTTGACGTGGAGCCTGCCGCCACTGCCCCACGGACCCGATTTGCTGCGTCTGGCCATCGATCTGGCGCCGATTGGCGGCCTCGAGATGCCCCTCGAAGTGACCGCCACCGACGTCTTTGCGTCCCCGACCGAAGGCAGCGAACGGCGCATCGCGATTGTCGCGCGTCGAGCTATCTCGCTCAGCCAAGTCGCCAAGGGTGAGGATCCACTCTGTGACGTCTTCGAGCGCGGACGCACTGTGAGCGACTATCTGCTGCAGGCTGCCGACTCGTGGCTCGGCTAAATCGATCACTCTTCGTTCTCGCCCCACTTCTCGTTGCGGGACTGACACTCAGTTCGTGCGGAAACGGCGGTGCGGTGGCCGACGCGCGCCTCGCGTGTCGAAGCGTGCATCGGGCCCTGCAACTCGAGTCGAAGAGTAACCAGCCCGGCATCTCGGCGAACGAGAAATCGCAGCTGCAGGCACGCGCCTTGAGCGAACTGCTGAAGGCCACGCCCTCGGCGGCGGCCGCGACGTCAATCGACGGGAGTTGGAATCCGTTGATGACGACCATCAACGAAGCGGAGCGGGTGCCGATCAATGAACTCGTACCTTCGTTGACGAGGCTCTGCCAAGTCGCGGATTCGTCGACGCCGTACCTCTAGAAGGTCGGCTCGGCGGGAAAGCGCTCGTAGAGCCACGCGAGAGAGTTCTCCTCGAGCATCGACTCCTCCCACCCCTGCAGCTGGTCCTCCAGGGCGGCGAGGGAAGGCACCTTTCCGATGATCACGACGGTCAGGTCGCTGATCGGTTCTTCGGAAACGAGGAAGTCACCGAAGATGTCCTCGTTGACGAGTGCGTCGGGCTCGACCATTAGATAGAGCTCGCCGGTAGCCTCCACCCACGAAAGCTCGTACTCGTTGTCCGACGCGTCAGTCCATTCACTACCAAACTCAAACTCGGCACTTTCGCGACGGGCCTCATTCTGTTCGTAAAAGGTTTCAATGTCCATGGTGGCAGCCTATGCCGTGACTATGTGCGCCGTGATGTGCGCTTCATCGCGCACCCTGTCAGTCATGAGAAATGGACTGCGGCGGGGCGCACAGTGGGTCATCACCCGATGCGCCCACGGCTCTGAAATGGGCCCCATGACAACCAACACTGACCTATTGGGACAACTGCGACGGGAGTGGCTACGGGCGGGGCGAACGAGCGAGTCTCGTGAGGCCCTGGACCTGCTGCGTAGTCGCCACGGTGACCTCGACCTCGCGGGCCTTGATGACCTCTGCGACGTGGTGAGCACCCTTGAGGTGCGCGGCGGCCGAGACGTCCTCGAACGCGCCGCCATCGTGCGCGCTCTGCTCGAAGAGGCACAACATCCCTTGCTACGTCGCACCCTGCTCCAGACGATGATTCCGGGAATCGTCAGTGTCTGTCGCCAGCTGCGTTTCGGTGACGGGATAATCCACGACCCCAGCGAGACCGTCGCGATGGCTTTGGGCCTCGCCAGCGAATTGATCGTTGACTGGGCCGGAGAGTCTCGACAGTTCGCCGCGCCCGACATACTGTCGGCGCTGCGGGGTCGGCTTCGGCGTTGGCTCCTGAAGGAGAAGGCGGCGCTTCGGTCGCTGTCAACCTACGCCCAGGATGACGAGCCGGCCCAGCAGACGTCACCACTCGAGACCCGTCTCAACAGCTACCGCGGCAGCCAGTACGACCGGATGGCTCGGCTCACGTACGCACGCGTCTTCGAAGGGCGATCGTTGCGAGAACTCGCTCGCGACGATCATTCCGCGCCGAGTTCTCTGCAGGCCGAACTCCAGCGCTTCGCTCTGCGGTTTCTCATCTAGCGCGTGTGATGGAACGACGATCGTGAATGGTAATTCCACCTCAATACCGCTACCGTCTGATGTCAATGGCGCGCAATCACTTCTCTCTTCGAAGTGCGCACCTCGTGATGTGGTCGAGCCCGTTGCTCCTGCTCGTACTGCTCTTTACGCTGACGACCACTTCCAAGCCAGTAACGCGTTTGGTGGTCGTGCACGAATCGTCGACGGTGGCGACGAGCGTGACGACTTCCACACGACCTCCGTCAACCCACCGGACGACGACAACGACGACGACAACGACGACAACGACGACGACGAAGCCAGTGACGGCAAGGACGTCCTACGCCGCCGTGACCGATTCGAGCGTGAAGTCACCCGCGCGCGCGCCCAGCGTGAGCGTCTCGAGCGGCGTGCTCACCGGCGTGCTGGGCCCAACCTTTCGCGTCGCCGACGTACCGTTGCAGGGACCCGGCACGTGGACCCTCTCGGCCAGCGCGCCACTCGTCGCCCAGTTGCAGTGCCCGAACGTGACCGGTCCCGTGATCAGTCAGATCGTGATCAGGGGACCGCAGAGTTGCCAACTCGAACTCACCTCAGCGAATGCCGAGGTGTCGCCGTCGTGGCAACTCACCCCAACGCTGTAAGTCGATTCGCCTCCGGGCCGCTCCACGGCTGTGGTCTCGCCCTCTATTTCGTCCTGCTCCCGTACGTGGTGCTCTCGAAATGGGGGCTGGCCGCTCACCAGACGAATGGCGCGCTGATTCGCATTCTGTTGATCGGGCTCGCGCTCTTCTGGCTGCTCTTTCTCTACCAACTCGCACGAAACATCGCTCGTCTTCGACGCGGACTGCTCATCGGCGGGGGCGGCAGCGCATGGCTCGCCGGTCTCGTGGTGGCGGCGCTGCCCTTTCTCATCTCGTCCGGCGCCCTCGCAACGTCCACGCACTCGCGTCCAATGACGACGTTCGTCGTTCGCTCGCCAGATTCCATCGGCGGGGCCTCGACGTCAACAACGACACCCCCCCATGGTTCATCAACGGCACACTCGCCCCGGCGACAACCCGGCGACCCGAGACCATTGAATCTCTCATCGATGAGTGCGATTCCCCTGGCCCTGGTGGCCAAGCGCCGAAGCGACATGCTGCGCCAGCAACAGTTCGACCTCGACGACGAGCAGATTGACACTGCGGTCGAACTGTTGCGGGCTTCCAGTCCCGATCTCATCGCTCGTCTTCATCACGCGATTGGCAATCGTCGAGAGGGTGTGGTGCACCTGACCAATGACTTGACCTACGTCGCACTGCCGCCAATGTCCGACCCCCTCGTCGTATGTGTGCTCAGCGACGGCGACGAAGGGGTGTTTCTCTCATTCGCCCGCGAGGGCGGCCGTCTGCGTGTGCCCGCTCAGTGGAGCGACGACGACATCGCCGAATCGGTCGTCGCGCTTCACGAAGGTGGCCGGCTGTCGTTCGCCCGTGAGGAGAACGAGCTGCTTCGGACCCTCGCCACTCGCGTATTGCGCAACACCCTCGTGGTGTACCTCGGGTCGGCCCGGGATCTCGACGAGGGACTTCGGGCCTGTTCGGTCACCATTGATCCGGTCGTTCGTGACGAGGACCTTTGCGACACCTCTGCATTTTCAACTGTGAGCCGACCTCTCGACGCCCGTCGCCACGAGTCGACGTCGGACCCCAATGGACTCGAACCGAACGAGATTCGAATTGAATTGCTGCGGGCCGAACCCCGCATCGTCGGGCTGGCAGAACCCTTCACGCCGACGCTCCGCCGACGATGCGTTGAAATGGTGGCGTATCTCGCACTGCATCGCCACGAGCCGATCACGGGTGACCGGCTTCGCACGCGCGTGCTGACCCACGCTGAGATTGACGCTTCCACCCGGACGTTGGCCAATACCGCCACTGCGGTGCGGCGCAGTCTCGGGGTTGACGCGAAGGGTCCGCGCCTGCACCCGGTGACGTCGTCGGGTCTGTACGTGACCCGCGGCCTCACGAGTGACGTGGAGATCTTCCACTCGTTGGTGAACCGCGCCCGCCAACTCCCCCTCGAACAGGCGGCGCCCTTCTGCCAGCGAGCCCTCTCACTGGTCCGCGGCGAACCGCTGGCGAGCGCGCTTCGGGGCTTCGAGTGGTTCCTGGCCGAGGGCCACTCGGCGCGACTGCTGCGCGATGGTGAATGGGCGGCGCTGGCGTTGCACCAGCACGCCTTGAACGATGACGACTACGAATTGGCCTTCTGGGCCATCGGACAGGGACGGCTCATCGATCCCTACAGTGATGCTCTCGTTGGCACGCTGGCTCGCGTGCCGCGCCTACGCGAGTTTGGCGGCGATGGATCCGGCCTTGCGCAACACGAGCCCATCGGCACCGGCGGTGCTGTAGCGATGGGCGGGTCTTTCGACGGCCTCGGCAATTAGGTCGGCGAGTAGTTGCGAGAACGCCAGCGGCGGGGTCACGAAGAGATGCTTGGAGAGCGAGCCCGGGATCGTGTTGATCTCGTTGACGTAGAGTTCGGCGTCACTTGCCAGAAAGTCAACGCGAGCGACCCCGCGCACCGACGCCACCTCGGCGATGGTGCGCACGTGGCTTTCGATCGCCTCACTCTGGCCGCTGGCCAGCACGGCCGGCAGTTCGCGCGGTGCCGAAACCATGCCCTCGCCGCCCACGTACTTGTCGCGGTAGTCGAGGATCTCGGCGGCGTCCGAGCGGCGAATCGGCCTTTCGATGGCCGACAAGGCCAGTGTCGGATAGGTTCGCAACGCAATCTGCACGTCGGTCAGGTCTTGGCGAAACGGCTCCACGACACAGCCGCGCGCGAGATGGCTGTTGGTGGCGAGGCGCGCCAGGGCCGTGGGCAGGTCGGCGACGACGTCGATCCCGATGGACGATCCGCCAAATCGCGGCTTCAAGATATACGGCCCGTCGAACGGCAGTGACGAGGTCGCGTCGGTGAGGAGCGCTCGGGGCAACGTCGGAAGCCCCGCGGCCGCGACCACGGCACCGAAGGCCCACTTGTCCATCCCGAGGGACGCACCCGCCACGCTCGGTCCGGTGTAGTTGACGCCCGCCAGGTCGAGCGCGGCTTGGAGCGACCCGTCCTCTCCCGGACCGCCGTGCGTGCCCAGGACGACCGCTTCGAGCTCGATGCGCCGGTCCCGGCCGAGGCGGCCGCCCGTCGGGTAGAAGCCACCCTCGGCGCCGATGCGCAGACTGACCTCGTGCGATCCCTTGGCCAGACCGTCGATGAACGACTCGGCCTCGACGTCATCCGGCACCGAGTAGAAGGCACCGGTCTTGGTCCAGTAGATCCCGAGCGAGTCGCGACCGTTGCGCTGCAGCTCGCGCAGCGCCTGAAGCCCAGTGAGAATGGATATGTCGTGTTCCGGCGTCGGTCCCCCGAAGAGCACTCCTATAGTCACCGAACACCTCGCAACGCCGTCATCCAGGAATCAAGGGTAGTGGTCGGGCAGGTCGTTCAGGTACAGGACCCCGTCACCCGCGACCAGCGCGGAGCGAACCCACTCAACAGCCTCGTCACGACGGTCAAATCGCCGCAGCGGCTGGTCGTAGCCGCCGACCAGAGGCTGCACGTTGGTCCGCCCCACGACGACGAGCTCGGCGCCCATCACGGCGACCTTCTGCCCGAGCGACATGTTCGCGCTGTACTGTTCGCGGCCCAGCTCTATGAAGCCGGGCGTGACGACGATCCGACGCCCCACGAGGGGTAGTGACGAGAGCAGCTTCAGCGCCGCCACGGCGCTCGCCGGATTGGCGTTGAAGGTGTCGTCAATAACGACGACGCCCGACGGCGCCGTGACGACGTTGGACCGGTTCGCCACTGGCGTCACTCGAGCCAGCCGCGACGCGACTTCTTGCTCGGCGACGCCCAACTCGAGCGCGGTCGCGATAGCGCAGGCCACGTTCGTCGGCTGCACGCCGGCCAGTGACGCCACCGTGCCGAGTGTCGTGCCGTCGACGATCACGGTCCAGTTCATCCCCTCGACGACGACGCGCACTGACGCGTCGGCGTTGAGCGATCCGGCGGTCCGTACGCGCTTCCCCTGCTCGCTCAGGCGGTCAAGCCACCGCGCGAGACGACCGTCATCGACGTTGAGCACCACCGTGGCGGCCCGCTCGGTGATCTCGAACTTCGCCTGCTCGATGACGTCGACCGTCTTCATCCGCTCGAGGTGCACCGGACCGAGGGCGGTGACCACTGCGATCTCGGGAGGGCACCACTCGCAGAGTGCACGGATCTCGCCGGCCTGGAAGGTACCCATCTCGGCGATGAAGATGCGAGTGCCGTCGGCCAGATTCTCGTTGATGGTGCGCGAGAGACCGGCCCGATTGTTGAAGCTCCGCGGCGAAGCGACGACGGCGCTGTCCGAGCCCAGGAGATCGGCCAGATGGTTCTTGGTGGAGGTCTTGCCGAATGAACCGGTGATCGCGACGACCCGGGGATTCACCCGGCGCAGTCGCTGCGTCGCCTGGTCGACGAAGGCCTGCGCACGACGATCTTCGTACGGTGCCAGGACCCGGGCAGTGACGTCCAGCACCAGCGGCACCGCCCAGACCATCGCGACCGCCAGCAGCCACGGTCGGACCGTGAAGGCTCCCGCGACGCCCGCCGCGAGCGATGCCGCGGTCGCCACCAGCGCGATGGTCTTCAGCCGACGGGTCCACTGCAACTGGCTCGTGCGTCCCCTGATCGAGAGCCCCAGGGGACACCAGAGTCCGTAGGCCACGGAAACGACGACGACCAGGAGGTCGACCCGGGTCACCACCGTCACCACCAGCGCCACCATGAGCACGTGGCTCAGAGTGATGGGTCGCTTGTTCTTGAAACGTTCGACTGACTTCGCCGAGGCGACCGGCGGTGACGACCAACGGCCCAGGAACCGACTCATCGAACTCGGCTCGTAGTGCTCGCGCTGCAGGACGCGCAGCCAGCGAAGGAGTTGCGCGGTGAAGGCCCCCGCCAGCGCCAGGCCGAGGGCGACGTCGAGGACGGTGCGCGCCGCGTTCACGCCAGCGCCTCTCGCACGGACGCGACGAGATCCGCGGGTGCCTCGACCGGCACGAGATGGCCAATCCCCTTCAGCACGCGCAGGGTTGGCGGGTCCTTCAGCATGGCCCCCACGCGGGTGGCGACGTCAACCGGCACGTCGACATCGCCCTCGCCCCACACCATGGTGACCGGGACGCGCAGGCGCGCGAGTTCGTCTTCGTAACTCTCGTTCACGCTGGCCACGAGGACATCGCGCAGCAGGCCGCTCGCATTGCGATAGTCCGCCGATCCGTAGCGTTGTCGCGCCGCCTCCATCTGACGCTCGCTCACGACGCCGTGGGCGTGAAGCCAGCGCACGGAGCGATATCGCCAGGGTGATCTGCTCGCTCCCTGGCGGCGCAGCAACGGTGATCCGGTCAGCACCAGGGCACGGACGAGCTCTGGATGGTCGGCCCCCAGCACGACGGCGATGCGCCCGCCAAAGGAGTGGCCGACGAGCACGAGTGGTTGTTCGGCCAGTTGCGAGAGGGCCGGGGCAAGCAGCTGCGCGTAGAGCCGGGCCCCGCCGGCAGCCCCGGGGAGCGGTGACGAGCCAAATCCCGGCAGGTCCAAGGCCACTGACGCGACGCCGCTCTCGGCCAGTTCAGAGGCGGCGGCGGCGAAATCCTGTCCCCGACGCCCCCATCCGTGCAGCCACACCACCCGCACGGGCCCCTCGCCGTAAGGCTCTCCGAAGAGATTTCCATCGCCGTAGGCACGCAGCACGCCCTTCAGGTTACTGACGTGCGAACGCCCCCTCGGAACCGCGTCACGGCCTGCCGGTAGCGTCAGGGGGACCATGAGTGATGAAACGGCCTTCTCCGAGCAGTTGCTCGTCGGCCTGACGCCCGAGCAGCGCGAAGCGGTGATGTCCCCCGCGCGCCGGCTCCTCATTCGCGCCACGGCCGGCTCGGGCAAGACGCACGTCCTGACCCTTCGCATCCAGCGTCGCATCGGTGCCGATGAGATCGCCGCCGATCAGGTGCTGGCCATGACCTTCACCCGCAAGGCCGGCGACGAACTGCGCAAACGCCTCTTTCGCGTCGGCATCCGTGACATACGAGCCGGGACCTTCCACCGCGCTGCGCTGACCCTGGTCAACCAGTACCGCGACGATCATCACCTCAAGCCACTGGTCCTCGAGGCCAATCGACGTCGCCTGGTGACTGCCCTCTCGCTGCAGCTGCGACAGAGTGGTGACCTCAAGCTCGAAGACTGGCAGCTGCCCCGACTCGAACAAGAGATCGGATGGGCCCTTAGTCAGGGCTTCAACGGTGCGCTCTACGCGAAGAACGCGAAGAAGTTCCGACGCGACGCCCCGCTCCCGCCGGCCCACTTCGCCGACGTGCTCGACCGCTACGTGGGACTTTGCCACAGTCGCGGGGTCCTCGACTTCGATTTGCTGCTCAGCGAAGCAATCACCCTCTTGCGTAATGAGCCCGACGTGCTCGCTGCGTTTCGTTATCGGAACCGCTCGATCTACGTGGACGAAGCCCAGGACATGAACCCGCTGCAGTTCATGCTGCTTCGCCAGATGGCGGGTGACGATCCGGACCTGTTCTGCGTGGGTGACCCCAATCAATCCATCTACGGCTTCAACGGAGCCAACCCCCAGCTTCTCAACGAGATAATCCGCACCTGGCCCGACACGGTCGTCCTGGATCTCACGCGAAACCACCGCTCTACGGCCAACGTCATCGCGGTGGCCAACACCTTGCTCGAAGACGGGGCCGCCGGAATCGTCCCGGCGAAAGACGACGGCGAAGTCCCGATGGTGCGCAACTACGACACCGACCAGGAAGAGGCCGAGCACGTCGCGACGTGGCTCGCCGCGAAGCACCAGCCCGGCAGTCCGTGGCGTTCGATGGCCGTGCTGGCGCGCACCAACGCCCAGCTGGAACTAGTCGCCGGGTACCTCGACGCCGCGGGGATCCCCAACGAGCGTCGTGGTCCCGAGCACTCGCCGGCGTCGGACCTGCTGATCGCGCCCGAGGCCTGGTCGCGACGAGTCGACGGCGCGTCCAGGGACGCCGTCGCCCTCTCGACGATTCACCGCTCCAAGGGGCTCGAATTCCAGCACGTGGCCGCCATCGGCTGGGCCGAGGGGCAGCTCCCCAATTACAACGCCACCACACCGGCCGAACTCGCCGAGGAGCAACGACTCGCGTACGTGGCCCTCAGCCGCGCGGAGCACTCGCTCCTGATCACGTGGAGCCGGGGCCGCAACGACCCGCGTTACCCCGACCGGTCGCCGTCGCGGTTCCTCCCGGCCATCGAGAAGGTCATCGCCGAGATCAACGCTCGAAACGCCCCGCTCACCGGCGAGGCCCGCAAGGCCCGCCTCGCCCAGATCCGTCGTGAACTCGAGGCGACGCAAGCGCAAGTAGCGTTGCCACACAGTGGGAACATCGGAACTTCGTAACGAGCTCATCGCCTCGGTCGGTGCCGACGCCGTCACGTTCTCGCCCGACCACAACCCCGATGATCTCCATGACGAGTCGCTCCATCCCCAGCGCGTGGAACCGTTCGCCGTGGTGCGCCCCTCGACCACGGCGCAGGTGGCGCGCGTGGCCGCACTCGCGACCCGATACGGCGTGCCCATCACGCCGAGGGGTTCGGGCACCGGACTCTCCGGCGGCGCGACGCCGGTGCCCGACGGGATCGTGGTGAGCTTCGCTCGAATGAACCAGTTGCTGCGACTCGACACCAACGACCACATGGCGGTGGTCCAACCGGGCATCACGCTGCGTGAACTGAACGACCAACTCTCGAGCAGCGGCCTCTGCTATCCGGTCTATCCGGGCGAACTCTCGGGTTCACTCGGCGGCAACGTCAACACCAACGCCGGCGGGATGCGCGCGGTTCGTCACGGAGTGACGCGCCACCACGTGGTCGGCCTCGAACTGGTGCTGATCGACGGCACCGTCCTGCGCACCGGCGGACCCGTCGTCAAGTCGTCGTCGGGCTACGACCTCACCCAACTGGTCCTCGGCAGCGAAGGAACGCTCGCGCTGGTCACCGAGATCACCCTCAGGCTCTCGCCGGCGTTGCCCCATTCGTCGACGGTCCTCGTGCCGTTCGATTCGCTCGACCAGGTGACGAGCGTGGTCCCCTCCATTGTCGGATCGGGTCTCGAGCCGTCGATACTCGAATACCTCGACGTGCTCACCATGGCCTCGATCACCGAGGCGGCGGCCCTCGAACTGGGCGTCGAGGCGTCGATCGCCGAACGGACCGCCGCGTACCTCATCATCGTGCTCGAGACCCGCACGCAACAGCAACTCGAGAACGACATCGAAGACCTGGCGGTGATGGTCCAGGCGGCGGGGGCGCTCGACGTCTACGTCCTGCCGTCGAATGCCGCCGCGCGACTCATCGAGGCCCGCGAGCGGGCCTTCTGGGTGGCCAAGGCCGCCGGCGCCAACGACATCGTCGACGTCGTCGTGCCGCGGTCCCGCGTGCCCGAGTTCCTCGAAGAGACCACGCGCATCGCACGGCGCCACGACGCCTTCATCGCGGGGTGTGGCCACATCGGTGACGGCAACGTGCACCTGTCGATCTACCAGCCAGACGACGAGCGTCGAACCGCGCTGTTGCACGATCTCTTCGCGTTCGGCCTCGAGCTCGGTGGGCAGATCTCGGGCGAGCACGGCATCGGACGCGACAAGCAGGGACCCTTTCTCGCCCTGAGTGATCCCACCCTGATCGAGCTGCAACGTCGGATCAAGGAGGTCTTCGATCCCCACCGCCTGCTCAACCCCTACCGACTCCTCGACGAAAGGCCGCTGCCATGAACGGTGCCCACGCTCTGCTCGCGACGATGCGAGCCAACAACATCACCGCCTGCTTCGCCAATCCCGGGACCTCCGAGATGCATTTCGTCGCCGGGCTCGACGACGTGCCGGAGATCCGCGGCATCCTCTGCCTCTTCGAGGGGGTCGCGACGGGCGCCGCTGACGGTTACGCGCGCGTGACCGGCACGCCGGCCGCGACGCTGCTGCACCTGGGGCCCGGCCTCGCCAACGGCTGGGCCAACCTGCACAACGCCCGTCGCGCTCGGGTTCCTCTGCTCAACATCGTCGGAGACCACGCGACCTACCACGCGAAGTACGACGCGCCGCTGCAGAGCGACATCCTCTCCATCGCCAAGACGTTGAAAGGCTGGCAACGACGCACGCTCAGTCCCAACGACGTGGCGAACGACGTGGCTGACGCGATCGGTGCCGCCTACGGTCCTCCTGGCCGGATCGCCACGCTGGTGTTGCCGTCGGACACATCCTGGGGCGAGATCACCGACGTGCCCTCCTCGTGGCCGGTGGCGACGAGGGAACCTGAGGCCTCCGCCGGCGGCGAAGGAATCGAACGGGCGCTCGAGCTGTTGCGCACGAAGCGGGCGGCCCTGTTCGTCGGGGGAACCGCCGTATCGGCCGCGCAACTCGGGCTTGCCCAACGCGTGGCGCGCGCCAGCGGATCACGCGTCATCACCGAAACCTTTCCCGCGATAACGGACCGGGGCGCGGGCATCGCCAGCCCCGAGCGACTCATCTACCTGAGCGAGTTCGCCATTGACCAACTGGGCGACCTCGAGGCGCTCGTCCTGATCGGAGCCGGTGAGCCGGTCGGTTTCTTCGCGTATCCCGACGTTCCCAGTCGACTCGTCCCCGAACACTGCGCAGTGCTCGACCTCGCGCCACCGGGCACGGACACCGGGGCGGTGCTCCAGGCACTGGTCGACGCCCTCGGCGCTCCCGCCCTGTCGGTCGAGTCGGGCGAACCGCCGGCGTTGCCCGCCGGAGCCCTCACGAGTCAGAGTCTGGCGGCCGCGGTGGGCGCCACCCTGCCCGAAGGACTGATCGTCGCCGACGAGTCCAACACCGCCGGGGTGCACCTCTTCGGGGCCACGCGATTCTCCCCG
Organism: Acidimicrobiaceae bacterium; assembly: GCA_003133665.1. GTDB lineage: Bacteria > Actinomycetota > Acidimicrobiia > Acidimicrobiales > RAAP-2 > RAAP-2. The sequence goes on along the minus strand of PKYK01000036.1, from coordinate 3,174 downwards.
CCCCACCGGTGGATGACGCTCACCGGAGGATCGATCGGCTGCGGACTGCCCTTGGCGCTCGGCGCGGCCGTGGGCAGTGGGCGTCGGGTGCTCGCGCTCGAAGCCGACGGCTCGATGATGTACACGCCCCAGGCCTTGTGGACCATGGCCCGCGAGGGCCTCGACGTGACGGTCGTCGCGCTGTCGAACCGCAGCTACGCCATACTCAACCTCGAGCGTCAGCGCGTCGGCGCGACGGGCATCGGCTCGGCCAGCCAGCGCATGCTCGACCTCGATGATCCGGCGATCGACCTCGCGGGCGTCGCCCGGGCCCAGGGAGTGCCGAGCACTCGCGTGACGACCGCCGATGAACTCGTCGCCGCGCTGCTGCATTCGTACGCGACCTCTGGTCCGATGCTGATCGAGGCCGTGCTCCCGAAGGGACTCGGCTAGATCGAGAACTCGCCGACGACCGGTGCGTGGTCCGAGGGCCTCTCACCCTTGCGAGCCTCGCGATCGACGTAGCTCGCGGTCGCCTTGGCGCGCAGCGCGAGGTCGACGTACAGCAGGTCGATGCGCAGTCCCCACCCGCGGCGAAACGAGCCGTTGCGGTAGTCCCACCATGAGTAGCAGGGCGCGTCGGGGTTGAGCGACCTCGTCAGGTCGATCAGGCCGGTCGCCTCGATCGCGCGCAACGCCTCGCGTTCGGGCGCGCTCACGTGGGTCGCGCCTTCGAACGCGCTCGGGTCGTAGCAGTCGAGGTCAGTGGGAGCGACGTTGAAGTCGCCGCCGACGATCACGTGCTTCTCGAGGTCGCGAACGGCCAGGAGGTCGCGCAGCTTCGCCAACCACTCGAGTTTGTACACGTAGTGCGGGTTGTCGAGGGCCCGGCCGTTGGGCACGTAGCAGGACAAGACGCGCACTCCCCCGCACGTGGCTCCGATGAGGCGCGCCTCGGGGTCGTCGTCGCCGAATCCGCGCGTCACTTCCTCCAGCCCGACCCGGGAGATGATCGCGACTCCGTTCCACTGGCCCTGGCCGTAGTGGGCGCACTCGTAGCCGAGGGCCGCGAACGCGGCGAAGGGAAACTTGGCGTCGGTCTGCTTGGTCTCCTGCAGCAACAGGACGTCGGGATTCTTCTCGAGCAGCCACGACTCCACGCGCGGCCACCGTGCGGTCAACGAATTGACGTTCCAGGTCGCAACGTTCACGAGACGTCGGCGAGGATGAAGAGCAGGTCCGTCTCGACGGCGACGCGTCCGTCGACCGTGGCGCGGCCGTGGCCCTTGCCACCGCGCGCGGAGAGGTGGGTCATCTCGCACTCCAGGGTCACCGTGTCACCCGGGACGACCTGGCGCCGGAAGCGGGCGTGCTCGACGCCGCCAAAGAGCGGAAGTCGGCCGGCGTACGCCGGGTCGCTCAACACGGCGACGGCGCCGCACTGGGCGATCGACTCCAGCAGTAGCACGCCCGGTGTGGTGGGGCGACCCGGAAAGTGGCCGGGAAAGAACCATTCGTCGCCGCGCAGTGTCCACAGTCCACTCGCCCGCAGGCCCGGCTCGATGCTCACCATGGTGTCGAGCAGCAGGAACGGTGGCCGGTGGGGCAACCAGTCGATCGGGTTGAGCGAGAGTTCACTCATGGCAGGGCCAGCTCCGCAATTCGTCGGTCGCTGTCCACGGTAACCAACTGGAAGGTCCGTTTGTCGCCGCGCTTGAGAACGTCACGGGCCCGCGTCGGCGGCGGCGTGCCGAGCAAGGTGGTCGGCGCGTAGCACTCCACGTGCCTGTCGCCGCGCAGCGGCACCCTGATGACCGCGCCGTGGGACGCGAAGGCGGTCACCTCGCCGTCAACGCGGGCGCCGATCTTGTGGGTGTTTCGAAAGAGGGTGAACTCCGCCTCGGGGTTCACCGGCTGGCGTCCCCGACGCAGCGCGACGGTCGGTGGCGCGGGAGCCGCGTCCGCGGTGGCCAAGCCCGAATTGGCCTTGGCGACCTTCTTCGCGGGGACCTTCTTCGCCGGGACCTTCGCGGCCTTCACCGGCGTCGGTTTGTGCACCAGCGCCTTCTTCGGCGGTGATTCGACCGAAACCTTCGCCAGTTTCTTGGCGGGTTTCGCGGGGGCCTTGGCACTCTTCGCCACGGTCTTCTTCGCGGGGGCCTTCACCGTCTTGATCGGTGTCAACGTGGTGCCGATCGTGGGCTTCGCACCACCGGGCAGGGCGACGGCCAGCTTCTTCACCGACCGCGAGCTCTTGATTCCGCGCACGGGCAGGCGTGGCGTGAAGACCCAACCGACGCCGGGTACGGGCTTGCCCCCGATGAGTCGTCCGACCTCGAAGAGCCAGGGGTAGTCGTCATGGAACTCCTGGAACGAGTCGTTGCTCAGCACGACGCCGTTGATGCGGTCGGCGATCTTCAAGATGAAGGCGTCGCCCCGGCCGACCGCGCCCGCGGGTGGGGTGACTATCTCACCGGCCAGCTCGGACTCCTTGAATCGGGCCCGTTCGTTCGGCGCGACGCGGTGCTCGAAGCTCGCGTCGGCGACCACGATGATCTCGGCCGAAGGATTCTCGTCCAGAAAGGCGCGCACCGCCTCGTCGAGTTGGACGAGGCTCGGGGTGGACCGCCCTTCGGTCGCGAAGTTCGATCCGTCGACGACGACCCGAACCCGTGGCGTCTTGGCGGGACTCATCCGATCGCCCGCTGCAGAAGGTCGGCCTGCTCGGCGGCGTGCACCAGCGAGCTACCGGTCGCCGGACTCGCCGATTCGGCGCGCGCCACGTGGCGCACCTTGATCTCGCGCAGTTGGCGATGCACCTGGTGATGGACGAAGGGCCAGGCCCCCATGTTCTCAGGCTCCTCTTGCAGCCAGACCACCTCGTGAAGGTTCGGGTAGGAGGCCAGCACCTCGTCGAGGGCATCGTGGGGCCACGGGTAGATCTGCTCGACCCGCACGATCGCCACCGAGTCGGTCGCCAACTCGTCGCGGCGCGCGATCGCCTCGTGGGCGACCTTGCCCGTGGCGAACACCACGCGGGTCACCGCGGAGCGGTCCTCCAGAGAATCGTCGAGGACCGTCTGGAACGAGCCACTCTCGAACTCGGCCAGCGGCGAACGGGTCTGGACGGCGCGCAGCATCGACTTGGGCGTGAAGACGATGAGCGGCGTCACGCGCTCGCGAAGCACCTGGCTT
>PKYK01000042.1 GCA_003133665.1 Acidimicrobiaceae bacterium | reverse complement strand
GCCTTAGGGTCGGCCATGGCACTGCTTGAACTTTCGCCCCGATCCACACCAGCACGGTTCGTTGCGACCGATCTTGTCGCCCTCTTTCGGCGCGGCCTTGGGGACGGGGGACGACTTGCCGTGGGCCGGCAGCTTGAGCTCGCCGGGCGCGACCTCGGCGGCGTTGGTCATCGCGTGCTCGAGCCCCTCGTCACTGTCCTCCGCGATGGGTTCGGCCGCTTCCACGTGGGTGATGAAGCGCACGAAGTCGTGATCGACGGCCCCGAGCAGGTGCTCGAACATGAGGTAACCCTCTTTTTGCCAGGCCGTCAAGGGGTCCTGCTGGGCGACCTGGCGCAGGTGGATGCCGTCGCGCAGGTAGTCCATGTCCGAGAGGTGGTCGCGCCAGCGCTGGTCGAGAATCTGGAGCATGACGTCGCGCTCGATCTCCTTGGCGGTGTCCAGGCCCCCGGTGTAGTTCTCGCACTTCTCCTGGTAGAGCGAGAGCGCGTCCTCGACGACGACCGCGACGACGTCGTCGCGCTCCTCGTAGGTGGCGAGGGTCTCGGCGGTGAGACGCGTCGGGTAGTACGTCTGCAGGTCAATGAGCAGGGCGCCGATGTCCCACTCTTCGGCGAACTCGCCGGTGAGGCGCCCCTCAACGACCGACGTCAGGATCTCTTCGATCATCACGATCGTGGCGTCGTGGATGTCCTCGCCCTCGATCACCTGCTGGCGTCGCCCGTAGATGACCTTGCGCTGCTCGTTCATCACCTCGTCGTACTTCAAGACGTCCTTGCGGATCTCGGCATTGCGGGCTTCGACGGTGTTCTGCGCGCGCTCGATGGCCTTGGAAACCATCTTCGCCTCGATCGGCAGCTCTTCGGGCATCGTGCGGTCCATGACCCACGAGACGGCTCCGGTCGCGAAGAGGCGCAGCAGGTCGTCCTCGAGCGAGAGGTAGAAGCGACTCTCACCGGGGTCACCCTGGCGGCCCGACCGCCCACGCAGCTGGTTGTCGATGCGTCGCGAGTCGTGACGCTCGGTGCCGAGCACGTACAGGCCCCCGAGGTCGCGCACTTCGTCGCCTTCCTCTTCGCAGATGGCCCGGTACTGCGAGAGCGCCACCTGGTAGGCCGCGTCGTACTCTTCGGTCCCGGGCTCGAAACCGCGGCTGATGGCCTCGCGCGTCGCGAGTCCTTCGAAGTTCCCCCCGAGAATGACGTCGACACCGCGACCGGCCATGTTGGTCGCCACGGTGACCGCGTGCTTGCGACCGGCCTGGGCCACGATCTCGGCCTCGCGGAAGTGCTGCTTGGCGTTCAGGACCTCGTGCTGCACGCCGGCCTTGGACAGTTCGCGCGAGAGCAGCTCGGACTTCTCCACCGAGGCGGTACCGAGCAGAATCGGCTGGCCGCGGTCGCTGCGCTCGCGAACGTCCTCGACGATGGACTTGAACTTGGCGGCCTCGGTCTTGAAGATGAGGTCGGGCTGGTCCAAGCGGCACGAGGGGCGGTGCGTCGGGATCGGCACGACCGCCAGCGCGTAGGTGTTGCCGAACTCGCCCGCCTCGGTCTCGGCGGTTCCAGTCATGCCGGCCAACTTCTCGTAGAGGCGGAAGTAGTTCTGCAGGGTGACCGTCGCCCAGGTGTGATTCTCCTCCTGGATCCGGACGCGCTCCTTCGCCTCGACGGCCTGGTGCAGTCCGTCGGACCAGCGGCGTCCGTCGAGGGTGCGGCCCGTGAACTCGTCGACGATCTTCACGTCGCCGCCGTCGACGAGGTAGTCCTTGTCGCGGTGGAAGAGTTCCTTGGCGCGCAGCGCCTGGCCCAGCTGGTGCACGTAGTTCGTCGCGACCGCGTCGTAGAGGTTGGTCACACCCAGTTGACGTTCCACCTTCTCGATGCCGGCCTCGGTGGGTATGACCGTCTTCTTCTCCTCGTCGACCTCGTAGTCGACGTCCTTGGTGAGCGTGCGCACGATGGAGGCGAACTGGTAGTAGAGCTTGGTCACGTCCGACGCCGGGCCCGAGATGATCAACGGGGTGCGGGCCTCGTCGATCAGGATCGAGTCGACCTCGTCGACGATGGCGNNCATGTTGTCGCGCAGGTAGTCGAATCCGAACTCGGTGTTGGTGCCGTAGGTGATGTCGCTGGCGTAGGCCTCGCGCTTCTGATCGAAGTCGGGCAGATCCGGTCCGACCCGACCCACGCTGAGACCGAGGAAGCGGTGGAGCTGGCCCATCCAGTTGGCGTCACGGGTGGCCAGGTAGTCGTTCACGGTCACGACGTGCACGCCCTGGCCGGCGAGCGCGTTCAGGTACACCGGCAGCGTCGACACGAGCGTCTTGCCCTCGCCGGTCTTCATCTCGGCGATCCACCCGAAGTGCAGCGCCATGCCACCCATCAGCTGGACGTCGTAGTGTCGCTGGCCCAAGACGCGCGTCGCGCCCTCGCGCACCACGGCGAAGGCCTCGAGCAGGAGGTCGTCGAGCGACTCGCCCTCGACGAGGCGCTCGCGAAAGACGTCGGTCTTGGCGCGCAGTTCGGCGTCGGTCAACGCCGCCATCTCGCCCGCGAGGTCATTGATGGGCCCGACGAGTTCGGCGAGCTGGCGAACCCGCTTGCCCTCTCCGGCCTTTAAGATCTTGCTGAACACACTCATGTCGTGAATCAGCCTACCGGTCATCCCGGGAAAGCTTGAGGGCTGCGAGTGTCTGACCTGGTCTTTGACCCCACACTTGCCTGCAGCGGTGTCCGTACGCGCCCCCGGCAGTTCGAGACTCTCCGGGAACGACCTCGCACACTTCACCGGCTCTCGAGAAGGCCACTTTGACCGTCCCGAGGCAGGACTTACTTCTAAACCGCGCCATGCTCAGCGTCGATAAGACGCCTTACGTGGGTCGCTTCGCCCGCGGCTGGCATCGACTTGCAACCACAGAACCACTCGCAGCCCTGGGGGCATTCTAGGCGCTGGGTGGGCTCAGGACCTGGGGCGCACGAGCAGGACCAGCGCGAGGCGCAGTCCCAGCACGAGCACGGCGAGGGGCGCCAGCAGACGCCGAAAGCCCCTGGCGGTCTGCCATTCGAAGCGCATCGCGCTGGCGTGGTGGGCCACGATCATGTCGCGCGACGCGCGCTGGCGCGACAGGCCCTCGATATGGGTGACGACCGCCCCGGGCACCGCCGCCACGGCGTAACCGCGCTCGCGGACCTGCCAACAGAGCGCCATGTCCTCGGCGAACATGAAGTAGCGCTCGTCGAATCCCCCGATCGCGTCAAAGACGTCACGTCGGATGAGAAAGCAGGCGCCCGAGACCCAGTCGACCGTGCCGTCGGCGCGCGCCGAGCGGTAGGCACGGGTCGCGGGATTGGTCGGCCACACCGGGGCCAGCAGCGCGTGCAGGCCGGCCAGCCAGAAATTCGGAAAGACGCGTTGGGACGGGTAGACCGATCCGTCGGGCCGTCGGATCTGGGGACCGACCACCGCGACGTCGGGGTGGCTGTCGAGGTACGCCGCCATCACCGCGACGGCGCCGTCGTGCACCACGACGTCGGGATTCGAGACCAGCAGGTACGGCGCCGGACCCACGGCGGCGACACCGCGATTGACCCCGCGGCCGTAGCCGAGATTGAGACCCGGCTCGACGAGCACGACGTCGTGTCCGACCAGGGCCGGTGGTGTGGAACCGGGCTCACCGTTCTCGACGACGACGATGTCGCTCACGCCGTTGGCCCGCAGCGACGCCAGGCAGTTGGTCAACGCCGGGCCCGCGTGGTAGTCCACGACCACACAGGCCACCCGCGATCCGATATCGCTCACGAGGACGAGCCGGGGCGAAGTTCGCGGTCCCGCAGGAGCCGCACGACACCCTCACGCCACGGCGGCAGGGCTCGCCACTGGGCCGACTGCCACTTCTCGGTCGACAGGTCACTGCGCGCCGGGCGCCTCGCCAACGGGGCCGGACTGAGATCGCTCGTCGCGATCGCCGTCGCGAACTCTTCGTCACGTCCGAGCGTGGTGCCGGCGAACTGGGCGATCTCGAACCACGTGGTGGTGCCGACGTTGGCGACGTGCCAGAGACCGCCCGGACGCTCACGCACGAGGGTCGCGAGCGCGCGCGCCAGGTCCGCGGCGAGGGTCACCGTGCCGGTCTGGTCGTTCACGAAGCGAACCGTCTCGCCCGAGGCCGCGCGCTGGGCAATGGCGTGCAGCACGTTCTTGCCGCGCACGCCCATCACCCACGACGTGCGCACCATGGTGTCACGCTCGGCGCAGAGCAGCTCGCCGGCGAGTTTGGACGCCCCGTAGACGTTCAGAGGATTCGTGGCGTCGTCTTCGACGTAGGCGCTTCCCTTCGTGCCGTCAAAGACATAGTCGGTGGAGAGGGCGATCAGGTGCGCGCCGACGTCGTTGGCCGCCATCGACATCGACTCGGTGCCGCGCGCGTTTACGGCGTAACAGGCTTCGACGTCGGTCTCGGCGCGGTCGACCGCGGTGTAGGCGGCGAGGTGCACGATCACGTCGGGCCGCGCTGCGCCAATCGCCCGGCGCACGGCGTCGCGGTCGGTGATGTCCAGATCGTGGTGCGTGAGGCCGAGCACCTCGAACTCGCCGCTCTCGACGGGCCGTTCGTCGGGCTGGAATGAGACGTCAGCGCCCAGGGGAACCGAGCCGACCAGCGTGTCGACGAGGTCGACGCCCACCTGTCCGCCGGCCCCGGTGACGAGCACGCGCGTGGCGCGGCTCATCCGACGTCACCCGCGTGGGGACGAAGGTGCACGACGTCACCCGCGGAGAACTTCATCCCCACCCCGTCGACGTCCACCACGAGTCGGCCGGCCCTATCGATCCGCTGAGCCGTCCCGACGTAGACGTGATCGGCGGTCTCCACGCGTACGAATTGACCCAACGTCACCAGCGCCTTCTCGTACTCGGCGCGAAGGCTCGCGCGTCCCTCGTCGCTGTCGAGCAGCTCGCGGCGCCCCTCGAGCTCTTCGAGCACGATGTCGAGCAGGGCGCGCGGGCTGATGGTGACGCCCGACTCCTTCAGCACGCTGGTCGACACCACGGAGTCCGGACAGTAGGTCAGGTTGACGCCGAGACCGACCACCACCGCGAAGCCCTCCGTCGCGACCGCGACCTCGGCGAGCAGGCCGGCGAGCTTGGCGTCGGCGACGATGAGGTCGTTCGGCCACTTGAGGGCCGGGCGCACCCCGCTCAGGCGAACGAGCGCCGCGCGCGCGGCCAGGGCGACCGCCGCGACCGCCAGCTGCAGCTGGTCGGGTTCGAGCCGGGGGCGCAGCAGGATCGAACAGAGCAGCGACGCCCCCGGCGGGGACTCCCACTGGCGATCGAGCCGCCCGCGACCTTTCGACTGGTAATCGGCGAGGGCGACGAGACCCTCGGCGGCGCCGTCGGCCGCCTCGTTCACCAGCCAGGAATTGGTCGAATCAATCTCCGCGAAGTGTTCGACTCGCCAGATCATTGGATACACATCCAAACATTAGGGTTTAGGGGACGGGTGGTAGAAAATGGCAGTCCCGGTACGGAGGTTTGCGTGTTAAAGAAAGTCCTCATCGCCAATCGTGGCGAGATCGCGGTCCGGGTCATTCGGACGTGTCGCGAGATGGGCATCACCACCGTGGCCGTGTACTCCGAGCTCGACCGCGATGCTCTGCACGTCCGGCTGGCTGACGAGGCCTACGCCCTGGGGGGCTCGACCGCCGCCGAGAGCTACCTCAACACCGACGCGATACTTGACGCCATCGAGCGCTCCGGCGCCGACGCCGTCCACCCGGGTTACGGCTTCTTCTCCGAAAACACCGATTTCGCCCGGGCCATCACCTCGCGCGGCGTCACGTTCATCGGGCCTCCGCCCGCGGCGATCGAGATCATGGGCGACAAGATCTCGTCGCGGATCGCCGCCGAAAAGGCCGGCGTCGCCGGCGTGCCCGGTCGCAGCGAGACGTTGCACCACGCCGATGAGGTCGTCGCCTTCGGCAACGAGGTCGGTTGGCCCGTCGCCATCAAGGCCGCCTTCGGCGGCGGCGGACGCGGCATGAAGGTGGTCCAGGGTCCCGACGACGCACCGGGCGCTTTCGAAAGCGCCCAACGCGAGGCTCAGAGCTACTTCGGTCGCCCCGAGTGCTACCTCGAGCGGTACCTCGCGCGGCCACGTCACATCGAGATGCAGGTTCTGGCCGACGGTCACGGCAACACGTTGTGGCTCGGCGAACGCGACTGCTCGGCGCAGCGCCGCCACCAGAAGCTCATTGAGGAGTCGCCGGCCCCGAACTTTCCCGACGAGGTGCGTCGGGCCATGGGAGAGGCGGCGGTCAAGGTCTCGAGGGCCTGCGGCTACGTGAACGCTGGCACCGTCGAGTTCCTCTATCAAGACGGCGAGTTCTTCTTCCTCGAGATGAACACCCGGCTGCAGGTGGAACACCCCGTCACCGAAATGGTGACCGGTCTCGACCTCGTCGAGTGGCAGCTGCGCATCGCCGCGGGTGAACGGCTCGACGTGGCCCAGGACGACGTCGTGCGCTCCGGCCACGCCATCGAGGTGCGCATCAACGCCGAAGACCCCTCGGGCGGGCGCTTCTCTCCGTCGCCCGGCACCATCACCCGGTTCGATCAGCCCTCGGGGCCCGGCGTACGCCTCGACGCCGGCTACGCCGCCGGCGACACCGTCTCGCCGTACTACGACAATCTCATCGCGAAGCTCATCGTGTGGGGATCGGACCGCGAGAAGGCCCGTCGCCGGATGCTGCGCGCCATCGAGGAGACCCTCATCGAGGGAGTGGCGACCACGTTGCCCGCCGACGTCATCATCTTGACGAGCGGGGACTTCGTCGAGGGCGCGCACTCGACGAAGTGGGTCGAGGAGACTCTCGACTTCAGCGTCCTGCCGAGCGGCGCCCCGCCCGCGGTGTCGGTGGGCGAGGGACGGGTCCGTAAGGACGTCACCGCCGAAGTCAACGGACGGCGTGTCACTGTCGCCCTCTGGGTCCCCGAGACCAGCGACGACGGCCTGCCTCGCCCGACCAGCACCGCCGCCAAGCCCCGGCGTCAGCACCACGCCGGCGTCGTCGGAAGCGGATCGGACAAGGTGATCGTGCCGATGCAGGGCACCATCGTCAAGGTCGTCGCCGAAGTCGGCCAACTCGTCGAAGCCGGCGAAACCATCGTGATTCTCGAGGCGATGAAGATGGAGAACCTGGTCAATGCCGAAAAGGGCGGTGTCGTCAAGAGCATCCGCGTCACCGCGGGTGACTCGGTCAGCGCCGGCGACGTCGTCGCGGTCATCGAATGATCGTCCGCGACGCCGCCACCGACGCGGTGACCAAGGCCCGCGACGTGCTACTGGGCGTCAGCCACTTCGTGCACGCCCACCCCGAACTCGGGTACGAGGAGTACCAGAGCGCCGAAGCGGTCGCGTCCGCCGCGGAGCAGGCCGGCTTCGTTGTGGAGCGCGGCATCGCCTCGCTGCCGACGGCCTTTCGCGCCACCAAGGGAAGCGGCGACCTGCACATCGTCTTCTGCGCCGAGTACGACGCGCTGCCCGACGTGGGCCACGCCTGCGGCCACAACATCATCGCCGCTTCGTCGCTCGGCGCGGCGATCGGCCTGGCGGCCGTCGCGGACGAGCTCGGCCTCACCGTCATCCTGCTCGGCACCCCCTCGGAGGAGGGCGGCGGCGGCAAGATCGACCTGCTGAACGCCGGCTACTTCGAAGGCGTGCACGCGGCCATGATGATCCACCCCTGGCCCAACGAGCGTCTCGAGGCGGCGTGCCTCGCCGTCGATCACTTCGACGTCACCTTCAAGGGCAAGGAGGCCCACGCCTCGGCGGCGCCCTTCGAAGGGGTCAACGCCCTCGACGCGCTCACCGTCGCCCAGGTGGCCATCGCCCTGCTGCGCCAGCAGATGCGTCCCGGCGACCAGATCCACGGCATCGTCGTCGAAGGTGGCTCGGCCGCCAACGTCATCCCCGCCCACGTGGTGGGCCGGTACATGTGCCGCTCGACGACGACCAAACGTCTGGGCGAGCTGCGCGTTCGCGTGAACGCCTGTTTCGAGGCCGGCGCCCTCGCCACCGGCGCACAGTTCACGATCGAAGAACTCGGGAGCGCCTTCTCGCACATGGAGTCGGACAGAGACATCCTCGCCCACTACCGCGACGCCGCAGAGGGACTCGGACGACGCTTCGCGCTGGACGACGCCGGCGCCCCTCGACCCACGATCTCGACCGACATGGCCAACGTCTCACTGGTCGTGCCGTCGATCCATCCGCTGCTCGCCATTCCGACCCACGGGGCCGTCAACCACCAGCCCGAGTTCACCGCCGCCTGCTTGGGCGGCGCCGCCGACCAAGCCGTGCTCGACGGGGCGATCGCGCTGGCTCACACGGCCATCAGCGTGGCCCAGGACCAGACGCTGCGCGCCCGGCTGGTGCACCGCTCGTGATGCTCGAACACGCCCTCTTGCACGTGACGCCGGGTCGCGAGGAGGAATTCGAGGCCTCCATGGCCTCCGCGCTGCCGATCATCGAATCGGCTCCCCACTGCTTCGGCGCCGAGGTCCGTCGCGAGGAGGAGGATCCGTCGACGTATCTGCTGCTGGTGCGCTGGTCGTCGGTCGAGGCGCACATGGAGTTTCGCGAGTCGCCGCTCTTCACCGAGTGGCGTGACCTCACGCACCCGTTCTACGCCGAGCGACCGGTCGTGACGCACTTCCACGAGCCGATCGGCCGTCAGCTCGGCTGGTAGACGCCGAACTCCGTTCGCAGCACGTCGGCGACCTCGCCGAGCGTCGCCATCGCCGACAGGGCCGTCTTCATCGGATAGAGCAGGTTCGACGAGCCCCGCGCGGCGCTCGCCAGGTCACCCAGCGCCGCGCCCACCGCGTCGTTGTCACGACTCAGTTTGAGGCTCCCCACGCGCGCCACCTGGGCCCGCTGCTGCGCCTCGTCGATGGGAAAGACGTCGGCCTTGGCCGAGTCGTCCTCGGTGAAGCGGTTGACGCCCACGACGGTCTTGTCACCGCGGTCGACCCCGCGGGCGAATTCGTACGCCGCCGACTCGATCTCGTCCTGCATGTAGCGCGACTCGATCGCGGCGACCGCACCGCCCATGGCGTCAATGGTCGCGATGTACTCGCGCGCCAGACGCTCGACCTCGTTGGTCATCGATTCGACGAAGTACGAACCGGCGAGGGGATCCACCGTGTCGGCAATCCCCGACTCGTAGCCGAGCACCTGCTGGGTACGAAGGGCCAGCTTCGCCGCGCGTTGCGTCGGAAGTCCGAGCGCCTCGTCGAAGCCGTTGGTGTGAAGACTCTGCGTGCCCCCGAGGGCCGCCGCCAGCGCCTGGATGGTCACGCGCACGATGTTGTTCTCCGGTTGCTGGGCGGTGAGGGTCGACCCGCCGGTCTGGGTGTGAAAGCGCAGCATCATGGACTTGGGGTCGGTCGCACCGAACCGGTCGCGCATGATGCTCGCCCACAGGCGTCGAGCGGCGCGGTACTTCGCAACCTCTTCGAAGAGGTTGTTGTGCGCGTTGAAGAAGAAGCTCAGTCGCGG
>PKYK01000070.1 GCA_003133665.1 Acidimicrobiaceae bacterium | reverse complement strand
ACGTGATGGCTGGTTACACCTAGATGCTGGCGCCGCAGGCGGCGGCGATGACGCCCACCAGCCCCGCCGCCAGCAACCCCGAGACGACGCCCCGTCGCAGGAGAAAGAACCAGGCCAGGCCGCCCGCGAGCACCGGGACCTGCCAGAGATGGTGCAGCGACATCCCGAGGGGGATCGCCGAACCCGCGATGGCCCCGAGGACGCTGGGGCCGGCGCCCATCAGAAACGACGTCGCGACGCGGTTCGAGCGGATCCGGTGGAACCGCGGTGCGCCGAAGAGCACGAAGAGGAACGACGGGCCAAAGGCCAGCAGCGTGGCGAGAAGGGCCCCACCGACGCCGGCGGCGGCGTAGCCCACGACCGCGATGGTCAAGACGACCGGACCGGGCGTCACCTGGCCGAGCGCCACGGCGTTGAGGAACTGCGCGCCGGTCATCCAGTGGTAGGTGGAGACGACGTCGTGCTGCATCAGGGGGATGATCACGAAGCCCCCGCCGTAGGAGAGCGCTCCGACTTTGAACGCGACCCAGGCGAGCGCGCCGAGGCCGGCGAGGCCGAGGGTGGGTACCGCGAGCGCCGGCGCGACGGCGCGGAGGCGCCGCGGGTCACGGTCGTGGCGGACGATGATCTCGGTGACGCCGCACCCGAGCAGGACGAGCACGACGTAGGGACCCCCCAGCGCGGCCGTTGCCGCTCCGAGAAGGGCGTAGAGGAACCAGCGAAGATGCTCGGGAGGCTGCTCGCCCATGCGCCGCCAACTCGCGGGGACCAACTGGGATGAAGCGTGCAGGGCCACCGCGGGCACGCAGGCCCCGGCCCCCGCGGCCGCGCCGAGCACCCAAAGTGGTGGATGGTGGGCGAGAAACAGGGCTGACAGTGCGACGATGAGCACGAGCCCCGGGACGATGAACCCGATCCCGCCGATCAGCGCGCCGCGCAGACCGCGCAGGCGCCACGCGCAGAAGATGGCCAGTTGCGTGGACGCCGGGCCCGGCAGCAGGTTCGTGGCCGCGATGGCGTCTTCGAATTCGCGGGCGTCGATCCACTGGTGCTGCTCGACGCAGAGACGCCGCAGCATCGCGATGTGGGTGGGTGGTCCACCGAAACCGAGGCAGCCGAGACGAGTCCACTCACGCGCGATCGTGGCGAGCGGCACCTCTGCGTTGGTCACGTCACCATCATGTGACGTCGCTGGCGAGGTCCTAGGCCGTCACGCGGCAGGTGTCGTCACCGCGGGCCCGTGACGTCAACGTCACGAGGGTGCGCTCGGCGCCGAGGCCCTCGAGCATGCCCGCGATGAGTCCACGATCGACTGCGCAGAGCACCGGGTGGTGCGTCGCGGCCGAACCGAAGGGGCAGTTATCCGAGACGACCGACTGTTCGGCGTTGTTCTCTTCCACGCGTGCGGCGAAGCCGTGCGCGGTCAAGAGTCCCGCGATCGACGCCATCGCGGTCTTGACCGAGCGAGTCGTGTCCGTCGGCACGACGGCGGCGCCGAGGGCGCGTCCGTACTCGACGCCCACGTCGTGGGCCATTGCTTCGGCGGCCTCGGGTCCGAGTCGCTCGAGGGCCATCTCCAGCAGCGCGACCAGCAGGGCGTCACGGCGCATCGAGCCGTCCATCACGAGACTGTGGTCGACCACGCGGTAGCCCTTGGCCGGACGGCCCACGGTGGTCTTTCGCACGTTGTCGAAGGTCACGTAGCCGCCCTCGGTCAGGCGTTCGAGGTGGTGGCGCACGACGTTGGCGTGGACGTCGCTGTGGCGGGCCAGTTCACCGGCGGTGGCGCCGGGGTTCTCGCGCAGGTAGAGGTAGATCTTGCGGCGGGTGTTGTCGCCAAAGGAGTGGGTCAGGCTCGTGACCGTGGCGGTGAAGAGGGAGGGGTCGATCTCGTTCTCGAGGGGCGAAGTCGTCACGTGAAAAGTCTAGGAGCGAAATGGCCGTTCACGCCGGTAATCTCGAGACGCTCTCTCTAAAGGAACTCCCGTGACCCTCGACCCCCAACTTCGCAGTGAACTGGCCGCCATCGTCGAACCCCAACTGGTTCGCACGCTCGACGAACTCGGCTTCCTCGGGGCCGTCGGGGAGGTGAACGGTGCGCCGCGCGTCGAGTTGGTGGTGCCGGTCACCGAGTGGCCCAACCTCGCCGCCATCGAAGCGGCCATCGCCGAACGCGCGCCCGGAGCGAGCGTGGTCGTTCGGGCCATGAACGACGACGAGCGTCTGGGCCTGCGCAACTTCCTGCGCGGGGCCATGGCGGGCGACGCGGGCCCGGGCCACCACGAGCACGGGGACGCGCCGCCGCGCTTCATGGACAAACTCTCCAAGACCCGAGTGCTCGGCGTCTCGTCGGGCAAGGGTGGCGTGGGCAAGTCGTCGGTCACGGTGAATCTCGCGATCGCTCTCGCCCAAGCCGGTTACCAGGTTGGCGTGCTCGACGCGGACGTCTACGGCTTCTCACTGCCCAAGATGCTCGGCGCCGTGAACGACCCGATCGTGCTCGGCGACACGGTGATCCCCACGTTGGCTCACGGCGTTCGCTGCGTGTCGATGGGTTACTTCGTTCCCGACGAGCAGCCGGTGATCTGGCGCGGTCCCATGCTCCACAAGGCCATCGAGCAGCTCGTCACCGAGGCGTGGTGGGACGAACCTGACTTCCTGCTGATCGACATGCCACCGGGTACCGGCGACGTCGCGCTGACCCTGTCCGAGGTACTGCCGCGAATCGAGATGTACGTCGTCACGACGCCCCAGGCCGCGGCCCAACGCGTGGCGCAGCGTTCGGCCTACGCGGCGCGAAAGCTGAAACTGGCGGTGCGCGGCGTGATCGAGAACATGAGCTGGTTCACCGGCGACGACGGACGGCGCTACGAGATCTTCGGCGCGGGCGGCGGCGAGCGGCTCGCCCAGGAGCTCGGCATTCCACTCCTCGGCCAGATTCCCCTCGACACCCAACTGCGGGTCGGGGGTGACAGCGGCGAGCCGGTCGTGGTCGCGCACCCCGACAGCGAAGTCGCCCAGGCCTTCGTCGCGCTCGCGACCACGGTGGCCGCGCAGGGTCCCGCACGGGTCTATCGTCAAGAACTCAGACTGGTCTAGATCAGCGCAACGAGGGGGCGGGCATGGAGCTACGAGGTAAGACGGCCGTGATCACCGGAGGAGCCAGCGGCATCGGGCTGGCGACCGCCCGACAGTTCGCGTCGTCGGGCGCGAACCTGGTGCTCGGTGACATCGAGACCGCCCCGCTGCACGAGGCGGTCGAGAGTCTGCGCGCCGACGGCGCGAAGGTCATCGGCGTTCGCGTCGACGTCAGCGTCGAGAGCGAAGTGATCGGCTTGCGTGACGCCGCGCTGATGGAGTTCGGTGGGGCCCACATCGTCTTCAACAACGCGGGGGTCGCCGCCGGACCGGCCATCGGCACGCCCAAGTCGATCTGGGACTGGGTGCTCGGGGTCAACCTCGACGGGGTCATCAACGGCATCAACGCCTTCATGCCGNNCTTCCTCGAACAGAACGAGGGCCACGTGGTGAACACCGGATCGCTGGCCGGGCTCGGGGGAGTGCCCGGAATGGGGGCCTACTGCGCGAGCAAATTCGCCGTCGTCGGCATCTCCGAATCGCTCTTTCACGAGCTGATGCTCTCGGGCAAGAACGTCGGCGTCTCGGTGCTGTGTCCGGGTTTCGTGCGCACGAGGATCTTCGAGTCCCAGCGCAACATGCCCAACGAGCTGAAGAGCTACAACGAGGACCCGACGGTCCAGGCGATCAACTCGGTCGCCCACGAAGCCGTCAGCGCGGGCATCGACGCATCCGAGGTCGCCCTCGCAATCGAGGACGCGGTGCGAGCGAACCGGTTCTGGATCCTCACCCACGAGCGGGCCGCGATCCGCACCACCGAACAGCGACTCGAGTGGATGCGCGGTGGTTCCCCCACGACGATCAACCTGAGCGCGGCAACCCAGCCCTAGCGGTCGATGCCGTTCGGCAGCTGGTCGATCGGCCAGTCCAGCAGGGTAACGGCGCTGCGACAGGCGAAGCGATCGGTCATGCCGGCGACGTAGCTGACCGCGTCGCGCAGTGCGAGTGGCGGGCTCTCGGGTGCTGCGCCGCGACGGGCGACGTCGGGAATGAGGTTGGGGTGCGCGGCGAAGTACTCCACGAGTTCGCGCAGCATCGCCACGACGACCGAGGCCTGCTGACGCGACGGGCCCCGCAGGTAGATGGTCTCGTAGTTGAACGATCGAAACGCGGCGAGGGCCTCGGCGTGCCACGCGTCCATGCCGATGACGCCCGTTGAACCGATGGTGCGGATCATGGCGTTGATGAAGGAACCCAGTTGCTGGCCACGGCGCTCGCCGCAGCGTTCGCGCACGAGCGCCGGCAGTTCCTCGACCGTGACGATGCCCACGGCGACGGCGTCCTCGAAGTCGTGACAGACGTAGGCGATGCGATCGGCCCAACTGACGACCTCTCCTTCGGGCGTGCTCGGTGCGGGCCGCGACCACGAGTGGTTGCGAATACCGTCGAGCGTCTCGGCGCAGAGGTTGAGCGAGACGAGTGAGACGTCGGCGCCCCACGTCGCGTGGTCGAATCCCCCGACGACGAACGGATCGAGCGCCTCTTCACTCGCGTGGCCGCCGGGCCCGTGGCCGCAGTCGTGACCGATGGCGATCGCCTCGGTCAGCGCCACGTTCAGTCCGGCGGCCCGCGCGACGCCCGTCGCCACCTGGGCCACTTCGAGTGCGTGCGTGAGCCGGGTGCGCAGGTGGTCGTCGGGGAAGATGAAGACCTGGGTCTTTCCCGCCAATCGGCGAAATGCCGTGGAGTGCAAGATCCGGTCGCGGTCGCGCTCGAAGCAGGTGCGGAACTGGTCGGGCTCTTCCTCGCGCGCACGGCTTCCCGCCCCGTGGCCCCGGGTGGCCCCCGGGGCGAGCAACGCGTCCAACTGCTCCTCGCGTTCTTCCAGGGAGCGTGCGACGCTGACGCCGCCCGGGCCCGCCACGTCGATGGCGGCGCGCGAGTCTTGATGGGCCACGGTGACGTCGTCGGCGCCGCCTTCGAAACCCTCCATCGTCGCGGCCCAGCGCCGGCTGCGGTCCGAGATCAGTTCACTCACGTCTCCATCTTGCCTCAGCGCCGTAACATATGAGAAGCCGCCCGCGGGCAGAGGAGTCGTCATGGACATTCGTATTGGCATCGTGCAATCAATGAAGGAACTCGACGTCGATCTACCAGAGGACGCTGATCGCGACCAGATCATGAAGGAAGTCGAGGCCTGCCTCGGCAGCGACAAGGTGCTGTGGCTCACGGACCGCAAGGGCCGCCGCGTCGGCGTCCCGGCGTCACGAATTGCCTGGGTCGAGTTCGCCACCCCGGCGAGCGAACGAATCGTCGGCTTCGGCACGGCTTAGACAACGGGGTTCAGCCGACGTGATCGACTACCACCTGCATCTCTGGCCTCACGAGGAGTCTTCCGTCTGGTACAAGTTGGATCAGATTTCGGCCTACTGCGACGAGGCGGCCAAGCACGGCGTGACCGAACTGGCCCTCACCGAACACGCCAATCGCTTCGTGGACGTGATGTCACTGGTCGGACCGTTCTGGGAGAAGTTCGGCCACGAGCCCACGAGCCCGGTGATCGCCGAGTACTTCGATTGGCACGCGCGCAACTCGCTTGACGACTACGTCGCACTGGCGAAGCTGGCCCAGGACGAGGGACTGCCGGTGAAGATCGGCCTCGAGGTCGACTACGTGCGCGGGAAGATGGACGTGCTGTCGTCGCTGTACGCGCAGTATCCGTTCGACGTGCTGATCGGTTCGGTGCACTGGCTCGGCAGCTGGGCCTTTGACGATATCGACAACGAGGTCCAGATGCACCAGTGGACGATCCGCGACGTCGATCAGTGCTGGGCCGACTACACGGTCGCCGTCGAAGAACTCGCGGCGTCCGACGCGGTCGACGTCCTCGCTCACCCCGACCTCATCAAGGTCGCGGGCTACTACGCCTCGGATCCGAGTGAGTACTGGGAACTGATGGCCTACGCGGCCGCCCTGGCCGACGTGTCGGTCGAGTGTTCGTCGGCCGGTTGGATGAAACCGATCGGCGAGCAGTATCCCGCCGAGGGGTTCCTCGACCGACTGGTCGCGCGAGGGGTGACGTTCACCACCGCCAGCGACGCGCACCGGCTCGAACGCGTGGGCTCGCGCGCCGGTGACCTCGCCGACCTGTTGGAGGCGCGCGGCGTCACCGAGCTCGCCACCTACTCCAACCGACAGCGACACCTCGTGCCGTTGCGGACCGTCTAGTGGCCACCCTCGCCGAAATCGCGTCGCAACGCACGTCGCTCGACGAGGCGACCATTGACCACCTGTTGCGACTCACCGCCTCGTGGTCGCTGCTGGCGGACCTCTCGTTCTCGGACATGCTGTTGATGGCCAAGGTCGACGAACCATCGAACCGCGGCGAGGAGAGCTTCGTCGTCCTCGGCCAGGTGCGGCCGAACAACCGCTCGACGTTGATCAACAACGACCTCGTGGGGACCACCCAACGCCCCGACGCGTGGCCCCTGGTGCGGCTGGCCTTCGACACTGGAACGAGGGTCGTCGGTGAGCTCAAGCTCGACGCGCTGGACGACCGGGTGCCGGTCTGGTGCATTCCCGTGCGATTCGACACCGGGATCGTCGCGGTGCTCGTGCGCGTGCAGGGTCCGCTGCGCGGACCGGCCTCGCTCTACGAGCAGGCCTACCTCTCGATCTTCGAGCGACTCTGCGACATGGTGGCCGACGCGACGTTTCCCTACCGAGAGGACGACGTGGCGGGCCCGGGCATGCCCAGAGTCGGTGACGGCATCGTCTTGATCGACGGTGCGGGGCACGTGGAGTTCGCGACACCGAACGCCACCAATGCGCTGCACCGACTCGGCATCTACGCGCCCGCCGAGGGACGATCGCTCGATGAACTCGGTCTTCGCGTCCGCGCGGTCGAACGGGCGCTGGAGTTCGCCCTCCCGGCCATGGAGGAGGTTGACCAGGGCCACGACGTGGCGATCCTCTTCCACTGCGTCCCATTGCTCGAACACGCCAAGACGACGGGCGTGGTCATCCTGCTCCGTGACGTGTCGGACCTTCGCCAACTCAATCGCCTGGTGCTGAACAAGGAGGCCGCGGTGCGTGAGGTGCACCACCGCGTGAAGAACAACCTGCAGACGATCTCCTCGTTGTTGCGGCTCCAGGCCCGACGTAGCGACGAGGTCGAGACGCGCACCGCGCTGCTGGAAGCCGAGCGGCGCGTGCGCTCCATCGCGGTCGTGCACGAGGTGCTGTCGCGCGAGCCGGGTGAAGAGGTGGTCTTTGACGAGATCGTGCGATCGCTGGTGCTGCTCGTCGAGGACACGGTCCTGGCGCTGCACCCGGTGGAGATCGTGGTGAACGGGCAACTCGGCGTCCTCTCCACCGATTTGGCGACGCCCCTGGCGGTGGCCCTGGCCGAACTGCTCACCAACGCGGTCGAGCACGCCTTCACCGAGTTCGGGGGACCCAGTAACGAGCACGTGGGGGTCGTGACGCTGAATCTCTACCAGGAGGGGGGAAACGCCATTGCCGAGATTCGTGACAACGGTCGCGGCCTCGGCGAGGACTTCTCTCTCGACGTGCCGACCAGTCTCGGTCTCTCGATCGTGCGTGACCTCATCCGCGCGCAGTTGCACGGAACAATCGAGATGAAATCAGTGCCCCACGCCGAAGGCGGCGGCACGTACGTGCGCGTCGAGGTCCCGACGACCGCGCGACTCTAGTTCGAGGCGGAACGTCGACGTGCGGCCAGCCACTGCTTGCGCAACTTGCGGCGCTCGTCTTCGGTGGTGCCGCCCCAGACGCCGGACTCCTGGTTGGTCGCGAGCGCGAACTCCAGGCAGGACTTTTGGGCGTCACAGTTGACACAGACCCGCTTGGCCGCCTCGATCTGGTCGGTTGCCATGCCGGTGGTGCCCACGGGGAAGAAAAGTTCGGGTTCGGTGTCACGACAGGCGGCTTGCGCACGCCAGTCGGCATCGTCCCAAGCATGGGTACGGTTCCAGATTAACGACATGAAGAATCCTTTAGGTGCATTCGCCGCGCCAAGGCCGACAGGGCTCATGCGGTGGGGATTAAATTTTAACGGTCCGCGGGTCCAATTACAAGGGCCCTCTCGGTAATTTCGCCATAAGAACTTTTCAATCGACGTCGCAGAACCTGCGAAACTCGGTCCCGTGACCCTCATCTTCGCCCATCGCGGACTGCACATCACTCAGCGCGAAAACACGGTGCCGGCGTTCCTCGCGGCCGCCGCGCTGGGGGTGGACGGGGTCGAACTCGACGTCCGGCGCGCCCTGGACGGGGCGTTGGTGGTTCACCATGACGCGGCGATCGAAGGACGCTCGATCGGCGAAACCCGCTCTAGTGAGCTGCTCGACGCCGTGCCGACGCTGGAAGAGGCGCTGGCCGCCTGTGCGGGGTTGAAGGTCAACGTCGAGATCAAGAACATCCGTGACCCCAGCGAACCCGCCTACGACGAGACCGGCGACTTCGCCCGCCAGGTGGTGACGCACCTCCACGACGCCGGTTGGGCCGATTCGGTGCTCATTTCCTGCTTTGATCAGGATACTTGTTCGGTCGTCCGCTCGTGCGACCCCTCAATGGAGGTCGGCTGGCTGCTCCACTGGGCGCTCGACGTCGACGAGGCCCTCAACCAGGCGTTCGATCTGGGCTTTGACGCCGTCCACCCCTTTTTCAAGCGTTTGGACGCCCGGACCGCGGCCAGAGCGCACGAGCTCGACCTCGCACTCAACGTATGGACGGTGAACACCCAGAGCGACATCGAGGCGATGTTCGCCCTCGGCGTCGACGGCATCATCACCGATGACCCCGCCACGGCGTTGGCCGTGGTTCGCCGGTCCCCTCCGGTGAGGCCCTCACCGGATGCCCTAGATTGGCGACCATGAACGTTGTCGTATGCGTAAAACAGATACCCGACCCGGCGGCGCCGCAGGCCTTGGAGCCGACGCACAACTTGAATCGCTCGGGCAAGTTGATCCTCGACGAGGCCGACACCTACGGAGTCGAGATGGCCCTGCAGTTGGTCGACAAGGCCGGCGCGGGCGAGGTGACCGTCGTCTCCATGGGCTCCGCGGCGGACGTGGCGGGACTGCGCAACGCGCTCGCCATGGGGGCCGCCAGGGCCATCATCGTCAGTGACGACTCCTTGCGCGGCACCGACTCCCTGGGAACCGCCAAGGTGTTGGCGGCCGTCATCCGTCGAGTGAACCCCGATCTCGTGCTGGCCGCCACCGAGTCCTCGGACGGCTACACCGGCACCACGCCCGTCCAACTCGCCGAGCTCCTGGGCCTGCCGTCGATCACCTTCGCGAAGTCGGTGTCCGTCGAGGGCACGACGCTGAAGGTGAACCGACAGACCGAGGCCGGCTACGACGAGGTCAGCTCGCCGCTGCCCGCGCTGGTGACGGTCACGGCCGGTGTCGTCGAGCCACGCTACGCATCGTTCAAGGGCATCATGGCCGCCAAGTCCAAGCCGATCGAGGTGCTGAGTGTCGACGATCTCGGCCTCGCGGGTGAGGTCGGACCGGCCGGCGCGCGCCAGGAGATCACGTCGGTCGTGGCCGCCGAGTCGCGCCAATCGGGTGAGAAGCACGTTGACGAGGGAGACGGCGCCGACAAGATCATCGCGTTCCTCGAATCGATCAAGGTTCTGTAGGAGAGACGACAATGGCACTTTCATCAATCTGGGTTGTCGCGGAACCGTCGAACGGAACCCTCACGTCGACGTCGCTCGAACTGCTGACCCACGCCCGCACCTTCGGCGCCACGGTCTCGGCCGTCACCTGGGACGGCAACGCCCCCGCGTTGGCCGCCCTGGCGGGAGAGTACGGTGCCACCACGCTCTACGACGTCGGCGATCTGAACGGCGCCCTGCCGGGTGCGCCGGTCGCGTCGGCCATTGCGGCGCTCGTGGCCAGCGGCGCTCCGGACGTGATCCTGATTCCCACGAGCTACGACGGCCGCGACATCGCCGGTCGTCTTTCGGCCCGGTTGGACCGACCCGTACTCACCAACGTGACGGGTCTCATCGACGAAGGTGGGGTCGTCACCGAGCACCCCGTCTTCGGCGGCACGCTGCTGGTGAGGGCTCGTTTCACCGCAGAGGGCCCCGGCATCGTCGTCGCGCGGGCGAAGTCGTTCGCCGCCGAGTCGGCGGGCGGCCCGAGTGCCACCGTGGTGTCGGCGCCGGCCGGTGACACCGGAGCGCGCGGTGGCGCGACGATCGTCGTCTCGCACGTCGAAGAGCGCACCGGGCCGAAACTCGAGGAGGCCGCGGTCGTGGTCTCGGGGGGCCGCGGGCTCGGTGAAGCGGACAAGTACGCCCTGATCGAGGAGACGGCGAAGTTGCTGCACGGTGCCGCCGGCGCGAGCCGCGCCATCGTCGACGCCGGCTGGGTGCCCTACTCGCACCAGGTCGGCCAGACCGGCAAGACCGTCAAGCCCACGGTCTACATCGCCTGTGGCATTTCGGGCGCGACCCAGCACATGGTCGGGATGAAGGGCTCGAAGAACATCGTCGCCATCAACAAGGACGCCGACGCCCCCATCTTCCAGATCGCCGATCTCGGCATCGTGGGCGACGTGCACAAGGTGTTGCCTGCCTTGATTGCCGCCCTGAAGTCGCGCGGCTAGTACCCCTTTTCGTTATGGCGAAGCCCCGACCGAGCGGTCGGGGCTTCGTGCGGAATGCGCCGTTGCCAAACCGCCACTCCTTAGGCTGTGGGCACCGTTATGAGTAGCTCTCCCTCTCTGTTGCACACCCGTAGGTGGTGGACGCTCGCGGTAGTCAGCATCACCCAGTTGATGGTGGCCCTCGACGCAACCGTGATCAACATCGCGCTGCCGCGCGCGCAGTTGGATCTTCATTTCTCAGCGGGCAACCGTCAGTGGCTCATCACGGCCTACGCCCTCGCGTTCGGCTCGCTGCTTCTCGTGGGCGGGCGTCTGAGCGACCTCTGGGGTCGGCGCACGGCGCTCTTCATCGGCCTCGCGGGATTCGCGGTCGCGAGCGCCCTGGGTGGCGCGGCCCACAGCTTTTCGACGTTGGTGACCGCCCGGGCGTTCCAGGGGGCCTTCGGTGCCGTCCTGGCTCCGGCGGCCCTCGCCGCGCTGACGACCACCTTCGAACATCCGAAGGAGCGAGCCAAGGCCTTCGCCATCTACGGCGCCATCGGGGGTTCGGGTGCCGCCATTGGTCTGCTGCTCGGTGGCGCGCTGACCCAGTGGGAGACGTGGCGCTGGTGTCTCTTCATCAACCTGTTCTTCGCCGCAGTGGCCCTGGTGGGCGTCGCGCTCTTCGTCGCATCGGGCCGCAGCGCGCGCCAGGCCCGTTTGGACGTGCTCGGCACGGCGCTGGGCAGCGGCGGCCTCTTCTTCGTGGTCTACGGACTCGGCCACGCGGTGACCTCGAGTTGGTCGAATGAGGCCACGTGGGGCAGCTTGGTGATGGGCACGGTGCTCCTCGCGTTCTTCGTCGCGTGGCAACGACGTTCCGCGCACCCGCTACTGCCGCTACGGCTGCTGCTGAACCGCACGCGCGGAGGTTCGTTGGTGGCGCTCTTCATCACGAGCATCGGGATCTTCGGAGTTTCACTCTTCCTCGCCTACTACCTCCAGAACACGCTCGGCTACTCGCCACTGCGCACCGGCGTGGCCTTCCTCCCCTTGGTCGGGGCGATTGCGCTCTCCGCGACGCTGGCGAGTGCCCGGCTGCTCGCCATGGTCGGCCCGCGCCCCCTGGTGCCGGTCGGGATGATTCTCGGCATGCTCGGCATGATTCTCTTCACCAAGCTGACCGTGCAGCCCGACTACGTGGGCAACGTGCTGCCCGGTCTGGTGGTGACCGGTCTCGGTCTCGGTCTGATCCTCGCGCCGGCGACGGCCAGCGCCACGGCGGGCATCATGCGCCACGACGCCGGGGCCGCCTCGGCACTCGTCAACACGTCCCAGCAGATTGGTGGCTCGGTCAGCACGGCCCTGCTCAACACCATCGCCGTGACGGTGACGACGCGTGCCCTCCACGCGCACACGACCGCCGTACTGCCGATGAAACTCTGGGTCGCGCAGTCCACGCTGCACGGTTACGCCGTCGCCTTCTGGTGGGCGGCCGGCTTCTTTGGCGTCGGGTCGGTGGTGACCTTCGCGCTCCTCGAGTCCGGGGTGCCCGAATTCGAGGGGGACCTCGTCCCGCTGCTCTAGATCAGCGGCCAGGGGTAGGGCGGCCAGTCGCGGTCCTCTTCGGGACTCGGGTACGAACTGCTCTCGACCAGGCCGTGGGCGCGCATCTGGGCGAGTGCCAACTCGTGGGGGCTCAGCCACTCGACGAGGGCACCCCCGTCACCCTTGGCGAAGGCATCGAGACGCTCGATCAGGTGCGGTGCCACCGCGAGGCCGGCGTACTCCCAGATGACCGTGCGCAGCTTGTCCTCTTCGTGAAAGCACAGCCCGTTGTCGATCGCCCAGCAACGGGTTCCGTCGAACACCACGTGGCCGGCCTTTCGGTCGGCGTTGTTGGCGACCACGTCAAAGGCGGCGAGGTCGGCGAACCACCGGTGGAACTCGGGGCGTTCGCGCAGCGTGAAGTAGTGGTCCTCGAGGTTGTCGTTCACCCACCACTGCAGCGATCCACAGCCGAACGGGGCGTCGTCACGCCCGACCGTCGTGGGCACGAGGTCGGTGTCGAGCAGACAGTCGAGTTCGTAGGCCGCGACCTCTCGTTTCCAGAGTCCGTCGGGAAAGTCCCACAGGGCGCGCTCACCGGCCTCGGCCTTGTAGCAGGCCTGACCCGAAACGCCGTCGAGCGTCACGGTCACGAGGAGGGCCTGGTTGGACGAGCCGTGCACCCGACCCTCCACCTCGATCGAGCCCTTCGAGAGCAGCGTGCTTTGTTCGGCGCGGTTCACGGTGCTAGCGGATCGGGGGACGGTGTCCGTTGGTCCGAGGACAGTCGTGGCCCCTGGCGTCGAGCGGTCCCCCGCAGAGGGGACAGGGTGGTCGTCCCGCCTCGACGAGACGGGTGACGGCGATCGCGAGTCCGCCGGCCCACTCTTTGGTGAGCGTCAGTTCGAGTACGTCGTCGTCGTCAGCCGATTCGAACGTGACTTCGATGGTCTCGTCGTCGTCATTGAGAGCAACCGCAATTTCGCCGGCCGTGAAGTCGGCCTCGTATTCGGGCTCGAGGGCGAAGTCGTCGCGAAGGTGCCCGGGCCGACCGAGATCGGCGATCACCTGGCCCAGCCACTCGGCGAGGGCACTCAACTGCTGCTTCTCGCATTTGACGATCACGAGACGACGGCCCTGGCGGGCTTGGAGCAGGAACAGCCGGCTGCCGACCTCACCGCGCACCCCGACCATCACCTTGTCGGGACTGTCGAAGACGTAGTTCATGATGGCGAAAGGTCCCGCAGGGACCCGGTGTTGTTGACGCTGAGCACGACGGGTGAGGTGTTCGTGAAGGCGATGGCGCTCACCGAGCACGTCGAGATGACCGTGCGTTGGAACAGGTCGAGTGGCACGCCCAGGGCGTAGGTGACGGCCGCCTTGATCGGGTCGGCGTGGCTCACGACGACGAAGGTGCGGTTGCGGTGGCGGGCGGCGAGCTTCTCGAGCGTCTTCCACATGCGTTGCTGCATCTCGCTGAACGACTCGCCCTCGGGGAATCGGAACGCGCTCGGGGCGTGTTGGACGGTGCGCCAGTCGGACTTTCGATGCAGGAGACTCAGCTTCTTGCCGGTCCAGGTGCCGAAGTCGCATTCGAGCAGCCCCCGATCGGCGACCGCCCGCAGGTGCAGGGCCCTGGCGATGGGCGCGGCCGTCTCGCGGGCGCGCTCGAGGGGCGAGACGTAGAGAGCGACTGGCTTCCTCGAGAGTTCGCCCAGCCGCTGCGCGACGGTTTCCGCCTGGGCTACGCCACGCTCGGCCAGGTGCAGTCCGGGGGCGCGCCCGGGCAGGACGGTGCCGGTCGTTGACGTGACGCCGTGGCGTACCAGGAGGATGGTCGTGAATGTCGGTCGAGACGCCATGTTTCGACTCTAACGCTGGCCCGGTTCATGCTCGGCGGGCCGGTTCCGCGAAGTGTCTCGACCGGGGGGATCCTCGGTGGGTTCGGCTCTTCGCCTCGTCGTCGAACGCGGAGGTTTCGAAGTCCGGTGCGCTGAAAGCGGCGTTGGGCTTCAGTGGTTCACGGTCAGGTCGCCGGTCGTTCCGTGGACGAAGGGGTGCACCTGGAACCCGCCGCAGATCGAGCCCCGGGCGCGAAGCTGCTTCTCTTGAAGTCCTCCGGGCAGTCGCACGACCAGGTACGTGAACGTTGGACAGGACGTGGCTGAGCCGCTCGGATTCTCGGCCCACTCAACGGTTGCCGAGGCCACGCCGGTCCTCGCGGACAGCGAGACGATGGGCAGTGAGAAGCCCGTCGCGGAACCGTTCGACTTGGTGACGCCGCCGAGGTACCCGCTTCGGGTGTGGCGCGCAACCACTGCCGCCCCAGGGCCCGCGATGCTGATTGGGCCGGTCGTGGTGGCGACGGGCGAAGAGAAACTGGCGATGACGGTGGCGTACCCGGTCAACGTGCACCCGTGGGCGCTGACGTCGCGCAAGACCAGCGTGTCGCCCGTGTGGCCCAACGCCGCTCCGCGGCCAACGACGGCGACGCTGAGCGACGAAATCGTGCAGACCCGTTGCTCGGCGACGGTCCGAGTTGTGGTCGAGCCGCCCCGCACTCCGACGACGAGCGCCACGGTTCCAGCAACCACGACGGTGCAGGCGGCGATGACCCTCGACCTTCGCAGCGTCCGTTCGGTCATTGTCCGCTCGTTGCCATCGGACCATTTCTACCGGAAGGGGCTCTCGGCGTGCTGCGGGCAGGCTCACGGACTCGCTCGATGACTCCGCCCAGGGACGGGGTCAGGACGGCGTCAGCGGAATGCGGCGAGGTCCGGGGTTGGCGTCCACGGGCCAGCGCTTGCGCGAAAGCTGGGCGAGCCTGTGCAGCAGGGCCACCGCGCCGGGATCGTCGTCGCCGGGGCGAGTTTCGATGAGCCCGGCCTGTTTCATCGCGTCCATGAGTTCGCGACCCTTGTCCGTTCGCACGATCACGAGCGTCCAGTCGCCGAAGGCGCCGATGCCACCGGTTGAGATGTCGGCGTGCTCGGCGGCGAAGTCGGGGCACCGCGTGCAGCCCTCTCGGGTGAACGGCTGCGCCTCCTTCAATGGCACCTCGTGGAAGCTGCCGTCGTTGGTCCAGATCTGGAAGACGCCCTTGATGTTCATCTTCGTGATGTCGGCGCGCTTGATGGCGTATTTCGCCTCGAAGAGCTCTTCGAAGATCGCGTCGTCGAAGGTCTTGGAGCAGAGAAGACCAATGGTGAGGCTCAGCCGCCGCGCGATCTTCCCGGCCTTGCGGGTCTGCATCGCGCCCGGTGCCGACGCCATGCACCCCATGCCGACCAGGGCGATGCGCTCGGCGCCGCCTTCGGCCGCCTCGGGATAGGCGAGCAGATTCGCGCTGTAGGTGTAACGCGACTTGGCGGTCGCCATCACCTCCGCGCGCGTCCGGGCCACCCGCGGTTGGGCGCGCCACGTGGATCCATCGCCTTCGAGACCACTGACGAGCGCCGCGTCGATGATGTCGTGCTCCAGCGCGTAGATCAACAGAGCCGAGACGAATCCGCCGTCCTGGCCGTTCTCCACGAGGGCGGGATCACTCGCGCGAGCGAGCAGGACGTCGCCGATACCGTAGACCTCGTCGTCGGTCCGTTCCCGGGCGAAGCGGTGCGTGTCGATCTCGCTCTCCCAGTTGCGAAAGCGCGGACAGGCGCGGGTGCACATGGTGCAGCCCTTCTCGCCGTGCGTGCAGTTGTCGGGGCCGCCGTCGAGATCGAGGTGGAATGGCTTGTAGATGCCGTTGGCCGATTCGTAGTCGAGCACGGGGTGGGGGCAGGCCACGACACAGGCCGCGCAGCCCGTGCACAGTCCCGAGGTCACGACTTCGCTGAAGAGCTCACGCCACTGGGGCTTGTCTAGTGCCACGGGTCAACCTTAGGGGGACTCCCCGCGGGCCAGTTGGCGCTACGCTGCGGCGCGTGCCCGAGGTCCTCGAAATAGAGACGTATCGCCAACTGGCCGATCGCATCGTCGGGACCACCATCACGCGCGGTTGGGCCGATGCGTACGCCGCCAAGAAGCTCTCGTCGCGCTCGTCGTGGGCCCGAACGGTGAGGGACCTGACGGTGACCGGAACGTCGCGACGTGGCAAGTTGCTCCTGCTCGAAACCAACGGCGTCACCCTGGGCATGCGCTTTGGAATGACCGGCGTGCTGCTGATCGATGACGAGGCGGGTATCGACGGACTCTTCTACGGTCCCCACTCGTACCGGGCGGAGTGGGTTCGCGGTGGTCTCGAGTTCAGTGACGGCCGGAGACTCGTGCTGCACGACCCTCGTCGTCTGGGTCGATTCGAGATCGACCCAGATCTCTCCGAACTCGGACCCGACGCCCTCTCACTGACGCGCAAGCAGTTCGATCGGATGATCCACATCGCACGAGGTGAGGGTCCGCCGATCAAGGCTCGACTCCTCGATCAGTCGGTGGTCGCGGGCGTCGGGAACCTGCTCGGCGACGAGATCCTGTTTCGCGCGGGCATCGATCCGCGCACTCCGACCGGCACGCTGAGCACGCAACAGCGCGCGGACCTCTTCCGGGCCTTCAACCAGACGATGCGAACACTGATGCGACGCGGTGGCTCACACACGGGTGACCACATGGAGGCGCGCTTCCCGGGGGGGCTGTGCCCGCGTGACGGGGCGCCGATGCTGCAGGCCACGATTGGCGCGCGCACCACCTACTGGTGCAGTCACCACCAGAAGTAGGAAACTCGCCCGGTTGGCGCGACCCCTCTTTGGGCCGTGCGAGAATGGTTGGATGCAGTCATTTGTACAGCAGTACGGCTACTTCGCGCTCATCGTGCTTTCCATCGTCGAATCGGCCTGTGCGCCGATCCCCTCGGAGGTGACCTTCGGCTTCGCCGGGGCGCTCTGCACGGCGGCGGTGACCGGGCACGCGCAGTTCTCACTGTGGGCGGTCATTCTCATCGGGACGCTCGGTTCGCTGGTTGGATCGGTGATCGCCTACGAAGTCGGTCGCAGCGCGGGGCGAACGATCGTCGACCGCTGGGGCAAGTGGATCCTTCTCACGCACAAGGATCTTGACGCCGCCGAGCGGTGGTTCGCGAAGTACGGCGCGATCTCGGTCTTGATCGGCCGGGTGCTCCCGGTCGTTCGCAGCGCCATCTCGGTGCCGGCCGGCATCGCCGAGATGAAGCGCGGACCCTTCGCGATCCTCACGCTGGTCGGTTCGGCCGCGTGGGTCTCCCTGCTCGCCTGCCTCGGCTACGCGGCGGGCGCGAACTGGCAGCACGTCAGCAAGGACTTCCACGCCGCGCAGACCCCGATCATCATCGTGATCGTGCTGCTGCTCATCGCGGGTCTCTGGCACCGTGTCCGCACGGTGCGCCGACACAACGCGGGCTAGGCCCCGAGCGAACCGATCACCTTGGCCGCGTGGCCGTCGGCGCGCACCGCGTACCACGCCCGTTCGATTCGTCCGGTCGGCCCGATCACGAATGTCGAGCGGATGACGCCGATGACTTTCTTTCCGTACATCATCTTCTCGCCGTGGGCGCCGTATTTCGCCATCACCTTCTTGTCCGGGTCGCTCAGGAGATCGAAGGTGAGTGAGTACTTGGCACGAAATGCCGCGTGCTTCTCGGCCCCGTCGGGAGAGACGCCGAGCACCGTCACGCCGAGCTTCTGGAAAGCGCCGAGTTCGTCGTTGAACTGACACGCCTCCTTGGTGCATCCGGGCGTGTCGTCGGCGGGGTAGAAGTAGAGCACCACCCGTTTCCCCGCAAAGTCCTTCAGGGCGACCTTCTGCCCGCTCTGGTTCGTCAATGTGAACTGCGGTGCCTTTGACCCCACTTCAAGTCGTGCCATAGATGCTCCTCAAGTTTTCTGCCCAAAGTGGGTTCTATCGACCTAGACTAGAGAGGAAGCTCCAGGAAATGAGCTTGGGCCCATACTTTCGAACGCCGGTTCCGGGTCCAACCGAGAAAAGACCGTAGTTCCGTGAGTATTGAAACCAAAGAGTCCGTGACGTCGTCACAGGATTCGTACGCCACCAATAAAACCTTTGCCGATCTGGGAGTTCACGCAGACCTCTGCGCGGTGCTCGAGAGTCAGGGCATCACCACCGCTTTCCCGATCCAGGCCATGACCATTCATGACGCCCTGGCCGGTCGCGATATCTGTGGCAAGGCGAAGACGGGTTCGGGCAAGACCCTGGGCTTCGGATTGCCGATGCTGCAGCGTGTCGCCGCGAGTCAGGCGCCGGCCAAGCGCGAGGGTGGCCCCGCCCGCCCCCGCGGTCTCGTGCTCCTGCCGACCCGCGAACTCGCCGTCCAGGTTCACGAAGTGCTCGAACCACTCGGCGCGGCCCTCGGGCTGCACGTCAACGCCGTCTACGGCGGAGCCGACATCGAGCGTCAGGTCAAGTCCCTGCGAAAGGGTTGCGACATCATCATCGCCACCCCCGGTCGGTTGATCGACCTCGGCGATCGTGGCGAAGTCAACGTGGAGAATCTCGACGTCCTCGTCCTGGACGAGGCTGACCGCATGGCCGACATGGGCTTCCTGCCCGCCGTTCGCCGCATTGTCGGCTCGACGCCGCACGACCGCCAGGTCATGCTGTTCTCGGCAACCATGGGCCCCGACGTGAAGTCACTGGTCAGGGAGTTCACCAAGGACGCCGCAGTGCACGACGTCGTCGGTGAAGAGGCCCCGAATGATGTCGACCACTACTTCTGGCGGGTCCCACGCGATCAGCGTCCCCAGTTCACCGCCGACATCATCGAAGAGTACGACCGCGCAATCGTCTTCACCCGCACCAAGCACGGCGCCGACCGATTGGCTCGCCAACTCGAAGAGCGGGGCATCTCCGCCGTGCCGTTGCACGGTGACCGCACCCAGGCACAACGTGAACGCGCATTGCGCAGTGTGAAGAGTGGCCAGATTCGCGTCCTGGTCGCGACCGACGTCGCGGCTCGCGGTATCCACATCGATCTGCTTCCCGTGGTCGTGCACTATGACCCACCCGCGCAGGCGACGGACTACCTCCACCGCTCGGGTCGAACCGGTCGTGCGGGAGCCACCGGCGCCGTGATATCACTCGTTGGCGAGGACGTCATCGGTCAGGTCAAACGTCTCCAGAAGGCCCTCGGCGTACCCACCTCAATCGAGTCGCGTGAAGACGCGCCCGCAATCCGGCTCGGCGCCGTTGACGACGCCGTCGCCGCGGAGCGTCTCGACGACCGTGGTGGCAAGGGTCAGTCGAGTCGTGGTTCGTCGCGTGACAGTGACCGAACCCGCGGCCCGCGAAACTTCGAGCGACCTGAGCGTCGTGAGCGCAGCTTCGCCGATCGCGACGAACGCGGCCCTCGCCCCGAGCGGAGCTTTGCCGATCGAGGACCCCGCACCCCACGTAGCCCCGAAGACCGTGGCCGCGGCGAGCGTTCCTTCGCTCCTCGTGGTGCCAGCACGATTGAACGCGGCCCTCGCACCGATCGCGGTGTCGCCGAGCGCGCTCCGCGCGTCGAGCGGGGCAGCGAACGTCACGAGCCCCGTTTCAGCGACCGCGCGGCAGCCCCGCGCAGCGCCCGCGGCGACAGCGAAGCGGTGGTCAGTTTCTTCAATGACTCGAAGGGATTCGGATTCGCCAGCGACGACAAGGGCGATGACCTCTTTATCCACTTCTCGAACATCGTCGGTGACGGCTTCAAGTCACTGGCCCAGGGTCAGAAGATCACCTTCGAAGAGGCGCAGGGCCCCAAGGGTCGTGAAGCACGCAACGTTCGCGTCGTGGGCGGCGGACGCCAGCGCCGCTAGTAGAGTCTCAACCCATGTCTGACAAGCCACTCGTTGAACCGTTCCTCGGACCCGCAACCGACGTTCTCATCATTGAAGAGATCGTCGTGGGTTCGGGTGACGAGGCCCAGCAGGGCCACACCGCGGTCGTCCACTACGTGGGCGTCGCGGCGTCCAACGGTGAAGAGTTCGACGCGTCCTGGAATCGCGGCGAGTCGTTCTCTTTCCCCCTGGGTGGCGGCTACGTCATTGCGGGTTGGGACCAGGGTGTCGTGGGCATGAAGGTCGGCGGACGCCGCCGTCTGGTCATTCCGGCGCACCTCGGCTACGGCGATCGTGGTGCCGGGGGCGTCATTGCGCCGGGCGAAACCCTCATCTTCGTCGTCGACCTCTTGGAACTCCGCTAGTCGATCGGGCGGGGCGAGAAATCAATCGCCAGCATTCGCTGATAGTCCCCGTAGCGCTCACAACAGATCTCCGCAACAAGACGCAGGCGACTATTGGGATCGCTCAGACTCAGCACCTTGAACTGATCCAGCGTCGACATCGGCGTCATCGAGCAGAGTTGCCAGCTGCGCACCCACGGGTCGCTGTCCATCTCACAGTTGCTCCTCAGGCACTGGTCGGCCACTACTTCACTCTGCAGCGCGCGCAACGCGCGCACGGCGGATTCGGTCGACTTCAGTAACGCCGGTTCGATGGCGACCTCGTCACAGCAGCGTTCACTAATGAGGGCCCTCGGATACGGCGCGTCATCGAGCCACGTGGTCACCTCGAAGCAGTCAGCCCCCTCCACCATCAACAGGGTCTGACCGTCGGCCAGTTGCTGGGACCCGAGAATGCGAAGCACGGTTCCCACTGACGTCCGCTCGTCACCGCCACCGACCTCTGATCCGCGCTCGATGAGACAGGTGCCAAAGCGAGGATCCTCGTCCAGGTCGAGCAGCATCTGCTGGTAGCGCAACTCGAAGACACACAGCCCGACCACCTGGTGAGGGAAGACGACCATCCCCAGGGGGAACATGGGAAGTTCGCGGACCATCACACCCCCACCCTAAAGGTGAATATTCTGTGAACTGCCTCTTAACTGGCCAGTTTCTCAGCAAGCGCGCGCAGTGCGCGCGCGCGGTGTGACAGCGCGTTCTTCTCCTCGGGCGTCAGTTCGGCCAACGTTCGTCCGGCCCCGTCGACCGGGGCGAAGACCGGGTCGTAGCCAAAACCCCCTTCACCGCGAGCGTCGTGGGTGATGAATCCCTCGAGCACCCCCTCCACCGTAAACGACTCGCCACTCGGGAAGGCCACCGCAATCACGGTACGGAACCGGGCGGCGCGGCGCGAATCGGGCACGTCCGCCAACTCGGCCAGGAGTCTGTCAACGTTGTCCTGGTAACTCGCGCCGTCCCCGGCGTATCGCGCACTGAAGACGCCCGGTCGGCCGTCGAGGGCGTCGACGAATAGTCCGGTGTCGTCGGCCACGGCGGCCTCGCCCGTCGCCGCCGCCAACGCCCGAGCCTTCAAGAGGGCGTTGCCCTCGAGGGTGTCACTCGTCTCGTCCACGTCGGGAACCCCTTCGGGGCGGGGCCGCGATTCGATGCCGAGCGAATCGAAGATCTCGCGCATCTCGTCGGCCTTGTGGGGGTTGGCCGTCGCGAGGACGAACACCGTCACGTCGTACGAGGTGCGGGTGGCGTCGCCAGGACGAGACGCTGCGCGGCGTGGATGTCGGCGATACCACCCGCGGCGAGTTCGAGCAACTGGTCGAGCTCTTCGCGAGTGAAGGCCTCCTGCTCGGCGGTGCCCTGGACTTCCACGAAGCGGCCGACGCCGGTCATCACGACATTCATGTCGGTGTCAGCGCGCGAGTCCTCCTCGTAGGGTAGGTCCAACATCGCAACCCCGCCGACGATGCCCACCGATACCGCCGCGACCAGGTCACTCAGCGCGTGCTCGGCCAACCTGCCCGCCATCACCATTCGGGTGATGGCGTCGTGCAGCGCCACGTAGCCGCCGCAGATCGAGGCCGTGCGCGTACCACCGTCGGCCTGGAGCACGTCGCAGTCCACCGTTATCTGCACGTCAGGCAGGAGTTCGAGACGGGTGACCGTGCGAAGTGAGCGACCGATGAGACGCTGGATCTCTTGAGTGCGACCGGACTGCTTGCCCTTCGCGGCCTCGCGACTCACGCGTTCGGACGTCGAGCCCGGGAGCATGGAGTACTCGGCGGTCACCCAGCCCTTGCCGGTGCCACGCAGCCATCGCGGCACGTCCTCTTCGACCGATGCCGTGCAGAGCACTCGGGTGCGGCCAAAACTCACCAGTACCGACCCCGCGGCCATCTCGGTGTAGTCGCGCTCGAACGTGAGCGGTCGAGCCTGTTCGGGGGTGCGGCCGTCGGCCCGTAGTTGTGACATGCGACTCCTTTGGCACCACGCGTAGTGCTTGACCACGGTAGTAGAGATCTACCGAGGGCGACCCCCTAGAAGTAGATGATCTTCTTGGCTCGTTCGACGACCTCGTCGATATCGTCGCTCCAGGCCCCCGTCGAGAGGTACTTCCAACCGTCATCGCAGACGATCGTCACGATGGTGGCCACCTGATCGTCGGGGATGGTGTTGGCGCACTTCACGGCACCGGCCATGATCGCGCCAGATGAGAGGCCAACGAAGAGGCCGACTTCAGTCATCCGGCGGGTCCACTCAATCGACTCCTTGGGTCGCACGACGACCTTGCGATCGAGCAACTTGGTACCGTCGTTATCAATGAAGATCGGTGGGATATAGCCGTCTTCGAGACTGCGAAGCCCGTCGACCATTTCACCACTGGGTGGTTCGATCGCCCAGATCTGCACGTCGGGCTTGTGCTCTTTCAGATAGCGACCCACGCCCATCAGGGTGCCCGACGTCCCAAGACCCGCCACGAAGTGCGTGACCTCTGGAACATCGGCCAGGATTTCTGGTCCGGTCATGGTGTAGTGCGCCCACGGGTTGGCCGGGTTGGCGTACTGGTAGAGAAACGTCCACTCGGGGTGTTCGCCGGCGAGTTGCTGAGCGAGGCGAACCGCTCCGTTGGATCCCTCGCTGCCCGGTGAGTCAATGATCTCGGCGCCCCACGCCAGCAGCAACTGGCGACGTTCGGGTGAGACGTTCGACGGCAGCACGACCTTGAGCAGATAGCCGCGCAGGCGACAGACCATGGCAAGCGCAATGCCCGTGTTGCCCGATGACGGCTCAATCAGAATCTGATCCGGCTTGCCGGGCACCAAGACGCCGTCGCGTTCGGCGGCCTCGATGAGCGACAGCGCGACGCGATCCTTCACCGATCCAGCCGGGTTGCGGCCCTCGAGCTTGGCCAGGATCGTGACGTTGGGCTTGGGCGACAGGGCGCTCACATCAACGACCGGCGTGTTGCCGATAAGTTCCAGGACTGACGCGTGACGCGCCACTACCGCGCTCCCCCGGCCACCGCCGGCAACAGGGTGATCTCGTCGTCGTCGACAACGGGCGCCCCGACGCCGCCGAGGTAGCGAACGTCGTCGTCGTTGACGTAGACGTTCAAGAACCGGTGCAACGTGCCGTCGTCGTTCAGCAACTGGCCCTTCACCGCTGGGTACGACATCGTCAGCTCGCTCAGCACCTCACCGATCGTGGTCCCTCGGACCGGGATGACGGTATTGCCACCCATGGCGGGGCGAAGGACGGTGGGGATTCGAACTACTGCCGTCATGGCTGCTCTTTCGACAAGGTGGCCAATTGATGACCAACTCAGTCAAATTTAGCGGAAACCGACCCCGGTGTGACCACTAGCCGTTCCTCGAAGGACGATAGAAGACGATCAGTTGGGCCAGGGCACCCCCGAGACCGACGATCAACGTCACGCAGAGACTCGCCGTATGTGACCAGTGCAGAGGATTCCACGCGTTGTCGAGCGAGAACTTGCCTGCGCCCAAGGTCCCGGGCACCAACGACATGACCGCGACGCCCAGCGTGTACTCGATGCCCTCGCCCTTGTTGAAGATGAAGAAGCCGTTCTTCCGGTGTACGGTCACGATCGCCACCACCATCAAGGCGATGAGTCCGGCCGAAGCCAGCGGCGTCAAGAGCCCCAGCGTCAAGAGCACTCCCACGCCGACTTCGGTCGAGGCCGCCATCATGGCGTTGAGCCTGCCGGGCTTCATGCCAATGGACTCAAACCAGCTGGCGGTACCGTCAATCTTCCCCCCGCCGAAGAACTTCCGGTAGCCGTGGGCGAAGATCATGGTGCCGAGAAAGAGCCTCACGGCCAGCAGTACGATGTTGAACGCGATCGGATACGACGAGTTCGTCAAGCTGGTGGTCAACACGGTTGCTCCTCATTGTTTCTTCGCTGGGCGACCTCTCTAGGCGCCCGAGAATGCTACTGAACAGCGACCGTCTCCTCGGTGACCGTCTCGTCGAAAATCGCAAAACTACGGACGACCGCCGGCACGTCGCGCAACGACACCAACACGTAGTGCCAGCCCGAATCGGGAGCCTGAGCGACGTCGGTGGGACTGGGATAGGCCTCGGAGTGGGTGTGCGAGTGAAAGACCCCGAGCACCACCAGTCCTTCGTCATCCGCGCGACGAAAGGTCCGCAGCAGCACGCGGCTGTCGATCTCGTAGATCTTGGCCGAGTCCGCCACGTTCGCGCTGGGCACCACGTCAGTGACGACGCCTTCGGGGGTCCCGAGCAAGAGACCGCACCCTTCATTCGGCAGGGCGCGGACGCAGGTGGCCACCATCGCGTCTCGTTGTAGCCCGGTAAGAGTAAGCACAACGTCACCCTACCGACCGGCCCTCGTGCTCTCGAACACTCTTCACTACGCTGGATGGCGTGGCCCGGGCGAAACAGATGCAGGAGCGGCGCGCCAAGAAGAAGGACGACGCCGGGAACGGTGACCGGGTGGTCGCCACGAATCGTCGCGCCCGGCACGACTACGAGATCCTCGAGACCCTCGAATGCGGCATCATGTTGACCGGATCTGAGGTGAAATCGCTTCGCGAGGGCAAGGCCCAGATCGCCGATAGCTACGCCCGCATCGATGACGGCGAACTGTGGCTATTGGGCACCCATATCCCCCCGTGGACCTACGCGGTGGGCTTTGGCAGCCACGACCCCGACCGGCGGCGCAAGCTCCTCGTGCATCGCCATCAACTCGACCAACTGCACGACAAGACGCGCACCCAGCCGCTCACGATCGTGCCGCTCAAGCTGTACTTCAAGAACGGACGGGCGAAAGTTGAGATTGCGCTGGCCCGCGGGCGTAAGCAGCACGACCACCGCCAGGCCCTCGCCAAGCGTGACGCCGAGCGTGAGATTGCGCGCACGGTGCGCAATGTCGAGAAATTCGGTTAGTCGAAGAAGATTCAGGTTCGCGTCACCAAGAACTCATGAATGTTTCACCGTGATCACCCCGCAATTTCGCATACTGAAAGGGCCGTTCGACACGTTGCGAAAGGACCACCGTGCGCACCTTTCATCTGTATTCCGCCCGACTTCACCGAGAGCGGGGTCCCTTCGACTTCGAGATGGCGTCGTTGCGAGTGCGCGGCGCGCGGCGCCGAGCACTCAATTTCGAAGCCGAACGGGAACCACATTTCCGGCCGGCTGCTCGGTCCTCTCACTAGCTACCATCGGCAGGGCGTGAAGACGCCGATCACGACACCCCACCCGACACCCCGTTGGAAAGCCCACCTTGAGGCTGTATCATGGAAGTGCGGCCAAAGAGGCCGTGAACTAACGAGGGGATGATTGGTTTCGACGTTGGTCGTCGAGGTGAAAGAAGCGAGCCGTGGTCTCCGGAGCCACGTAAAAGAGCCGGAAACAAAAATAAACGCCAAGCCTCAGCTTGCGATTGCTGCTTAGGTAGCAACGTCCGCCTAGACCCAGCCCTGCGGTTTAGATAACGGGCGTCATAAAGTAGGGCTTACCAACGAGACTCGTTAGTGGTTTCGTAGGGAAAACTTAGCTAACTAAGGAACGTCATCGGTGCTGGCAGCAGTGTTGTTCCCTACAATCTCCTGTTAGCTGCGCTCGGAGAATGTTCACTAAGAAGCTGACGGACCTGGGTTCGATTCCCAGCATCTCCACGGATCATCGAGGTTCGCTTCGATGGTTGTTGGAGATGAGATCAGCCCCAAGTTTTCGAAAGCAGTCATAGGGCGACCCGTCAAACGATGGCTCAGGCCTTCTTCGTGATGCTGGACTTCAGGTACATCGGTCCAAAGCCATCGACTTTGGCTTCGATGTCGTGACCGCCAGGGCCGGGCACGAGGCGAATGTTGCGTACTCGCGTTCCCACCTTCAAGGTGTTGGAGCTGCCCTTGACCTTCATATCCTTGATGATTGTGACGGTATCGCCGTCGGCGAGAATGTTGCCCACCGCATCACGGATCACTGCGTCAGTTTCCGAGGATTCCGATTCTTCACCAGGAACCCATTCGTGAGCGCACTCCGGACAGACCAGCAACGTACCCATTGGGTAGGTGTTCACACAGTGACATTCTGGGCATGCTGGCAGTCCATCCATCCAACGACTGTAGTGAGAATTCTCGTCACTACTAATCCGCTGGGTGAGAACGATTCGGCGGGCCGTAGGATGACCATGACCTACAGTGCCGGCGATCCGGCGCCGTACCGGTCTAAAGGCAACGTCTTGAAGATCGAGTGCTCCGGCACCGAGAAGGGAGGACCGACGATGAGCAACGAAGAGACGTCCGTCAACGACCCGGTGGCGACTTATGAAGCATGGAATCAGAAGATAATCGAGGAGTTCCGCGCCAATGAGGGAAAGGTTGGAGGCTCCTTCGAAGGCGCCCCCGTCCTCTTGCTCCACACGACGGGGGCCAAGTCGGGTCTCGAGCGGGTCAATCCGATGATGTACCTGAACGAGAATGGTCGGACCTACGTGTTCGCCTCCAAGGCGGGCGCCGACGCCGATCCCGACTGGTTTCGCAATCTCGTCGCGAACCCCCACGTGATGGTCGAAATCGGCGCAAGGACTCTCGTTGGTATCGCTGCTCCGGTTGTGGGCGACGAGCGCGCCCGGATCTATGCCGTGCAGTCCGAACGGTATCCGGGATTCGCCGAGTACCAGGCCAAGACCACCCGGGTCATTCCCGTCGTCGAGATCGTCCTCTCCTAGACAACGACGCGGTTCGAACTTCAACGTTCAATCATCGATGGCGAGCGGCCATCTCGAGGTCGAGCGCGCCGTGGAGCCAAGGGGCGGACCAAACCGGAAGTTTACTTCGCGATTCCCAACGCCGGCCTCGGCCGTCGGTTGCGGGCAACGGCTACCTACCGATGCGGAGCGCCTTTGACGCGCCCGGGAATCCGCAAAGGGTTGGACGCCTGCAGCGTCTCAAGCAGCCACCCTTCGCGCACTTTCTGGTAGGAGACCGTTCGCAACCGTCACTCCCGATCAGCCATTGGACTGAACAGGACGCGTCGTCCACCCGCTGGCTCGACCTTCCAGTCCCTTAGTCGCTAGCAACTACCAGCGCGGTGACGAAGGCATCCGGTTCGTCCACCGTCACGATGAAACGACGCTTGCGAGTCAGCTGAAGTTCCAGAGCGTCACCCCGTCGAGTCACGACAGCCGCTCGCCGGAGCATCGTGAGGCTGCCGCGATAGCCCCAGCCACCGACTTGGGGGAACGAAAGATCTCGGGCTTTGGCGCTCACGATTTGGTCGGGTCCAAAGATCTGGCGAACGAGACCTCCCGGTCCATACAGGACTTCGAACGTGCGGCCCGACGGGCCCTCGACGACTCGGGCCACCACTCGTAGCGACAGCGTGAAGAAGAAACCCAAGAGCAGCACACCTGCGGCGGCGACCATCCGGGCCAACCACGGTGCCGAATGCGTGCGGCTAAGTCGAGGATTGCTCGAGCCGCCGAGCGCCAGAAGCGCCAGTGCCACACCGAGCACCGCCGCAAGTCCGCTCGAGCGAAGTCGCTCCTCGATGACTATCGGTGCAGTCGTCACAAGGCTCACCATAAGCCCAATCACTCCAATCTGCACGTGGACGGGTCACGCCCCCTGATCGACCCGAATACGGACCGAAGCCCGCACTGGCGCGAGGTGCCCGGGAACGTTCTTCAGTGAGGCGCCATCACGCTGACTTGGCCCCGGTGGTGCCTCGCTCGCCAGCCCTCCCAGGCGAAAGAATCGAGAACGCCCAATCCATCTAGAAGAAGTTGACGCGCCAACACGCCCTTCACGGCCTTCGCCGCGTGGCCAGCCGCTCCTGCGCCGCTCGAACTCAAGAATGTGACCTTGACGACGTCGCGCATTGTCGCGAGGTGATCAAAATCGAATGCCGCCTCGTGTTCGCGAGGCAGCAGATTGACGACCGTGACGTCGCGCGGGAAGTGATCCAGCACCGGCGTCAGCCGGGGGCGCCAGAACGTCGCCAGATTCCCCATCGGCTCGAGTCGCACCTTCAACCCCAGCCGGTAATCCGCAACGAGGTCCTCACCCGTGGTGACGCCGTAGAGTCCCGAGGGAACCAGTAGCCGACGCCGCTCCGAAGGCCGCAACGTCGCCGGGTCAAGGTGCTTCCATACCACGCCGCTGTAACGCTGCCATGCCGGAAGAAGGGGTGCTCGTCGCGAGGCAAGTTGTCTTGACGACCCAATTGCCCGGTCGAGCAGGGGTCCACGCACCCGCAGAGTCCTCTCGAGGCTGCTCGTCGACGACGTCCGAACGAAATCATTGAGCGCGCTCGCAACCTCTCGACGCGGGACCCCCAGTAGTTGGTCAAACTCGCCAACGCGAGCGGAGACCGAGCCCCCGGACTCTTTGCTTTCAGAAGGTGGCAGAAGGACAACTAGCGGGTGCGGCACCCACTCACGGTACTGTCCCCGGCCAACTACGCTGCGCTTAGCTTCTCCGGCGACAGACCCAATGCGCGAAGGAAGTGACGGACCTTGACCACCTGATCTTCAGTGAGATCACGGCTACGCGTTGAACCAAAGGAGAAAGTCTCGCCTTCGATAGTGACCGCCCAATTGCCACGGTGCGTTTCGTGAACTTCGCCGAATCGTCCCAACAGCGAACAGACATCGTGCCACTGAATATTGTGATTCAACGGGTGGCCAAATATCTTTTGCAGCGTCATGCGGTGGTGGTGGTCCAACTTGGTCGGCATTCTCAACCCCTTTGTGAGGGCCGAGGTCTTCTGCCCTCACCAGAACTCTCCCCCCTCTAGAGGGTGTTGTCAAGTACCGAAACCAATTCCACGTGTTCGGTCATGGGAAAGAGGTCAAAGACCCTGATTTCGCCGAGGGCAAAGCCACCGGCGAGCAGCATCTTGAGGTCCCTGGCGAAGGTGGCAGGGTCGCATGACACGTACACCAGGCGTCGCGGTGCTCTTCGAATGAGTGCGTCGACAACCCCCTTGGCCAGACCGTTTCGCGGAGGGTCGAGCACCACCGCATCACCGGGACTTACGGCGTCATTGATCGCGCGGGGACTCACTGACCACTCGCGAACCTTCAGCTGTCGAAGTCCGTCACCATTCTGTCGCGCGTCGCGTACGGCGTACGGCGACGACTCGACCGCAGTCACCCGACCACCGGGGCCGACCATCTTGGCCAGTGGTATGGCGAAGAGTCCCACTCCGCTGAAGAGATCAGTGACGTGCTCATCCGGTTTGACATCGGCAAAGGCGAGCACCGTGTCAAGGAGCAACTGGGGGGCGGCACGATGTGACTGCCAGAACGATCGCGGCGAAACGGAGAAGTAGTGGCCCTGCACCTGGACGCGTGACTGCGTCGACGGTTCGAGGGGCTCGCCGTGGAGCGAGCAGATCTCGAACATCGTGCCACGATGAGTCTCTTGACGCACCACGGCGAACGGTTCACCCTCGCCAATCGCTCGAAGTTCAACCTCGTCGGCCCCGTGCCACGACGTCGCGAAGGCTGGGGCGAAGGCGCCGCTCGCGATCCAGCAGGCATCGACCGCCACCAAATCGTGCGAGCGTGCGCCCCTCAGGCAGAGTTGCCCGTCCTCGTTGACGGCGCAGCGAAGTCGCGTACGCGAACCCTGGGGGTCGAGTCCCGACGGAATTACGGTGACGTCGAGGGTAACGCCGGCGATGCGTTGGAGGTGCTCGCTGACCAAAGCCGCCTTCCACGAAGCCTGAGCGGCCGGCGAGGCGTGTTGAAGATCGCATCCGCCACAGCCGCCCGGATGGGCATAGGCACACGGCGCAGCGACGCGTTCGGGACTGGCTTCGAGTATGGCGACAGCGTCGGCCCGGGCGAACTTCGCGGTGGTTTCGGTCACGTCGACGCGTACGAGCTCGCCGGGGAGACTGTGGCGGACAAAGACGACCCGTCCATCGCCCAAGCGCCCGACGCCGCCTCCGGTGGCCGGGCGTTCGATCCGAACGGGGGTCTCAGCATCGATAGAAGGCTCACCACTCACTGTTGCAGCCTACCGACGACGAGCGCAGCCACTCCCAGGGCACCGGTGCGCGCGGAATCGTCACCGGGCCCGAGTGTGGATCGATTGACTGCCCGATCACTCCTACGAGGCGTTGGCCGCGAGCTCAGAGCGCAGCGTGCTTGAGCACCAGATCGACCAAGGCGGCCGCGCGCTTGCGGGCCTCGGGCGTCTCGCGCCGCGTCCGGGCCAGGAGTTCGTCCAGGTCCAGGCTGGATTCGCGCGCTTCGTCATCGGCCGCAAACCATTCGGCGAGTTGAACGTCATCGACCTCGGGATGAAACTGGACACCGACGTTGCGGCCGACCGCGAAGGCCTGCACCGCGCGCGCCGAAGTGGCCCAGAGCTGAGCTTGCGGCGGCAACGTGCACTGGTCGTAGTGGTACTCGAACCACGGACCAGCGGCTATTCCCGAATCGTTGTGCGCTTCGACCTCGTACCAGCCAATCTCTG
Source organism: Acidimicrobiaceae bacterium (assembly GCA_003133665.1). GTDB lineage: Bacteria > Actinomycetota > Acidimicrobiia > Acidimicrobiales > RAAP-2 > RAAP-2. Next base: position 32,490 of record PKYK01000070.1, on the reverse strand, counting down.
GTTCGTGCGAAGGCGTCACGACGCCGCCGTGGTAACGGCAGAGCGCCTGGGCCCCAAAGCAGATCCCGAAGATCGGCACTCCCAGGTGATCGGCCTCGGCGATGACGTCGAGTTCGCGTCCGAACCACGCCACCTCGACCTGTTCGTCGTAGACGGCGTGCTTCGAACCGAGGATGACGAGGAGGTCATAGCCCTGCACCGACGGCGTGAGGCTCTCCTCGTCCATCATCACGACGTCCATCTCGTAGCCACGGTCCTCGAGGGCCCCGCCGATCAGTCCCGGGTGGTCTTCAAGGTGGTGGCGGAGAACGAGTGCGCGGGCCATTACTTCAGCGATCCTACGAAGGCGTCCCAGTTGTCGCCGGCGACCGATCGCGCACCGCCCTCCACAGCGCGAACCGGCCCGCCGTCGGCGCCGTTGATCGCCGCGCGAGGACCCGTCACGGCCGCTGGCCCATGATCCCCCGTGAGGTCCTCGTTGTCGGAAGGAACGTCGCCCAGGTCGGAGCACGTCGCGAGGTAGTCGTCGGGTAGCTGGGCGGCCGCGAGGCGAGCGTTCAGAGACCCGTTGCGCGGCGAATCATTCAGGATCCGGATGCTTTTCACGAAGAGGAAGCCTAAACGTCGACCTCTGCGCCACGGTCGCCGAGGGCCTACCCGTTGGGCAGCGACCAGCCCATCGCCGCGGCGATTTCCTTGCAGGTGGGACAGAGCGGGTACTTCTGCGGATCGCGTCCGGGAACCCACACCTTGCCGCACAGTGCTTTCACCGGGGTTGCATTGATCATTCCGTCGACGACCGAGTTATCGAGGGGAACGAACTCGCCATCCTTCGGCGTGTAGCCCTCGAGCACGATGTGGGCAAAGCGCTCGTGATCTCCCTCATCGACCTGGGGTGTCGAGTGGACGATGACTTCCACACCGGGTTGCGTGCTCACGCATAGAACCCTACCCAGATGGGTAGGGTTCTATGCCATGAAGCGCCGCCGCCGCCCCACACCGCCCACCCGCCCGATCGGTCGAGTGGCGTCGCACTTCACCCGAGAGGGGACGCCAAAAACGGCCTACCGGACCGAAGCCGAAGCCGCCAGCGCCGCCCAACTCGCGTGGACGCTCAGCGGCGTCGATCTGAACACCTACCGATGCGACTACTGCTTTCAGTGGCACATGGGCAAGCGCTTCCGCGACGATTAGCGAAGACGCTGGAAAACGGGCAATATGGTGGGACTCGAAACGAAAGGTTCACAATGTCGGTCCAGGCGTACATCTTGATTCAATCCGAAATCGGTTCGAGCGAAAGCGTGGTCTTGGCCACCCGTGCCGTGCCCGGAGTGATGGAGTCGTTCGAGGTCACCGGACCCTACGACGTGATTGTTCGCTGCACCGCCGAAAGCGTCGATGATCTTGGCAAGTTCATCGTGGGCGCCATCCAGAAGGTCCCGGGGATCACCCGAACCCTGACCTGTCCCGTCGTTAACATCTAGCCGAACGCGCCCGCACTGCGCAGGGCCGCCTGACGTTCGTCGCTGATCCCCCAACTCGCAAGCCCCTCTCGGGTCCCCGAACCGGCCGAGCGCGGCGGTTGGCGGATCGACCCGGGGGTCTTGGAGAAACGCGGCGCCGGCGACGGTTGGACGACGTCTCCGGTGGCAAAGACGCCTCGAGCGACGTTATACGGGTGATGGGCGGCTTCGCGGGGCGACAGCACCGGGGTTACACAGGCGTCCACTTCAGCAAAGACCTCGGTCCACTCATCGCGCGACTTGGCCGAGAAGGCTTCGGCGAACTTGGCCTTCATCGCGGGCCACTGCGCACGGTCCATCTGCGCGGGTAGCTGTTCGCCCGAGAGGCCGAGTCCGCGCAGCAGCGCCTCGTAGAACTTCGCCTCGATGGCACCAACCGCGACGAACTTCTGGTCGCTCGTCTCGTAGACCTCGTAGAAGTGCGCTCCCGTATCGAGGATGTTGACGCCGCGTTCTTCATGCCAGTAGCCAGAATTGAGAAATGCGTGCGTCATGGCCATCATCGAGGCCGTCCCGTCCACCATGGCGGCGTCGACCACCTGTCCCTCGCCCGTCGTCCGGGCCGAGAGCACGGCCGCAACGACCCCGAATGCCAAGAAGAGGGCACCTCCGCCGAAGTCACCGACGAGGTTCATCGGGGGCAGTGGGCGTTCTCCCGTTCGGCCGAGCGGCCACAACGCTCCAGAAACCGCGATGTAGTTGATGTCGTGGCCCGCACGCTGCGCCAGCGGACCGTCCTGTCCGAAGCCGGTCATTCGCCCGTAGACGAGACGCGGGTTACGTGACCACAGATCGTCGGGTCCGAGTCCCAGCCGCTCGGCCACGCCCGGGCGGAATCCCTCGATCACGACGTCAGCCTGCTCGGAGAGTTCGAGCACCAATTCGCGACCGGCGTCGTTCTTGAGATCGACCGCCACTGAGTGGCGCGATCGATTCAAGACGTCCCACGTGGTCACCGGCTCGGCGTCGGCATTGCCACGTTCCAGACGCAAAACGTCCGCACCGAGATCGGCCAGCAGCATGCACGCGTACGGACTTGGTCCGATACCCGCTAGTTCAAGTACCTTGAGTCCCTCAAGTGGTCCACTCACGTTGTCAGTGTAGATTCGCTCGCTGCGCGAACCGGGTTAGTCCCACCAGAGGTCGTGACCAAGCACACCCTTGCCGATGAGTCCCAGCTGGACCTGGCTGGTCCCTTCGACGATCGTGAGTTGGCGCGCGTCGCGGTAGTAGAGCTCGGTCGGGTGTTCTTCCATGTAGCCCGCTGCTCCGAGCAGCTGGACCGCGAGGCCCGAGGCCTTCACCGCGACCTCGGATGCGTAGTACTTACACATCGACAACATCGGCACGTACTCTTTGGTGAACTTTCCCTGATCGGCGAGCCACGCTGCGCGATAGGTCAAGAGGCGGGCCGCCTCGATTTCGGTCGCGCACTTGGCGATCTCCCATTGGATGCCTTGAAATTCGGCGATGGTCTTGCCGAACGCGGGTCGGTTCTTCACGTACTCGGTCGCGTACATCAACGCACCTTCAGCAAGGCCCAGCCCGCGAGCCGCCACGATGGGGCGCATCGCATTGAGCGACTGCATGACCAGAAGGAATCCTCCACCGATCACTTGGCCCGGGCCAATCCTCACGTTCTCGAAGACGATTTCAGCGGTGTCGATGCCCTTCACACCCATCTTCTTGTCCACGCGCGGGCGCGACACGCCTGGCGTCGAAGCGTCCACGATGAAGCAGCCGATGTTGGTGTGCTGTCGCGATGCGGGGTCACCGGTCTTGGCAAAGACCACGAACCAGTCGGCCTGCATACCACCAGAAATCCAGCACTTCGTCCCGTTCACGATGAAGCCGCCCTCCACCTCGGGGTCGGGCGTGGCCCGGGTCTGCATGCCGGCGACGTCCGAACCCGCACCGGGTTCGGAGAGGCAGAACGCCGCTCGCTGCGTGCCCCTGGCAATGCCGGGCAGGTAGCGAAGCTTCTGCTCCTCGGTTCCCGCAATCATCACGGGACCGGTCGGCAGACGAGTCAGCAGGAGCATTAGCCCGAGGACGTTGGAGTACTTGGTGACCTCTTCGATAGCCAGGGTGAGACCCATGATGCCGGCGCCCGAGCCGCCGTACTCTTCGGGGATGCACAGACCGAGCAGGTCGGCTTTCTTGAACTCATCGAAGATGTCCTGCGGGTACGCGCCCGTCGAATCAATCTCCCGGGCTCGGGGCTTGATCTTGTTCTGGGCGAGTTGACGCACCATCTGTTGGAGTCCACGCAGTTCATCGGAGAGTTCAAAATCCATACCATTCAAGTTAGTGCGAGCGGTGTGCCAACATTGCCCGATGGCCTCTTTTCAACGGGATGACGCGCTGTCGACAATGGCCGAATCACGGTACGACGTCGTGGTGATCGGTGCGGGGATGACGGGAGCCGGCGTCGCGCTCGACGCCGCGTCGCGAGGTTTGCGAGTTGCGCTCGTCGACGCCGGCGACATCGCTTCGGGCACGAGTTCAAAATCATCGAAAATGGTGCACGGCGGTTTGCGGTATCTGCAGCAGAAGGAGTTCCGACTCGTCTACCAGAACCTGCGCGAACGCCGGCGACTACTGGAGAACGCCCCGTTCCTCGTTCGTCCCCTCCCGTTTCTCATACCGCTGTTTGGCAACAACGGCGTCGTCTCAAAAGCCCTCGTGAAGGGATACGCCACGGCACTGCGGATCTACGACCTTTCCGGTGGTTGGCGCATCGGACAGCGCTACCGCAAGGTGACGAAGGATGAGGCGCTTGCCCTCCTGCCGACGCTCAATACTCAGCGTCTCGTCGCCGGTTTTCTCTATTACGACGCTCGTGGCGATGACGCGCGTGTCGCCCTCGCCCTGGCTCGCTCGGCCGCGCTCGACTTCAACGCCGATGTCGCGAACTACCTGCGAGCGGTCGACATCACGCACGACGAGCGAGGACGAGCGAACGGCGTCGTCTGTCGTGACGAGCTGGGAGGTTCGACCTTGACACTCTCCACGCGAACCGTCGTCAACGCCACCGGCGTCTGGGCCGACGACATCTTCGCCATGGCCGAACATGTGATCTCACATCGCGTCACGCCCGCCAAGGGGGTACACCTTTCGGTGCCGCGCAGCCGGCTCCCGGCCGACGCCGCCGCGGTGCTGAACGTGCCCGGTGACCGGCGCAACATCTTCGTCGTTCCCTTCGAGGAGGCCCCCTATACCTATATCGGCACCACCGATACCGCCTACGACGGGGCGCTCGACAGTCCCGAGTGCACGCCGGCCGACGTGGCGTACCTCTTGACGGCCGTGAACGCCTCAACGTCGTCGAACCTGACGCTGGGCGATGTCACCGGCGTCTGGGCCGGACTGCGTCCACTGCTCGCACCGAGTGAGGGAAGAGTGCTGAACGAACGGACATCCGATCTCTCGCGTCGACACAAGGTCATCGACTCGGGCGACGCCGTCGTTCACGTCACCGGAGGGAAATGGACAACGTATCGTGCCATGGCCGAAGACACCGTGAACGCGCTGGGCCCCTATCTGTCGGGCCTCGCCGGCGTGCGGACGAAGAGGCTCCGGCTCCACGGCACGGGTCCGTGGCGTCCGCGCACACCACTCGAGACTCACCTCTACCAACGACACGGGGAGGATGCCACCGGGCTGCTCTCGCTCATTGGCGCCAATCCCGCGCTCGCCGAGCGTCCCATCGACGGTCAGCCCTACGTCAACGCCGAGTTCGTCCACGCCGTCCGCCACGAGATGGCCACATCGCTCGTGGACCTTCTCACCCGGCGCACGCGCGCTCACTTGCACGACGCGCGCGCCGCGCTTCGCGCCGCCCCCGCAATCGCCGCGCTCGTGGCGCCCGAACTCAACTGGAGCGACGAAGAGCGCGATTCCCAAGTGCACGCCTACGGTGCGCTGGTGCAGCACGAGTTCTGCGCCGCGGGACTCACTCTGTAAGGTGCAACGATGACCCAGCCGTCGATGCCGAATGACTATCCGGAGGGGTCGCTCGACGGCGCGGCACCCGAGCCGGCGACGGCGGCCCTCCTGAGCGACCTCGGGCGTGCCGGCGTGGCGCATGACACGACGACGCCGGTGCGGGCCGATCACGGACGCGACTGGTGGCCACTGTCGATCCGCGACGTAGCTGCGGGCCGAGTGCCGCATTGGCCCGGCGTCGTCGTTCGCCCCACCTCGACCACCCAGGTGAGCGATGTGCTCAAGATCGCGGGCCGGCACCGGATCGCGGTCACCGCCCAGGGTGGACGCTCAGGCGTCGTCGGGGGCGCCGTCGCCCCCTCCGGCGCCATCGCCCTCGATCTCACCGGACTCAGCCGTGTGCTCCACCTGGACGCCGTGTCCGGAACGGTGAGCGTCGAGGCGGGCGTCTTTGGGCCCGATCTCGAAGCCGCGGTCAATGAACGGGGCTGGACCGTCGGCCACTTCCCCCAGTCATTTGACCTCGCGACCGTCGGTGGATGGCTCGCCTGCCGCGGCGCGGGCCAGTACTCGAATCGCTACGGCAAGATCGAAGACATCGTGCGGGGCCTCACCGTCGTGCTCGCCAGCGGCGACGTCGTCGAGTTGGGGGGACGAGGTCCCCGTCAGGCCGTCGGACCCGACCTCGTGCAGCTCTTCGTCGGCTCCGAGGGAACCTTGGGCGTGATAACGCGGGCCACCCTGGCTCTGCACCGCCGACCAGTCTCTGAACGACGAGCCGCGTACGGCTTCATATCGTTTCGTGAAGGTCTCGAGGCCTGCCGGCGCATCCTCCAACGCGGCGCCCGGCCCGCGGTGCTGCGCCTCTATGACGAAGCGGAGTCTCTGCACAACTTCGCGGTTTCCTCGTGCGCGCTCGTCGTTCTCGATGAAGGGGACCCCGCGCTGGTGGAGGCGACGATGCACATCGTCGCTGACGAGTGCGCCGATGCGGCTCCAGTCGACGTGGGGATCGTGGCGAGGTGGCTCGAACACCGAAATGACGTCGGAGCGTTGGCTCCCCTGTGGGAGCACGGGATCGCGATTGACACCATTGAGGTCGCCGGTCCGTGGGCGGTGCTCGCGGAAATGCACGAGCGGGTCGTCCACGAGCTCGCGTCACTCGCGGACACGATCGTGGTCTCGGTCCATCAGTCCCACGCCTACATCGATGGGGCCTGCCTCTACTTCACCTTCGCGGGGCGACCCGAAGGTGATCCCACCGAGTACTACCGCGGCGCCTGGGACGTCGCCACGCGCGCCGTACTGCAAAGCGGTGGCGCGCTGAGCCACCACCACGGGGTGGGACGCAATCGCGCCCGGTTCGTCGCCGAGGCGTTGGGCAGCGCCTACCCGGTGCTCGTGTCGCTGAAGGCAACCCTTGATCCGCTCAACATCATGAATCCCGGCGTGCTGGGTGTCGGGGGGCAACCGTGGTGAAGGCCCTCTCGATTGACATCGGAACGTCCTCGGTGCGCACCGCGCTCGTCGACGATCTCGGCGTGGTGTCACAGAAACACCAACATCCGCTGAGCGTGCAGACTCCCCAGCCCGGTGAAGTGGAACTCGACGCGCTCGAGATCGGCCGACTGGTGATCGAGTTGTCCGAGCGGACCCTGCGCGACGGCGGACCGTGCGACGTGGTGGGCGTCACCAATCAGCGAGCGACCACGATTGTCTTCGACCCCCGAACCGGCCAACCGGTCGGTCCGGCGCTCGGCTGGCAGGACCTGCGAACGGTCATCGACTGCCTGGTCCTGCAGGGCGAGGGACTGCGGCTCGCGCCCAATCAGTCGGCCACCAAGGCCAAGTGGCTGGTCGCCCAATCCGGACAGCCAGCTCGCGACCTGCGTTTTGCCACCATCGAGACGTGGGTGACCTGGCTCTTGACCAACGGCGCGCGCCACATCACGGACCGTTCGAACGCCGGGGTCAACGGACTCGTCTCGCTCGACATCAACACGTGGGATGAGCGCATCCTTTCGCTGCTCGGGCTCGACGTCGCGATGATGCCCAGCATCGTCGACACCATGGGTTCGCACGGTGTGGCGAGCGCCCTCTCCGGATCGCCGCCCATCACCGCGTTGATCGGCGATCAACCGGCGTCACTGTTCGGTCAGTCCTGCGTGACCAGAGGGGCCAAGATCACCTTCGGCACGGGTGCCATGCTCGACATGGTTCGCGGTGACGCCGGTCCCGCCGCGATGACCCGTTTCGAATCGGGTTGCTTTCCCGTGGTGCTGCACAGCCGCGATGCCAGGGTCACCTGGGGAATCGAAGGAATCGTCCTCGCGGCTGGATCCTGTATCGAGTGGCTGCGTGACGACCTGGGACTCATCGCCAACGCCGCCGAGTCCGAGACGCTCGCCACGTCGGTGAACTCGTGCGAAGGGGTCTCGTTCGTACCAGCCCTTTCGGGGCTGGGAACACCGCAGTGGGACTTCGGCGCTCGCGGCGCGTTCTTCGGCCTCACCCGGGGTTCGACGAAGGCCCACCTCGTTCGCGCGGTTCTGGAGGGCATTGCCCAACGGGGAGCCGACCTCATCGACGCGGCGCAGCGCGAAACCCATGACCGGCTCGACGAGATCCGCGTCGACGGCGGCATGACGGCGAATCACTTCTTCGTCCAGCGCCTGGCTGATTTCACCGGCTGCCGCGTGGCGGTCTCCACAGAACGCGAAGCCACGACCCGCGGTGCCGGACTCATGGCCCTCGTGAGTGCCGGGCACCTCGCCCTCGATGACGTCGAACAGCTGTGGACCCCCGTCGAGGTGCACTTTCCCCAGATCGACGACGACGAGCGCGCCGCGCGCCGCGCCGCATGGCTCGTGACCGTCGGTCGCGTCGAAAAGACGATCCCCGAACTCAGCGCCGTCGCGTTCTAGCTGGACCACGGAGCATTGGCGAGCGCCCGATCGAGGGACGTCGGCGTCTCCAGAAGTACCTTCGAGAGCATCAGGGCCCGGGGCTGACCGAGGGTGACCACACCCGTCACGATCCCGTCGCGGCTGTAGAGCGCCACCCACTTGGCCTCCTCGTCGCCACCGCTCACCCTCGTGACGTCGTCGGTGGCCCGAGGGTGGCCGAGCATCTGGATCTTCTTCCCGTACTGATCGGACCAGAAGTAGGGAACCAGCAGCGCGGTCGGCGACTGGCCCGTCATCCAGTAGTGCGCCAAGGAACCGGCGTGGTCATTGGCGATCTGCCAGTGCTCGATGCGCACCAGTTCCGTCCCGGCGACGTTCGCCCATTCGAAGCGCGCCACGTCGCCAATGGCGCCAACGTTCTCGGTCGCGAGCAGATGTTCATTGACGACGACACCGTTGTCAATCGTGAGGCCCGACGTCGCGAGCCACTCGTCGTTCGTCAGCGCACCGGCACCCACGATCACGACCCGCGGCGCGAGTTCGCCACCATCGGCGAAGGAAACAATGAATCCGTCGTCCGTCTCGACGACGTCGAGAATTCGTTGGCCGTTGCGCAGTTCGACGTCCGCCGTCGCCGGCAGGTTGGCGAGCCACGAAGAGACCTCCGGGCCCAACACGTTCACCAACGGCCGCTCGGCGGCTTCGAGCACGATCGGCGTGAAACCGCGGGTGCGAAGTGCGGTCGCCACCTCTGCCCCGATGAAACCGCCGCCGATCACCGCGACCACGCTCTTGGGTTCCAGCACGGCCAGGTCGTGGTTGAGAAACGCCACGTCGTCACGGCTTCGAACAGTATGGATCCGGTCGCTGGCCCGAAAGGGCAGCCGACGCGCCCTCGTTCCCGTCGCGATGACCACGTGGGTGCCGGCGACCAGGGTGCCGTCAGCGAGGTGCACGGTGGTCGTCGCCACGTCGAGATTGATGGCGGGCGTGCCCAGGCGCAGCGTGACTTGGGCTTTCGCCAAGCGCTCGTCGGTCGCGAGAGTCGTCTGGTCGACTGACCACTTCCCCGCGAGGACCTGCTTCGAAAGCGGCGGACGATCGTAGGGGGCGTGGGCCTCGTCACCAATGAGGGTCAACGCGCCGTCGTAGCCCTCTCGACGAAGTGCCTCGACGAACCGCCAGCCCGCGAGACCCGCCCCGACCACGATGACGTGGTCGGAAGCGTGCAACCTGCTCACCGGGCGAACATCGCGAGCCACTGCTCAGCCGACGTCGGGGCCAGCACGTAGTTGATCTCGCGCACCGCACCCATCGCCATACTCGGTTCGGCGGAGTAGAAGTGTCCGGGGAACAAGACGGTGTCGTCACTGATCTGCGAGAGGCGCTGGGTGAGCGTCCGGTACATCTTCCCGGGATCCGAGCCCGGCAGGTCGGTACGTCCACAGCCTTCCAAGAAGAGCGTGTCACCGCTGATCAGCCGTCCGTCGACGAGAAAGCACTGACTGCCCGGCGTGTGGCCCGGCGTGTGGATCAACGTGATGTCGAGCTCACCAACGCGTACGAGGTCGCCTGACTCGTGAGCGACCAGCGAATCTTCACTGATGCCGGTTTGGCGCGTGACCCACTCGATCTCGGCGGCCTGTACGTGCACCGGAACGTCGGTGGTCTCGAGCAGTTCGACGATGCCGGCGATGTTGTGGCCCATCAGATCGCCCCCGACGTGATCGGGGTGATAGTGCGTGGCCAGAACGCCGGTGACCGTCATGCCGTCCTGCTCGAGCAGGTCCACCAACTCTCGCGGTCGGTACGCCGGATCGACCAGCACGGCCTCGCTGGTGTCGCGGTCACCGAGGGCGTAGACGAAATTGACCATTTGCGTGGCAACCGCATCCCCAACCGCGAAGTCTCGGCCCGCGAGCAGTTGGCGAAAATAGAAGCGGTCGCTCACTGTTCGTCGGCCACCCGGGCGATGCGAGGGGCGAGCTCTTCCACTTTGGCCTTGGTGGCGTCGAGGCGCGCCTCGAGCGCCTCGATGATCGCCGTGGCCCGCTCGAGCTTCACGAAGAGGTCGTCGACCGAAACCTCGCCTTCGTCAAACGACGCCACTATCGCGTTCAACTCATTGGCCGCTTCATTCCAGTCACCGATAGTGCTCATGACGATGCTCCATTCTTTTCATTGACAGTTGATTCAAACGATCCATCACTGAGCCGCACGCGCACTACCTCACCCAGACGGACATCGCGAAGCGAACGGACGACGGTGCCGTCGGCCCCGGTCACTATCGACCAGCCCTGCGCGAGGCGCTTCTTCGGATCGTAGGCACTGAGCAGTTGGCGATTGCTCGAAAGCAGTTGGCTGGCGGCGCTCAGGACATAACGGCTCTGCATCGCGAGCCGGTCGCGCGTCGTGCCGAGGTGGCGCTGTTCGGCGCGCAGACGATCACGCACTGCGAAGATCATGGTACGCCGGCGTTCGGCCACGTACTCGGTCGCCTCGTCCAACACCGCCTCGGTCGCGCTCTGCACCTTGCGGGCGGGTGCCCGCACATTCCGTTCGTACCAGTCCGCGACGATGGCGACGATCTCCTCCCCGAGTTTGGTCGGGGTGATGGCGCGCGTGTGGGCAGCGAGGTCGGCGATCGACTCATCGCCGGTGTGGCCGATTCCCGTGAAGACCGGTGTCGACGCCCGGGCGATGGCCCGCGCGACGCGTTCATCGTCAAAGCAGGCGAGGTCGCCCTTTGATCCCCCGCCGCGCACGAGACAGATGATGTCGACGCCCGCGGCGTCCAGAGCTTCAATGGCGCCGGCGATCTGAGGTGGCGCGCTCTCGCCCTGCACGGCGGTCTTCACCAGCACGATGTCGAAGCCGTAGCGCGAGTGCAGCAACTGCCCGGTGAAGTCGTTGTAGCCCTCGGTCTGGGGGCTCGCCACGAGTCCCACGCGCAGCGGTACCGTCGGCAGCGGGCGCCGCTTATTGGCCTCGAGCAGACCTTCGCTCTGTAGGCGCGCGATCAGTTCCTGGCGCCGACGGGCCACGTCACCCAACAGTCCGGCCACGTCGATCTCGGTGACCGTGAAGCCGATCCTGCCCTGGGGGGCGTAGACGTCGACGTAGCCGAAGAAGTTGACAACGGTACCCGGCTGCAGCGTCACACCGTCGGCGGCCAGCTTCTTCTTCAGGGGGTTCCACTGCGAGCCCCAGCAGTGGGCGTTGAGCACGGGACGCTTCGAGTCCGACGCCGACGATCCCGCGTCGACCAGGTCGATGTAGAGATGCGTCTTTTCGTATACCTTGGCGATCTCCCCGCGCACCCAACGGGGATGGCGTCGACCGTAGGCCGACTCGAGTCGGGCCGTGAGCAGTTGGTAGTACTCGCCTACTTCAAGGATCGCGTCGTCGTCGGACGTCTCATCGGAAACCACGAGGTGAGGCTACCGCCCGTCCGTGACCCGTCAATGACTCTTGTCACCCGCCACCCGGTGTGTCAGACTATCTATGGATGGTGAGTCGACTGGGTGGCCGCACTAGCTGGCAACAGGTGGTGAGGAAAGTCGGGGCTCCATAGGGCAGGGTGCTCGCGAAACGTGAGTCGCGGTGACGTGCAGGACAGTGCCACAGAAAGCAGACCGCCGATGGCCTGGGCAACCAGGAACAGGTAAGGGTGAAACGGTGCGGTAAGAGCGCACCAGCACCTTGAGCGATCAAGGTGGCTTGGTAAACCCCACCCGGAGCAAGATCAAACGTGGGAGCACGCGGCCCGCGTGTCTCGGCAACGAGGCACTCCCCAGGTAGATCGCTGAGATGGATGGCCGCCCATCCTTCCGTTGAGGAAGGTGGACAGAACCCCGCTTATAGGTCGACTCATCATCCACTCATCTGTTTGGGGGAAACAGCCGTGCTACATCTGCCGTACCGCGAACTCCCCTTGACCGACCCCGGCGACCCCGATCGCCGGTCTCCCCTGCGCTATCTCACGTGGTTGGCGCGTCAACAACTGGGTCTCCTGAGCCTCAACGCCCTCTTCGGCATCGGCTGGATGCTCAGCCAAGCCCTGTTGTGGGCAGCGGTCGGCGCCGCGATTGACCACGGGATCGCCGGCCACAGCGCCACCGAACTCTGGAAGTGGGTCGGCGTCGTCGTGATCCTCGGACTCGTGCAGGCGCTCTGCGGCGCGCTGCGTCACCAGTTGGCCGTGACCAACTGGATGAACGCCACGTACCGGACGATTCAATTGATCGGCCGCCACGTGTCGGTCACCGGCACCGCGCTGACCGACGAGATCCCGGCGGGCGACATCGTCAACACCGTCGCGGCGGACGCCATGCGCATCGGTGGGGCGTTTGACGTACTGGCCAGGTTCGTGGGCGCGGTGATCGCGTGGATCGTCGTCTCATTCATCTTGCTGTCCACGTCGATCGAGCTCGGGCTCATCGTGCTGCTCGGAGTACCGCTGTTGGCGTCGCTGACGACGCCGCTCATGAGGCCCCTGCACGCGTCCCAGGCGGCCCAGCGCGAAGCCGCGGGACGCCTCGCGGCCCTGGGCTCGGATACGGTGGCCGGACTGAGAATCCTTCGAGGGGTCGGCGGCGAGGACGTCTTTCTCGCGAACTACCGGCGCCAGAGTGACATCGTGCGACGAGCCGGCAATCGGATCGCCACGCCCCAAGCCGGCCTCGAATCGGGCCAGGTGTTGCTGCCGGCGATCCTGACCGGCCTCGTGACGCTCCTCGGCGCCCGGGACGTGATGCGCGGAACGCTCCAGGCCGGCCAGCTGGTGGCGTTCTACGGATACGCCACGTTCCTCACGACGCCGCTTCGCACGGCCATCGAGTACGTCATCGCCACGACCCGCGCTTACGTCGGTGCGGGACGCGTGCTGCGAATCTTGAACGTCGGCCCCCTGGTCACCGAGCCCCTCTCGCCACGGTCCTGGCCCCGAAGCATCGAAACCTACGAAGATCGGCGCAGCGGCGTCCGTCTGCAACGCGGCCAACTCGTGGCCGTGGTCACCCCGACGCCGGCCGAGGCGTCGGAACTGGCCGACCGACTTGGTCGTTTCGTGCCGGACATCGAACTCGTGTTCGTGAACGGCATCGCCCTGAGCGAGTTCTCGGTCGCCGACACGCGCGCGCACGTCGTGGTCAGCGACATCGAACCCCGACTCTTCTCGGGCGAGCTGCGCTACGAGCTCCTGCCCCACGGCACCGTCGCCGACGACCTGATACTCGAGGCCCTCGAGGCTTCGAGTGCGCTCGACATCCTCGACGGGCTCGAGGATGGTCTCGCCGCCCACGTCGAAGAGCGGGGCCGCAGCTTCTCGGGGGGACAGCGCCAGCGCCTCAGCCTCGCCCGCGCCCTCTTGACCAGGGCCGACCTGCTGATTCTGGTGGAGCCCACGTCCGCGGTGGACACGCACACCGAGGGTCGCATCGCGGACCGCCTGAGAGCCCTGCGACACCTTCACACGACGCTGATCGCGACGACCAGCCCGCTCATGCTCGAAAAGATGGACCTCGTCTACGTGGTCGTCAACGGCCACGTAGACGACCACGGCACCCACCAGGAACTGCTCCAACGCTCGGCGACGTACCGGCTGATCGTGCTGCGCGAGGAGTCTCCGTGAGCCAGCTCCCGATCGCCGATCCGAGCGTCGTGCGCGCTCACGCGAGAGTCCTGGTCCGCCAGTACCGGGGCCAACTGACCCGGATGCTCACCCTCTACGGTCTCGCCGCGGTGATGGCCCTCGTGCCGGCGTGGATCGTCGGGCGGATCACCAATTCCGCCGTGAGTCACCAGCTGACGTCGTCGCGAATCTCGTGGTACGTCGGCGGGCTGTTCGTGTCGTCACTCGCCTACGCCGGGCTCTCCTTTCTCGCCCGGCGTCGCAGTTACATCCTCGGCGAAAGCGTCTTTGCCCAGCTTCGCGAGGAGTTCCTCGCCAGTGTGCTGGCCCTTCCGCTCGTAGACGTCGAACGGGCCGGCACCGGCGATCTCCTGAGCCGCACGACGAACGACATCGAAGCGCTGTCGCGCACCGTTCGCTTCGCGGTACCCGAATGGCTCGTTGCCCTCGTCCAGGCTGTCCTGACGCTGGTCGCCATGCTGCTCGTCAGTCCGGTGGCGGCGATCGCCAGTCTGGTATCGCTTCCCCTCTTGTTCTTCTCGACTCGGCGGTACCTCCACTACGCCACCCCGGGCTACATGCGCGAACGCATGAGCTACGCCTCGATGTCGGGCACTGTGTCCGAAACGGCCGAAGGCGCCCGCACCATCGACGCGCACCGTCTCGGACCGCGCCAACAAAAGCGCGTGGACGCCAACATCCGCGAGTCCTTCTACTCCGAGATGTACACCCTCTTGATGCGCCTCGTCTGGTTTCCGACGGTGGAGACCGCCTTCGCGATCGCGGTGGCGACGACGCTTGGTTGGAGCGGCTGGCTCGCGCTGCACCACCACATCTCCATCGCCGCCGCGACCACGGTCACCCTCTACGTCGTGCAGATCAACGACCCGATTGACCGGATCGTCTCGTGGCTCGACGAGCTGCAGATCGGCCAAACGTCGCTGGCCCGGCTCGTCGGCGTCTCGGTCGTCCATGATGATCGACCGACTGAAGGTGCGGAGCCCGCCAATGAGGTCATCACGGTCGACAACGTGCACTACGCCTACCGAAGTGGCCACGATGTCCTGCGCGGCGTCTCGCTGACGATCCAGCCCGGTGAGCGGCTCGCGATCGTCGGTCCCTCGGGAGCCGGGAAATCGACATTGGGACGGCTGCTCGCCGGCATTGACGCTCCGCGCAGTGGATCGGTCAAGGTGGGCGACGTGGCCCTGTCGACGATGCCTCTCGCCATGCTCCGTCGGCACGTCGCACTGGTGACCCAGGAGCACCACATCTTCATCGGCACGGTGCGCGAAAATCTGGCCCTCGCCAAGCCCGCCGCCACCGACCACGAGATCGAGCGCGCCCTCGACGCAGTGGACGCGCTCGACTGGGTCAGCGCACTGCCCGAGGGCTTGAGGACCGAACTCGGCACCACGGGTCACCAGATCACGCCGGGGCAGGCCCAGCAACTGGCGCTTGCGCGTCTCGTACTCACCGATCCTCACACACTCGTTCTCGACGAAGCGACGGCGCTGTTGGACCCCCGGGCGGCGCGTCATCTCGAACGCTCGCTCAGTGCGGTGCTCGAGGGACGGACCGTCATCGCCATCGCCCATCGCCTGCATACCGCCCACGATGCCGATCGCGTCTGCGTTGTCGTTGACGGGAGAATCGCCGAACTGGGAACGCACGAGGAATTGGTCGCGCTGAAGGGTGAGTACGCCTCGCTTTGGCAGAGCTGGCGTAACGAGGGTCCGCCGGCACCGTAGGCTTCAATCCGTGGCAGATCTCCTTCGCGGTGACGAAATAGTCGCCTGCGTTCATCGAGTGGCCCTCAGTCGCGGTGAGCCCTTCGACTTCGAACGGCCGGCCACCAGTGCGGAAATGGAGCGTCGACGCCGTGACGCCGAAGAGCACCGCCGCGGCACGCTCGAAGAACTCCGGATTCTGCACCCCAACGCCGCGATGCCCAAGAGCCCGGACGAGACCACCCAGATGATGGACGCGGGAGCCGAACTTCTCCTGAATCCCCGACTGGCCCCCGACCGCGACGGCCAACGCCGGTCGACGGTCCACGCGTTGGTGCGCGTCGGACGCGTCGACGCCAAATTCGCCTACGCACCGGTCATCATCAAGAACAACGAGATAATCGAATCAGCGACGACCAGGCGGATCCTCGAGGGTTCGCTCAAGAGTCTCGCGCCGGGCGACGCGTCCTTCACCGACGGGGTCGGGGTGCGATCGACGCCGACGGTGACGCGAAACGGCATCGTCCTGGCGCACGCCACGCGTGTGCTGCAGGCCCAGGGCTACGGCGACCCCGCCGCGCGCGTCGCGATGATCGATCGTCACCGTCACGTCTGGTGGTTCGACCTGGCGACTGGCAACTACCCGCGCTTCAACCTGACGACCTACGACGCGCTCTACGCACAGCGCCTCGCCGTTCTGAACCAGCACGACGAGTGGCTCGCGACACGGGGCGGCTTTCCCACGTCGCCCTTCTGGCACCGCGAATGCCTGGAATGTCCCTACGGAGCGAACTGCGAAGCGCAGCTCGAAGCCACCGACGACGTGTCGCTCACCCGCTTCACCAGTCTCGAGCAGCAACTGCTGCTGCGCGAGCACGGCGTCACGACGAGGAGCCAACTCGCCCGACTGGATCCAGTCCGTGCCCATCAGGCCCGCAACAAGGTCGTGACCCCCCACGTCGACTTCGAACGCGAGGATCATCTCGGTCGAGTGATCGACAAGCTCGACGACCTGATCTACCGGGCGCGCGCCCACGTTCGCGGGAGTTCGTTGCGCACGAAGGCGCCCGAGCAGATGGGCTGTCCCACCGCCGACGTGGAGATCGACGTCGACATGGAGAGCTACGACGACGCCACCTACCTGTGGGGCGCCAGCGTGACGGTGCGTGAACCGGTCGATGGGGTGGAACCGGGCTACCGGGCGTTCGTCGAATGGGGCGAACTCACGTCACAGGCCGAGGCGGCGATCTTCGCGGACTTCTGGGCCTGGTTCTCCGATCTGCGCCAACGTTGCCACGACCAGGGCCGCACCGTCGCCGCGTACTGCTTCTGGGCCCAGGCGGAAGACGGCGCGATGAACCGGGCCGTATCGACGCCGGTCGGCGGCGGACCGACGATGGCGCACCTGGAGGCGTTTCGTCGCACGTCGCCTTCGGAATGGATCGACCTTCACGAACAGGCCCAGCGCCAGATTCAGACCGAGGGGCCATTGGGGCTGAAGCAACTGGCGGGTGCGGCCGGATTCCGATGGCGCGACGTCAATCCCAGTGGTGAAGCATCGATGCTCTGGTACGAGGTCGCCCGGGGCAACGGCGGCGACGCCGAGGCCTCGCGCCGACGAATCCTTGAGTACAACGAAGACGACTGCCGGGCCACCAAGGCGCTGCGTGATTGGTTGAACGGCCCCGCTGGCGCGCTGGCTCATCGCGATGACCCCCTCTAGTCCTCGACGCGCTCGTTAGCATCGCGTAGTGGCCCCCCGGACGTCCTCACCCCCGACGATCGCCACCTTCCACACCGCGGCGCGCCTGCTCGGGGCATTCCAGACCGCCGCCGGGCTGGGACTGGCCGTCGTGGTCGCCAGTGGTCTCACCTACGTCGCCCACGACAACCTCACGACCGGACTCTGGACGCTGATCGGGGCCCTCGCCGCCCGATGGATACTGACCCAGCTCGGTGACGAGTGGAGCGACCGGGCGGCACGCGTGATTCGCGAGCAGTGGCGAGCCCAGTTGCTAGGCCACTTCCGACAACCTCGTCGCGAAGGTGGCCGCAGTCGCGGTGATCTGGCCCTCGCGATTGACAACGCGTCACACGCCCCCGCGCTGGAACTACTCGAGGCGAGCGCCCAGACCGCCCTTCTCGGCCTCGTGGTCGTGTTCTGGGCGGCGGGATGGCTCAGCACCGTGATCGTCATTGCGCTGCTGGCCCTCGCGGTGCCGTTCTACCAACGTGCCGGCAAGCGCAGCGCCGCCCTGGAAGAGGAGTACCACCAGCGACGTGCCCTCCTCGAGTCGCGCCAGCTGGAACTTCTCCACCACGCGCCCGAACTGCGAGCGCTCGGCGCGGTGGCTTACGGCGCGAACGAGATCGCCGCCATCAGCGACTCGGAGCACTCGATTGCGTTGCGCGCGATCCGAGTCGCCCTCGAGTCTTCGCTGGTGACCGAGTTCCTCAGTGGCGTGAGCATCGGACTCGTCGCCATGGTCGTCGGGTTTGAACTCCTGGGCGGAAGAATCGCTCTGGGTCACGCGCTCATCGCCGTGTTGGCCACGAGTGAGCTCTTCGGCCACGTGCGTCGCTTCGGCAGCGAGTTCCACCGGCGCGAGGACGCCGCCGCATCACTCGAGTTGCTCGTCCAGCCAACGACGCTCCCCTCCCCGCCACCCGCCGATGACCTGGTCACGGCGGTTGACCTCGTGACCGAAGCGAGCACGGCGCCGGTGAGCCTGCACGTCGGCTCGGCCAGCCGGACGTTGGTGACCGGCGCCTCTGGAAGCGGAAAGACCACGCTTCTTCACACGTTGCTCGGGTGGCGCACGCCCCGAAGCGGATCCGTGCGGCGTTCCGACGCGAAGGTGGGCTACGTCAGTGTCGAGAGCGCACTCTTCTCCGGTTCATTGTGGGACAACCTCACGCTGGGCGTCGACGTCGAGCCGTCCAGAGTGCACCGGCAGCTGGCAGACCTGGGTCTCGTTGGTCCGCGTTTTTCCGACCTCTCGGCGTCGCTGCTCGCCGATGGACGGGGTCTGAGTAGCGGTGAGAGGGTTCGCCTCGTCCTGGCTCGCAGTCTGCTCGCCGACACTGCACTGCTGGTGATCGACGACATCGGCGGCGTGCTCGATCGGCCCACCCGCGACCTGGTCGCGAGGGCACTCGAGGCCCACCCCTCGCTCGCCATCATCGAAGCCACCGTCGACACCCCGGTGCTGGGCGACGCGCACGTGCGCGTTGAGATTCAATCGTGAGCCCCGACGTAACGCGCCTGCTGCGCTGGCTGCGTCGGGCTCAGCCGCCACGCGGCGCGCTGCTGCGCGCGATGGTGTCGGGCGTCGTGGCCTCGCTCACCAACGTGGGTCTCTTCGTCGGCGCGATCGCGCTGCTGGTCGTGAGCGCCGCCCGTCCGGGTCTTCGGGCCGTCGCGGGCGTGCTGATAGTCATCGAGCTCCTGGCGTTCCTGCGCTCGCCCATCCGCTTCAACGAACGGCTCAGCGCGCATCGACTGGGATTCCAGGCGGTCACTCGCTGGCGGCGGTGGCTCGTGAATTCGATCGGCCGCTGGGACTTCTCCAAATGGCGATCGTACGCCTCGGGGGACCTCCTCGAACGTTCACTGCGTGACACCGACGAGCTGCAGGACCTCTGGTTGCGGTGCGTGATTCCCATCTGCAGCACCCTCGCCACCGTCGTGCTGGGCGATCTCGTCATCGGTCTGCTGCCGCCGCACACCGGGTGGTGGACGTACGCCGGTCTCCTGGCCCTCCTCCAGCTCCTCGGCCTCGCGGGACTGTTCGCCAACGTTGGACCCCTGGTGCGCGCCGACCGGGAGTTGCGCCAGGCCCGGGGCTGGTATCGGGCGACCTTGGTCGAACTCAGCGCCGTGGCTCCGGAGCTGACGCTGCTCGAGGGTGGCGCCTTTCTCGAGGAGCGATCAAGGGAGAGCCGAGATTCCCTTCGCGACGCCGAACGAACCCTCCGTCGCCAGCGGCGCGCGTCCCAGGGCGTGGCCCTGCTCGTGACCGCCGTTGGTCTCGGGACCCTCGTGGCGCGGCACCCCGTATCGTCGCCGACCTGGACCGTCGTCGTCGCCCTGATCGCGCTCTCCTCGTACGACTCGCTCGCCGCGGTGCGTGGCGCGCTCGACACCGCGGTCGCGGTGACGGCCGCCGCCGAACGACTCGAGGACCTCGAATCGCCCGCCCGCGCCGGCGACCAGCCGTGGCCCGGTGACTCGACGATGCGCGCGGAGAATCTGACGTTGCGCGAAGGTGACCGCGTGATCCTCGCCAACGCGTCGTTCGAGGTGGCGCCGGGTCGCCGGGTCGCCATCACCGGCCCTTCGGGTTCGGGAAAGTCGACGTTGCTTCGTGCGCTGAGCGCCCTCGAACCGCCCGAGGGCGGATCACTCAGCGTGGGCGGGGTCCAGCTCGCCAGCATCGACGAAGGTGCTCTTCGACGCCATCTGGCCTACCTGGCGAGCGAGCCGGGACTGGCGCGCGGCTTCGCCCTCGACGTCGTGCGACTCGGCCGGGCGAGCTCGCGCGACACCCTGAGCGATCTCGCCACGCTGGGTCTGCCCGCGACGTCGTCGACGAAATGGGACGACCTGTCACGCGGCGAACGCCAGCGGGTGGCCGTCGCGCGCGCGATGGTCCCGAACCCGTCCATCTGCCTGCTCGACGAGCCCACCAGCGGCCTCGGCCGCGCGGAGACCGAGACGGTGCTCGCGCTGCTCGCCTCGGAGGGAGCCACGGTGATCGTGGCAACCCACGACCCGCGCGTCATGGCGTGGTGCGACGAGGTGCTCGAGTTACGAGAACAGTCCCTGCGCGTCCTCAGCCATTGAGTGTGGTCATACCGGCCACGTGATACCGCTCGCCGGCGACTGATCCCCGGGGGACGGCCGCCTCGAGCGCGGCGCAGTCGGCTGCGCTCAGCACGATGTCGCTCGCCGCGATGTTCTCTCGCAACCACTTTCGTCGTTTCGTGCCCGGGATCGGCACCACGTCGTTCCCGCGCGACAAGACCCAGGCGAGGGCCATCTGCGCGATGCTCACGCCCTTCTGCGCGGCAATCGATTCGAGCTTGGCGACGAGCAGCAGATTCTTCTCGTAGGCGTCGCCCGAGAAACGCGGGTGGTTCTTGCGGTAGTCACGCTCGCCGGCTCCCTCGCGGTTGCTCGATTCGTTGGTGAGGAATCCCCGACCCAAAGGGCTGTAGGCCACGAATCCGATGCCGAGGCGACGACAGGTGTTGAGCACGTCGTCTTCGGGGTCTCTCGTCCACAACGAGTACTCACTCTGCAGGGCGGTGACCGGGTGCACGGCGTGCGCCTTTTCGAGGGTGGCCGACGACGCCTCCGAGATGCCGAGGTGACGGACCTTTCCCGCGTCCACCAGCGACTTCATGGCGCCCCAGGTCTCCTCGATCGGAACGGTTCGGTCGACGCGGTGCTGGTAGTAGAGGTCGATGACGTCCACGCCGAGTCGTCGCAGTGAGTCGTCGCACGCCGAAAGCACGTACTCGGGTTTGCCGTTGATCGCGATGAACGAACCGTCGTCACCGCGTTGGTTGCCGAATTTCGTGGCCAACACCACTTGACTGCGGCGGCCGTTGATGGCACGCCCGACGAGTTGCTCGTTGGTGAAGGGTCCGTACATGTCGGCGGTGTCGAGGAAGTTGACGCCGCTGTCGAGGGCCTCGTGAATGGTCGCGATGGACTCTGCGTCATCGCCCACGCCGTAGAACTCGCTCATGCCCATGCAGCCCAGTCCCTGCTCCGAGACCTCCAAGCCCTGTCCCAACGTACGACGCTTCACGGTTGATCCTCTCATGTGAAATTGCTCACAACCCTTCGATTGTGGGCTTACTGCGACACTGTAGTGGTTCGGCGCCGAGTAATTTCTTGACTATTGGCTGGGGGGGCCAAACTTCGAGGGCCCGTCTGCACTGATTCGTCAGCGCAGACGGGCTTCGTCGTCTCTGGCCGGGCGCCGTTGCCGCGTTCGAGTCGCGCAATCTATGGTGGGCCCATGAACGACACCTCGCCCGAGTCGGAGGTGACGGCGGCGCACGTCAAGCCTCTGATGCGCGGATGGCTCCATGTCGTGGGGGCCGTCGTGCTGTTCGCCTGTTCGCCGATCCTGTTGATGCGCGCCCAGACGTGGCCCCAGGTCGGCTGGGTGCTCTGCTACATCGCCGGTGTCGGTTCGATGATGGTCACGAGCGCCCTCTTTCACCGCGTGAACTGGTCGCCCGCGCGACGCCGAGCGTGGCGGCGCGCTGACCACTCGACGATCTTCCTCGCCATCACCGGCAGTTACCTCGCCATTTCGGGACTGACAATGCACGGGACGATTCGCCTCGTGCTGATACTCGTCATCAGCGGTGGGGCCTCGGTGGGCATCGCCATTCGCCAACTCGCCCTCGACACCCCCAAGTGGGTGAACACGCTGCCGTACCTGGTGGTGGGATGGGCCGCCGTCACGGTGATGCCGCAGATCTATCGGGGCGGCGGACCGTGGGTCTTCGCGCTCATCATCGCCGGAGGATTGGCCTATTCGGTGGGTGCGGTCTTCTACGGCACCAAGCGGCCCCGGCTCTCGCCGCGAGTCTTTGGCTACCACGAACTCTTTCACGCCTGCACGCTGCTCGGCGCGGGACTGCACTTCGTCGCGCTGGCGATTGCCCTTCGCTGACTACCCGAGGGGCGGCACCACGTTGAAATGCACCAGCGCCGGCGTGTCTCGTCGCACCGAGATGGTCGTGATTGACCCGTTGTCCAAGCGCGTTCGCCACGCCACCGAGCCGTGAACGCCGAGCGCCCACGCCATCGCCGACTTGATCGGCGACATGTGGCTCACGATGGCCAGATGGTGATGGTGCTCGTGCAGGAGGCTCGACCGGTCCGCGAGCAGCGCGTCGAGTTCGGCGTGGACCCGCGCATCGACCGAGGCCAGTGATTCGCCGTCGCCGAGCGAGACGCTGTGGTCGGTCTCAAAAGAGTGCCACTGGTCGATCGTGACCGCGTTCAGTGGCTGACCTTCGAGGTGGCCGTAGTCAACCTCGATGAACGATGGCTTCACGGTGGCCTCGAGGCGAGGAATCGCCAGCGAGGCGGTGGCCCTCGCCCGACGAAGCGGCGAGACCCACACTTCGCGAACGTCGGCGAGCATGGGCTGCAGCGCGCGGGCCTGACGCTCGCCGAATTCGGTGAGTTCGGGGTCGCTCCGGCCAACCAGGAGATTCTTCGCGTTGGTGGTGGTCTGTCCGTGGCGCACGAGGATGATCACGGCAGCAGCAGCCGCCCGCACTCGGGGCAGGCCAGCAACGTCCCCTCGGGCAGGCCCTTCGACCGGTCAAAGTCGAGCGGCGAGAGTGCGATGCGGCATCCGTCACAACGGCCCTGGTCCACCTGCGCGGCCCCCGACGCCCCGACCCGAGCGAGCGCGTGGTCGTATCGGGCGAGCATCTCGGCCGAGACGGCCCGGGCCCGCTCCTGGCGGGCTTCGCGCAGCGACACCAACTCCTCCTCGAGGGAGGCCTGCAGCTCGAGGATCAGTCGCTGCAGTTCGGCGCGTCGGGCGACCGCCGGTTGCGCCCGGCTCTTGATGGCGCTCACCAGATCGTCGAGGGGCTCGACCTCGATCAGCAACTCGAGTTCGGTGTCCTCGGCCCGGCCCAGCAGTTCACGCACGTGTTCGAGCTCGCGTTGCAACACCGCCAGTTCGCGGGCGTTGGCGGTCGATGCCGAGAGCGTCTTCTCCAGGTCGTTGGCGCGATGGCGCAGGCGCTCCGCCTCTCGCGCGGCGTCCTCGTAGGCGGTGCGCACCGGGGCCTGGGCGGCCTGGGCCTCCTGCAGGGCCTTCACCAACCCGCGCAGTTCGTCTTCGACGGTCGCCAGTTCGCTCATCTCGGGCAGGTGACTGCGCTGGGCACTGACTCGATCGATCCAGCGGTCTGCCTCCATCAAGGCGCGAACGGCTGCGGTCTCACTCACTGAATCAGTCTCGCACGTTCCACTCGAATGACGCCTGGTGCAGCTTCTCGAGCGCCGGGACCAGCGCCGGCTCACAGCGCTTCAGGGCATCAGCGAAGTCGAACCAGAAGACGTCGGGGCTCTCTCCCTCCGCCGGTGCCGGGTCGTCGGGTGGCGCGACCAGGACGTAGCGCAGGTCGTAGTGCGTGTGCCCCCGCGGTCCGGGGTGCACGTCGACGTGAAAGAGCTCCACCGGGTCCAGGTGGCGCACCGCGAGACCGGTCTCCTCCAACGTCTCTCGCAGCGCGGCCTGCTCAACGTCCTCGCCCCGGTCGACGTGGCCACCGGGTTGCACCCAGATGCCGAGGCGGCGATGTCGGTGCAGTATCACGCCACGCGGCGAGATGACGAAGGCCGACGCCGTCAGGTGGTGGTCGTTGGCCTCTTCGTCGAAGGGGTCACCGGGCCAGCCCAGTCGGTCCAACGTCTGGGCGATCGACGCCGCTTCGCGTTCGTCGACGGGAACGATCCGCTCGATCTGGCTACGCAGGCCGTCGAGGCTGGTCACCGCTGGCCACCCAAGAGCCGCTGCACCGACGCCGGCAGATCCACGTCCCCTTCAGCCATCGCGCCGTCGCGCGCCGGGACGGGCGCGTCGAACCACAGACGCGCGGGGACGGTGCCCGACCAGATCGGCAGATCCAGGTCTCCGGCGACGTCCTCGGTGGGGCCGCTCGACACCTTGGCCGACGCTTCGTCGATGCTCAGGCGCACCACCAGGGTCAGACGCAGTTCCTGGTCGGTCATCGGGCGGACCTCGATGGCGCGACCGGGCAGGATCGCATCAACGAACAGGTCGAGGACCCGACGCTTCTCCTCGTCGTCCTCGACGATGGTGGCCGCACCGTAGGCCACGACCGAGCGATACGCGATCGACGACTCGAAACCGCTGCGCGCGAGGCGAAGACCGTCGTAGAGGGTCACCGTCAGGCAGGCCTCCCCGCTCTCGACGACCGCCCGCAGCAGGGCATTCGACTGGCTCCCGTGAAGGTAGATCGCGCGGCCCTCTCGAGCGTGCAGGGTCGGCAGGGTGACGGCCCGCCCGTTCACGATCGCCGCCACGTGACACAGGTGAGCCTCGTCCAGGATCGCGTGAATCAAGTCCGCGTCGTAACTCGCCTTCTGGGGCAGTCGGCGAACCCGTGTGCGCGGGCCCGGCCCGAGGACTTCGTCACTCATGCGCGCAGATCGCCGCCAAAGAAGGTGCGCGCCATCCCGGCGACTTCGACATTGCGCTCAAAGAGCCGCGCGTACATGACGCCCCCGCGCGCCGAGGCCTGGTACACCGAGACTGTCGGCGAGCCCACCTTCTCGACCCACCAAGGCGCAATCGCGCACATCGCACTCCCGGTGACGTGGTCTTCGGCCAGTCCGAGACGCGGGGCGAAGACCCGAATCGAGACGTCCACGTCCGGCCCGCCGTGGCAAGCGGCGATGACGATCGCGCTCGGGACCAGGAAGAGACTCATGGGGTCGATGGCGAGGCCGCAGAGGGCGTCGTAGTCTTCGACGACGGCGAGCACGCTCTGGGGGCCGGCCTGGAAGACCTCGCGAACCGGTCCGAGGGTACCGTTCAGCACCGATTCGTCGAGCGGTTCGAGGTACGCGCGCGGAAGGTCCACCCCCAGCATGCCGTCGCGCAAACGGCGTCCGGACAGCACACCGGCTCGGGTTTGGAAGTAGAACTCGCCGCCGGGGACTCCCAGTTCGGTGAGCAGCACGTGCAGGGTCGCCAGGGTGGCGTGACCGCAGAGATCGACTTCGACCGTCGGGGTGAACCAGCGCAGCGACCATCCATCCCCCACCCGACGCACAAACGCCGTCTCGGACACCCCGAGCTCGAAGGCAATCTGTTGCAGGTCCTCGTCGGCCAGCGGGCGTTCGAGCAGGACCACGACGGCGGGATTGCCCCGCTCGGACTCGCCAATGAACGCGTCGACCCACCAAAGGCGATGACCGAAGCTGACGTTCACATTTTCCACCCATAGAGCCTGCCACACGAGCAGGGCGGTTCGGCGTAGGGTTTCGGGGTGCGTGTCGCGACGTTTAACCTTCACGCCGGCGTCGACGGATGGGGTCGGCCAACGCTCGCCCTGCACCACGCCGTCGAATTGAACGCCGATGTGCTGATCTGCTCCGAACTCTGGCGCGGTGACCAGGGACCCGACTTCTTCGAAGATTTGGCCTCTGGTCTGGGGATGCGGGGCACCTTCGTCCCCCTCGCCAACGCCGAACGGGTCACCTCGGGTTCCGGGGGTCGCTCGTGGCAGCCGCCCCTCGCGCACTTCACGGGCGAGTACGGTCTCTTCTTCACCGAGCACCGAACGCTCAGCAAGGCGCAGGCGGCGCGACGGGTCGGCGCGAACGTGGAACACGGCGAGTGGGGTCTCGCCCTGCTCACACGGCTTCCCATCGAAGAGATACGCGTCGAATCTCTCGGCCGATTGCCGCGCGAACGGGTCCGCCGGGCGCTCATCGTCGCGAAGCTTCGAGACGGTGAGCGCTCGTTCTACGTGCTCGCAATTCATGGCGCCCACCTCAGTCACGGTTCGTACCTTCAGTACCGTCGCGTCACTGCCATCATCGCCACGCTCGACTCGTCGTTGCCGATCATCTTCGGGGGGGATTTCAACTCGTGGCGACCGCTGCTGCGCCTCTTCTTGCCCGGATGGCGCTCACTCGTGCGCGCTCGCACGTGGCCCGCACGACGCCCCCACTCGCAGATCGACCACCTCCTCGCCCGCGGTCCGTGGCGGCGACTCGGTGGCGGGGCTCTCGACGGAGGGAGCGACCACCGCGCGCTCTACGCCGACGTGACGTTGGACTAGACCAACTCCGTCTCTCTGCTCTCGGGAAGTCGACGCAGCAACAGCAGCGTCGGCAACATCGGCAGAAACGTGATCAGGGCCGGGAGGCGCAGCGACGTGACGCTCGACGTGTGCACGACGTCGCCCACCCAGCCAAAGAGGAACAGACCCGTCGTCGCGCCGAGCACCCCGGCGACCACCACCCACCCGGCCGAAGTGGCGCGAAAGCCGTGCGGGAAGATCTCGGTACTCAAGGCACTGGCGGCGGGCGCGAGCAATCCGGCCGCCGCGACGCCGACGAGGTACCCAGCGGTGAAGTTGAACCGCCCGCCGCTGTAGGCGAAGCTCGAGGTCAGGGCCGCAGCCACGACGCCGATCGCGACCGTCCATCGCCGACCCATCGTTCGGGCGAGTCGGCGACTCAAGAGCAGGCCGGCGAGTCCGGTCAGCGCGCTCGACGCGACGACCGCGGCCACGACGTGGGGGCTGATCTTCAGGATCCCTTCGCCGTACACGAAGGCGAAGCCGTTCGCCGGCCCCGTCACCATGCCCACCGTGAAGGCCACGGTGGCGACTATGGCCAGCCGGCCGCGGAGTCGTGACGGCACGGCCCCGAGCCGGGCCAGCGGCGAGTCATCGAGGTGACGCGTCGGTTCGGGCACCGAGTGCAGCAGCGGGACGATGGTGAACACCGGGATCAGCGCGAGGGCGAAGAGCCAGCGAAAGGAGTTCGACCCGCGAATCACGCCGTGCAGCACGGCCGAAAGGCCGGCGCCGCAACCGGCGCCGGCCGCCATGATGACCAGGCGGTGGATGCGGCTCGCGGTGCTCGAGAGCTCGACCGTGATGACCAGGACCAGCGTCGACGCCGCCGACAGCAGTGGCCGTGCGAAGGCGAAGCACAGCACGAAGAACCAGTAGTTCGGGCTCAGCGCCGCGAGCGCGGTACCCGCGAGACCGAAGGTCAGCGTGCGCCGCATTATCCGGGTTCGGCCCCAACGATCGGCCAGCGACGCGAGCGGCAGGGCCGCCAGCGACGCGAGACGCAATGTGGCCAGACCAAGCCCGAGCACCGAGCCGGACAGCCCCACGGCGTTCTTCAGCGACCCACTGGACGTCACGTGACCGAAATGCTTGGCGACGTCGTTCAGGGAGGCCACCGCACCGAACTGACCGAATCCCGCCACCAGCGCCACGAGGAACAGCACCAGGGTTACCCGATTGCGGCGCCGGGTCGTCGACCCAGCGAGCGACGAATCAGTCAAGCTTCACGGTGTCGTCGACGACAACCAGCGTCTTGCCATGGTTGCCACCGGTGAACAGGAGGTTGAGCGCATCGGGCGCGTTCTCCAGCCCGTGGACCAGGTGCTCCTGGTGGAC
This sequence comes from Acidimicrobiaceae bacterium, assembly GCA_003133665.1. Classification (GTDB taxonomy): domain Bacteria; phylum Actinomycetota; class Acidimicrobiia; order Acidimicrobiales; family RAAP-2; genus RAAP-2. The sequence goes on along the minus strand of PKYK01000070.1, from coordinate 4,526 downwards.
CAGCGTGCCGTTCATCACCATCGACGCCAGTTCCATCTGCGCTTCGGCGAAACGAGACGCGAAGTCAAGCACGATGAAGCCTTCCATGCGGCCCCGTCGCATGATGAGCATGGATGTGTTGGTGAGGCCCCGTGACCGGTCCATCTCGTTGTACTGAGAGATCGCCCCGCAGAGGACGATGCGTGCGCGCATCGCGATGTTCGTGAGCACGGCGTCCAGGATCTCGCCGCCGACGTTGTCGAAGTAGAGGTCGATTCCAGCGGGGCAGGCGGCGCGAAGTCGCTGCGCGAGTCGAGGCTCTCGATAGTCGAGGCACTCGTCGAAGCCATACTTCTCGACCACCTCCGCGCACTTCTCGGACCCGCCGGCGATACCGACTACTCTCGCGGCGCCCCGCGCCTTGGCGATCTGGCCGACGACCGAACCGGTTGCCCCCGCCGCGCCGGAAACGACGACGACGTCGCCCGCCTTGAATTGGCCCACTTCGGTCAGACCGAAGAACGCCGTGATTCCCGTGACGCCGAGGACATTCATCACCGTAGGGAGATCGAGCCCCATCCCTCGAGGGACAATCGTGAACTTGTGCTCTTCGTCGGCGACGACCCACTCCTGCCAGTTCGTCATGCCAAAGACCGCGTCACCCACTTGATAGAGCGGCGTGCGGGTTTCTATCACCACTCCGACGCCGGAGGAACGGACGACGTCACCGATGCCGATCGGCGGCAGGTAGCCCGGGGCATCGTTCATCCATGTCCGGATGGTGGGGTCGATCGAGAGCATCCCCACCTTGATCAACGCCTGGTCGGGACCACAGTCGGGGCGGGGACTGTACACCAGCGAGGTGATGGTACTGTCCACCATCCCTTCGGGGCGCTTCACGAGTATGACTTGGCGATTGATCATAGGTGCTCCTGGATTGTCATAGCCACGATAGAGGCTCGCGTCAAGGCCAGCTCAGCTCGACCTCGAGAGGCGTGGCCTCCCGCACGGCCCGTCGAGCAAGCCCGGCACTTGGCCGGACCGATGGGAAGACTGGCGTCCACGCAAGGAGTCCCGATGGCCGCCACGACAAGCCTACGCTCGATGCTCCATCGCGACGCCAGGACTCTGGGCAACATCGAGGTAGCCAAAGAGGGTCCGGTCTCGTTCGCGCTCTACGCCCGGCGCAAGGTCTGCGCAAAGTCCAACGGGCCCACCCGAGAGTCCCTGCGCTCGCTTGGTCGCCGCAAGCAGGCGACGGATCCAAGTGGCTCGGGAGGGGCCTTGCGCGCAGTCCGGCCATCCGTCCCGTCTTGCCGTAGTCACGCAACCGTCGCCACGCGCACGGCGCGACAACGACCCGGGTCGTAACGCCGACATCCCCAGGGCCCTGCAGCGCCCTGCCGCTGGCACCAACCGTTGCCCGCGGCGTCACGGAGAGTTCCCTAGCGACAGGGGATTCGCCCTGGCAATCGGCACCGTCTTCGACTAAACCAACGAAAGACGTACTCCAACTTCAAGTGAAAGGGTCTTGCCATGGCGAAGTTCGTGATCGTATACCGGGACGGAGCGACGGCCGATATGCCCGGAGCCGTGGAAGCGTCCATGACGGCGTGGATGAATTGGTTTGGCACATTGGGCTCAGCGGTGACCGACTTCGGAAATCCCTTTTCATCTTCGACCCGGGTCGATGCTGACGGCTCGCGCACCGATTCCGCGGCTGGCCTCACCGGCTACTCCATCATCGAGGCCGAGAGCCTGGACGCCGCCGCCGCCGCCGTGGCGAACTGCCCTAACCTCGCGGCGGGTGGCTCTCTCGAGATCTACGAAGCCATCCCTTTGTGACTCGCGGGCCGAAACTGGCCGTTGGCGAACGTCACACCTGAAGCAGGGTGAGGCTCGTCTGGGTCCGGATGCAGCACGGGTCATCCCCAAGGACTCGTCCCGAATTGGCGAAGGCGCGGGCTCGCGATCCTCCGCAGAGTCGCCGGTAGTCACAACGCCCGCACGCGCCCTCCAGGGATCCGGCTCGGATCGATGTCAACAGCGCGTTGTGCGAGTAGATATCGCCCAGCGACTCGGTCCGGACGTTCCCGAGGGGAATGGGCAGGAAGCCCGACGCGTGGACCTCTCCGTCATAACCGACGAAGATGACCCCCCGACCGTCACCCGTGGCCAACGTGGCGCTGTGGGTGGCGCGGTGTTCACTCACCGTTTCACGGTCGAGCCCTTCGCGAAGCGAATCGTAGAGTTCCCCGGCGCCGCTGTAGGCGCGGTGGTCCTCGTTCGCACGCTCGGCCCGCTCGGACTGCACCCTTCGAAAGAACGGCGCCTCGACCGTTCGAACCGTCATGCCGTAGGAAGTGGCATCGACGAGAAAATGGCAGATGTCCTCCGCGTCGCGGGGTGTCACTTCCTGGACATCTCTCCCCCGGCCGACGCCCACTAGGAAGAAGACCTCCCAGATGGCGACGCCCGACTTGCGCAACAGCGAGAGGATGTCGGCCAACTCCCGGGCGTTGCGCTTCATGACGGTGGTGTTCACCTGCACGCGGTAACCGATGTCCCTCATCATGTCGAGTGCCGCGATGGTCTGATCGAAGTGACCGGGGATCCCCCGCAGCGAGTCGTGGGACTCCGGTCCGGACCCGTCCAGACTGATCGAGATGCTGCGCACTCCCAGTGCGAACAGCTCCTCTAACACCTCTCTGGTCAACCGCTCGGTCACTGATGGGGCGATTCCGAGACGGAGTCCTCGAGACCGGGCGTAGGCGATGAGCTCGCTGAGGTCGTCACGCGCGAAACAGTCGCCCCCCGTGAACACCACGATCGGCGACGGCCCATCCATCGCGGCGATCTGGTCGATCAGGATTCGCCCCTCATCGGTGGTCAACTGGCCCGGCAGTGGCCCCAGCTGCGCGGAAGCGCGACAGTGACGGCACGCGAGAGAACAGGCCTTCGTGGTTTCCCAGAAGACGAGGTGTGGCGAGCGTTCGTAGCGGTGCAGCGCTCGAGCGAGCGTCTCTTCTTTCAACGTGTTCCTTTCGCCGAATGGGAAGGTAGTGCGCAACTGCTTTGCACCAACCGCCCCATTTCGTTCAAAGCGTCAATTCAGCACCGACGTCGTAGTTCATGTGTAACACGACGTGGAACCAGGCCCATCAGGGCCAAAGGTCCGTAATCGGCGACTTCCCGGATTCTGGTCGATCCCCACGGCCAACGGGCGCGGACGCCCGGGCTCAGCGGAGTTTGGTGATCTCCACCCTCACGCCGAGGGCCCGCGACGGTGCGCCGTGGTAGATCCCCTTCAGTGGAGGGACGTCGCCGTAGTCGCGGCCCTTGGCCACGACGACGTGACTGAGGCCAATGTCATTGCCGTTCGTGGGGTCGACGCCGACCCACTCTCCGGCGAAGTACTCGATCCAGGCGTGGCTCTGGCCCTCGACGGTCTCGCCCACCGTAGCGTCGGATATCGGGTGCACGTAGCCCGACACGTAGCGCGCGGGAATGCCCAAGCCGCGCAGGAACGAGATCGTCACGTGCGACAGGTCCTGGCAGACCCCGGTCCGTTGGACCCACGACTCGTGCGCAGTCGTCTGCACGTGCGTCGAACCGGTCACGTACGCCACCCGATCGCGCACGTAACTCGAGACCTGCGCCACCAACTCGCCCGTGTCCGGACTCAAACGCTGTCCGGCCAATTCCTCGTGGAATTCCTTCGGCAACGACGTGCGCGGGGTGGGCGCCAGGTACTCGGCGAACTCGTCGCGCAGCCGGCTGTCGCGAAGCTCGGCGTAGGCAACGGACGGTACGACCCGCGGCGTGGCGAAGACCTCCACCGTCGCGACCGCCGTGACCTCCAGTTGACCGTGGGGCTCGTGGAGGTCAAAAGCGGTCACGATCGTGCCGAAGTAGTCGAGGTACGTGAGCTGTGAGGCCACCGGTCGGATGTGCAGGGTGGCCTCCAGCACATTCTGGCGCTCCGAGGTGAGCGGCGTCATTCGCGCCTCGTTGTACGAGGACTCCGCCAGCCCGTCGTAGACGAAACCCGTGACGTGTCGGATCGCCAGACGGGCACTGGGCGGGGACGTCGTCACGAACCCTCTTCCGTCGCCCAGGGCTCGGCCACGACGTGGCGGAAGTACCGGGCGGAGACCTCGTTGTTGGCCGTGGCGCAAGTCAGTTCCAGGAAGTCCAGGAGATCGGGAAGCTCATCAATGAGCGTGTGCGTGTCCAGGAACTCCAAACGGCTCCGGGCCCGGCCGATGGTGCGCCGCGCATTCGACGCGCTGCCGACCCGGCTGGTCGTTGACGTCACGGACTCGAGCGCGTTGTCAGCGACGTTGAGCGTGTGGAACACCGAACGCGGGAAGAGTCGGTCGAGCAAGAGAAAGACGGCGAGTGACTCGGCGCTGGCGTTGCCCCGCGACACTCGAAGATAGGACTCCATCGCCCCCGCGGCACGGAGCAGCGTAAGCCAGTCCGGTGATCCCTCGATCCCGAGCAACTGGCCATCGAGGAGTCGACAGGTCATGTCAATACGCTCG
>PKYK01000055.1 GCA_003133665.1 Acidimicrobiaceae bacterium | reverse complement strand
GATTACGCCAAATTCAGTCCCGGGATCCAACTCGAACTCGAGGTCATCGACTGCTTCCACAACTTGACGGACGCGCTGTGGCTCGACTCCTGCACCTTCGCGGGAAACGCAACGCAGCTCCAGTTGTACCCGGATCGTCGCGTGGTCTCAACGGTGCTGATCGCAGTGGGCGGTCCGCTCGACCGTTCGCTGCTTCGGCTCGCCGTTGCGGGGCAGAACCTACTCGGGGTTGATTCGACTTTCAGGCGTCGGCACCCTCGCTTGAGCGGTGCAATTGATGGAGTTCTGACGAAATTCGTTTTCCCGGACAAGGTTGGGCAAGAAGCAGTTAACGTTGAGGGTTGATATCGGCTCTCTCAGAAAGCCGTGCGAGCTGTCGGGTCTCGTTGGTGGTCGATGAACGGGAGAATTGGCAGTGAAATGGAGACCTCGGTTTGACTAATCCCTTTGCTCGCATGCTTGAAGTGCGTGGCGGATCTCACAACGCTTGGAACAAGCGAGTTGTCGTGTTCTCGGTTCTTGCTGTTTCCGTCCTGGTCTGTTCGGGCGTGACCCCAGCGTCCGCCGTTCAGCGGCACGTTCGAGCTTCGGCTTCTTCGACAACTCGCCCTGGCGTTCTCGCCACGGTCAGTTCTGCCCCATTGGCGGCGACGGTGGTGAACCCCACGTACCCCATCGGTGTCGGCAACGGTTCCGAGCCATCCGGTGTGTCCCCTCCGAGCGCGACCGCGTTCTTGGGCTACAAACAGAGTTATGTCAATGACTTCAGTGGTAGATCACTGCCGGCCGGGTGGGATGTGTTCACTGGCACCCCCGGCGGTGACCCAGGCTCTCTCTGGGCAATCAATCACGTCACGGTGGGCAGCGGCCTCCTGCAACTGAACACCTGGCAGGACCCGGCCCATAACAACCAGTGGGTCAGCGGCGGTCTGTGCCAGTGCGGAATCGCTCGGACCTACGGCGCGTATTTCGTACGCTCGAGAATGACCGGTGCAGGCCCCACCCAGGTTGAGTTGCTCTGGCCGACCGCAGGCTGGCCGCCAGAAATCGACTTCAACGAGACGCGCGTTGGCGTTACCTCCAGCGTGGCCACCTTGCATTTCAACGCTGCGAACGACCAAGTCCACCAGACGATCAACATCGACATGACTCAATGGCATACGTGGGGCGTGATCTGGACGCCCGCCTCGATCACTTACACCGTCGATGGACGGGTATGGGGAACAATGGACACGCCATCGGAGATTCCGAACCAGCCGATGACCCTCGACATAACGCAGCAAACGTGGTGCTCCTCAGGTTTCGCTTGTCCCACTACGCCGCAGTCGACCCTGGTCGACTGGGTAGCGGAATACACCGTTGCGACGGTCCAGAAGGGAACGGTCCCCACGACGGCCCAAACAGTGACCGTGAGCCCGTTCGCGGCCAACTCCCCGGCGCTTTCGCCCGCCCTGAGAGGGAAGATCGCGCATCTCGCGAATGAGATCAAGGCCAACGGTGATACGACCGTTGTGCTTCTCGGCTTCAGCGACAATGTGGGTACTCACAAGCACAAGGTCGCGATAAGCAGGGCGCGTGCAGTTGCAGTCGAGAGATACCTCAAGCAGCGGCTAGCCATTCTCAGAGTCACGGGGGTGACGATCACCGCAACCGGCGGCGGAGTGTGAGACCGGCTGGTTCGAACGCAATACCGATGAGTCGGGCCAGTGGACGCCAAATGGTTCCATCAGTATCTTGATCGGGCTGATTTGATTCTTGAACACGGGATCTGTCCCGGTGGGCGTTGAAGGGGGACAGTAGACGCCAACGCGGTTCTTGTGACGCAACTTACAGTCCGAGTCCCAGTCTGCACTCGGATAGCAGTTCGCAAGCGGCGATGGGCACGGGAATCACCCTGACATCTGACCAGTCGCCAGATTGGTCATGGGAATCATCCCGTGCGCTTTGCCCGATACCAGCACTGATCTGCATCCGCAATCCAACAAGTCACGACCTTGCGCGACATCAAATATTCGCGACTGAGTTAATCTGTGACCATGATGGTTGCGAACAAAGCAGACGGCGACGACAATGGCGATTCCTTTGCGGGTGGTGCGATACGCCTCAGCGTCATCCTCCCCGTTCGCAATGGCGAACCGTACCTTGCCGGCCAGCTCAGGGCGTTGGTGAAGCAAGAATATTCCTTCCCTTGGGAACTCATCGTCGTTGATAACGGTTCCACGGACGCCTCGGCCGACACGGCTCGTGGATTCCAATCACAGCTTGCCAACTTGAAGGTCCTGTCAGAGTCACGAGCCGGCAAGTCGCATGCTCTCAACGCGGGAAGAGCGGCTGCGTCTGGCGAGTACATCGTTCTCGTCGATGCAGACGACGAGGTGGGGCCCGGCTATCTTGAGGCAATGGCGGCGGCGCTCGACCAGTTTGAGATGGTGAGTGCAATCTTGGACACAACGCTGTTCAACCCATGGGATCAAGGTGAGTCGCTTCCGACTGATCGACTTGTTGTGTATCTCGACTACTTGCCGTACATCCCAGGAGCGCTCCTGGGTGTGCGAGCATCGGCGTGGCAGCGAATTGGTGAGTATCCGACGGACTTGATGGTTGCCGAAGATGTCGATTGGACCTGGCGAGCACATCGGCTGGGCATCACGATGGGTTTGGCGCCCGGAGCGGTACTTCACTATCGACGACCACAGGGCGCTTGGGACAACTTTCGTAAGGCACGTAGTTACGGCCGCGCTCACGTCTGGCTTTACCTCCGTTACAGGCATCTGGGCCAGCCGAGAAGAAGGGTAGCCGTGGAACTGGACCACATGAGGCGAGCCTTGGGAGAGTTCATTCGCCACGAGGATCATTGGCAATGGAGGGTGGCGTGGCGTCTCGGTCTGGTAGAGGGACGGCTTGAAGAGTCGCTGCGAAGCCGAGTGTGGTATCCGTAAGCACTGTTCATCAAACTTCGGCGCGTTCGCGAAGGGCGCCAGAAGTCTCACTCCATCGTTCCCACTTGTCCCCGAAGGTCGTTGGACTTGTTGGCAACTCATTCGTGGAACTTGAGCTGGCGGCTGAGAGATCCCATCGCGTGAGCCTCTGGGCCAGATCATTGGCTGAGTTCCAAGGGTTGATGGGTACGTACATCGGGATTCTCGTTCGTGGCGGACGTAATCTCAAGTGCCACTCGTTCGCCGGAATAGTTGAGTGGAGCGGCTCGGCCTAGTGGGTGCGGTGCAAGAAGGTTGAATGAGGTCATTATCAAGAATCTCGGGAACTCCGAGAACGCCTCTCTTGCAGTTGACACACTTCAATCACCAATTGGCAACCGGCCATGATGGACCGCCTGACATCTTGAACGTGACTGTCGCGCTCCAAGACAACCGACAAGGGCCGCCAGACCTCCAGGTTGGTCTGGCCGAATTCTAGGGAAGCCGCCTTGTCATTCCTTTCTCTTGAGAGGGCATGGTTTGGACGGCAGCCAATGGGTATAAGGGTTGACTCGTGCTGATCTCGTAGACGTCTCCCTCCGTGCAGCCCTGCACGGTCAGTACTTCAGTCCGGTACTTGGATGTTGAAGGCAGCCGGGGCGGGGCGACAAGGGCGCTCTTCATGCGCAGAGCGGAAGTCAGGTTCCCGACCGTTTGGCGCCGCCAGGCAGAGATGTTGGATGCGTGTATTCCGAATCGTTTCTCGAGGAACCGGATTTGGGACGTGTGGTCAAAGACGTCCGATGTCACGTATCCACCCCGGCTGAACGGCGAGACCACCAGCATCGGGACTCTGAACCCCAATCCCAAGGGTCCAGCGATGCCACCGGCTGTCCCCGGCAACGGATTCACGGTGATGTACTCGCCGGGGGTGCCGATCGGGGCCACGGGTGGAGCAACATGATCGAAGAAACCGTCGTTCTCGTCGTACATGATGAAGAGGACCGTCTTCGACCAGACCTTCTTGTTGGAGATGAGAGTCTGCAACACCCGATTGATGAACCACGCTCCATTGCCCGGAGGGGCTGGGGGATGTTCGTCGTACCCGGTGGGAGGGATGATCCACGACACGCTCGGAAGTGTCCCCGTCTTGACGTCGTGGGCGAAGTCTTGAGGGTACGTGGGTAGGAACGCTTTCTTGTAGAGCGGTGATGTTGGTTTCCTGTACTGAGAGAAGTACGGCAGGATCGCATCGCCGAAGCCTTCATAGGGGCTGCCCGGTGTGTATCCCTCGCCCGGTGGTGTGTAGGTCTTCCACGACACCCCGGCGTCCTCGAGCAACTCCGGCACGGTGGTCCAGTTCACGCTGAACAGGGCTTGGGAACTCGATTCGGTGGTGAGTACCGGCCCGCCGTGCCTTCCCGCCGGGTCGATGGTGCCCGACAGCGCCATCAAACGATTTGGATGGGTGGGCCCCATGATCGAGCAATGGTAACGATCGCAAATGGTGAAGGCATCCGCCAACGCGTAGTGGTAGGGAAGGTCGGCACGCGTGTAGTAGCCCATGGTGAGCGGTCCGTAGCCGGGTCCTTCGAACTGGGCCGATGTGTGGGTCTGGACGAACGAATCCATGGCGCCGGCGTTCCAGCAGAGATGTTGGGTCAACCAACTGTGGTTGAGGTCTCGAGTGCATTCGCCGAGACCAGTCCTCGTGTCCAGGTGAAACGGGAGTTGGTATCCGACTGGTTGGCGGGTTACATTCGTTGGTGACGGCTGGGAAAACGCTCCGAGAGACGCCGGCGGGTGATCGTTGAATCCAAGGACCCCCTTGTAGGAGCCAAAGTAGTGATCGAATGATCGGTTCTCCTGCATCAGGAAGACAACGTGCTCAATTGCGCCCAGGTCCGATCCGGCAGGATTCGTGGACGCCGCCTTGATGACCGTTGAGGGCATGCCATTCTTTGCCGTCAAGATTCCGGCTCCGAGAGACAATCCGCTCCCGAGGAACTGACGTCGACTGAACGTCGACCCATCGGTACTGTTGACGTGGACTCTTCCCACTCGCCCTCCGCCCTTCAGTCCCTCGACTGAGTCTGGCAGGTACCGGAGTTCCGTTCAAGGCGAGCCTCTATTTGCTGCTTCGCCACCCTCTGTTGGCCAAGAATCATTGCCCCGTTCTTGGGAAACCGTTGTCACGGTCTGGGACCAAGACGGAACTGACGTGAACATATGCTTCACCACAATCGACTGCATAGATACTCACAGTGTTTCGGCCATTAGACCATGCGCTGTGCTCTTGATCGAGTTCAGCAACAGGTGGTAAAAGCGGCGGTGACCAGCATGAGTGGTCCGGACTGGTAGGCGACTCGACGACCTAGATTGACTAGCCTTACCCCCGTGACACTTCCTCGGCAATCGTCGCTCCGTGTCGACTTTCGTCAAGCATTGCGCCTTCTCATGTCAATCGTGTCGAGTCTCTCCGAGCCACTCCGATCAAGGGCACGCAGTAATGCGCTTACCCGGGCTGCCTCGCAAGAAGCTGATCGAGACGAGGGCAGCTTGCCACCATTGCTCGTTCTGATGGTCTATCGAGCGAGGAACATAGAACTGGCCCGGATCCTCCTTCGTCAGGTTGGTGCGTATGCCGATGTCCGGTTGTGGGCGCTGGATGAGATCGTGCCCGAGCTGGCCAGCCGGACATTCGGTTGCGGACCCGGCGTTCGTTTCGCCCACTTCAACCGGCTGTACGGCGCCAAGCCAGTTGCGGAGGGATCTTGGATGGTCCTGTCCGATGATGACGTCTTCTTCACTAAGGGTGGTCTGGCCAGAGTCATCAACCTGATGGGACGTGCCGGGTTCTCCCTTGCTCAGCCGGGTCAAAGCATCTTGGGGTGGTGGACTGACTTGTTCAGTATTGCGAGACCTTTGGCATTGGCCCGGGAAACCAACTGTGTCGAACAAGGACCACTGATTGTTGCTGACCCGGCCTTCGCGGGGCAGATCCTGCCTTTCCCCGAAGACAACGACATGGGTTGGGGGATCGAGGCGGAGTGGTATCGAACAAAGGACGGTCGCTTCCGTATCGGCATAATCGACGAATGCCGAGTGGTGCACTGCGGCAGGGTCGCGAAGTCTTATCCCACTGGACCAGAAATGGAAAGAATGCGCGAGCGACTATCCAGATCGGGAATCGACAGTATCTGGCAACTGCGAACCGTCACTCGTTACTGGTGGAAATGGCAACGAACTCCTTCTTGGAGTGAGAATTGATTGCTCCGGTGGGAATCTAGGACCTTCAGCAGCGTCCGGCCCCGGACTCCAGTGATACGCGGACCTGACGCAGTAACGACTCAGTGCAGATGATCGCGATTTGCGTCGATTCAGATGAGGGGCGTGAGAAAACCGATCGTGACTGCTTTCTCGCGCTTTGGTGGAAGCGGCGACCCGCCAAGATTAAAGTCATTGCGTGATGGTGTTTCGACTGTTCGCGCGCTCAGTCGTCGTCTCGTGTATTTGTCACCTCGACGCCAGTTCCTCCCCATCTTCCTGTGGTCCACGAACTCGGTCGCCCTTGGACTTGGTTGCCAGAGTCATTAGATTCGATTCATGAGGAGATCGACGAGGGACACCCCACCCGAAGGTTCGAAGAAACGTCCTGTGGCCGGGCACCTCATCCAGAACGCCGTGGCGTTGATGGTCTCCACCGGGGGAACGGCACTGCTCGGCCTAGTATTCTGGACGACTGCAACGCACCTGGCGACGCCTACCGTCGTCGGCCGCATGTCTGCGGAGATCGCGGCCATGGTGCTACTCGCCAACTTGGCGCAACTGAGTTTTGGCTCGATTTTCGAACGGTTTCTACCTGTTGCGGGCAACCAGACTCGTACCTTCGTGATCCGCGCCTACACCATGTGCGTTTCGTTCGCTCTGGTTGCTTCCATCGCCTACGTGTCCTCAGGTTTGGCTCACGACTTCATCCCATCCTCGCTCGGTTGGCGTGCGTTGTTCGTCGTCTCGGCCGTCCTGTGGACGGTCTTCATGCTGCAGGACTCGGCGCTGGTGGGTTTACGAGCTTCTCGGTGGGTTCCCGTCGAGAACATTCTCTTTGCGGCTGCGAAACTCGCCCTTCTCCCAGCGCTTGTCGTGGTCACTGCAAGTCAAGGCATCTTCATTGCTTGGACGGCTCCGGTGGGAGTGACGATCATTGCAGTGAGCTGGTACCTGTTCGCCAAGCGCATACCAGAACATGAAGCAATCAGTTCGTTGAGCGAGAGTCTGCCCTCGACGCGCGAACTAATCCTTCTCGCTGGCGCACAGTACGCCACTTTGGTATTAAGCGTCTTTACGCCGTCCGTTGTTACGCTGATCGTGATTCAGCGACTGGGCCCTGTCGCCAACGCTCACTACTATGTGCCCGCGTTGATCACGGGCAGCCTCGCCGTATTCAACTGGGGCATCGTCAGGGCGTTCCTTGTCGAGGCTGCCTCTGAGCCGTTTGCCCTGCGCCGTCACACCAACGTCACGATATTGGCGTTAATCGTCGTGCTCGTGCCGAGCGTTGTCATCGGCGTAATCCTCGCCCCAGAGTTCTTGCGGATATTCGGGGCTTCCTATGCCGCGGATGGCACGACACTACTGAGGATGATGCTGCTCTCTCTTCCACTGAACGCCGTCACTATCTTCTACAGTTCGTTCGCGTGGCTGGACAAGAAGGTCTGGTGGATGGCAGTCCGGGAACTCGTGAGCACGGTGATCTTCTTTGGCGTGATGCTCGCCTTCATCGGTCGCTACGGCATTCTGGCTATAGGCATCGGTGCGCTGGTCTCTTCCGGGCTTCAGGGGATCTTCTTTCTACCGATTTCAATAAGGCGCTACCGCATGACGACTAACACTGCCGCCCCGCAAGGTGGCATCGAAACCGCTGCAGTCCCTGACGCTTGATCACCAACGGTGCCAGTCGAATCGGTGGCCGTTCGTGATTGGAGACAGTGCCCGAGACGAGTTCTTCAAGTTGGTCATGGCTGGCGAAACAGTGACCCACGCTGACTAGCCGAGGCGCCGACCGAGATTGACGTCGTGGTTACTGGGCTGCCGGCAAGTCACCCGGAAGATGTCGCAGCGCCTCGACCAGTCGATCGTTCTCAATCTTGGTCCGTACCGCGATCCGCAGACGTGGGGCGCGGTCGGGAAACTTCTCGGTCACGTTCTTCACCTCGATGTTGTAGTTTGCGAGCAGCCATTCGCGAATCTGACCAGCCAGTTGCGGATCTGTGCCCTTCAGCCGCATGAGCAGGAAGTTCCCTCCGCTCGGTGGGACCTCGTCGACGAAGGGTAGCGCCGACAGGGCTTCCCGCAGCAACTTCCGATCGCCCGCGGTTCGTTCGAGCGAGGCTTCATACGCCGGGCGAAACTTGAGCATGAGTTCGAGGAGAAACTCGGCTGGAGTCGAGAGGTTCCATATTGGTATCTCCGCTCCGATCAGTCCGATCAGTGAGCGGTTGCAGGAGTACGCGTACCCGAGCCGCAGCCCGGGAACACCGAGACTCTTGCTCAGGCTGACGAGGACGAGGAGATTGTCAAGGGGTTCATCCTGGAGAAGGTCGACGAGCGATCGTTGCTCGCTGAAGGCGAGGAACGATTCGTCGACCCAGAACAACGTATCGGGCGTTGCTCGGGCAAGGGAATGAATATCAACACTCGACAGGGTGGTGCCAGTCGACGTGTTGGGGTTGACGATGACGACGATGTCGAAGTCAGGAGCGTTCGCCGCGAGTTGACCCCAGTTGACGCCGGGAGCATCACGATAGAGAACTGCGTCAGGGAAGAGCCTCGAGTACTCTCCGAAGGTTGCCGTCGGAATCGTCATGCTCTTGCCCGCGAATGCTCGGCCAAGGATCGGGAAGACCTGTGAGGCGCCGTGGAGCACCTCGAGCCGCTCCGGGTCGCACTGCAAGAAGTACCCGAGTTTCTCGTTCAGGATCGGCTGCGCGGAGCCATAGTCCGCAATCAGCTCGGGGAGTGCATGTCGCATCGCCGCCAACATGACATCGGTGGGAAAGTAGGCGTTGCGCATGAAGGAGAAGTCGACAATGTCGAAGTTCCAATGGCCTCCGAAAGTCTCATCGAGGATGGTGCTGCGTCGCTCTGGCTCGAACTGGAAGGAGGCTACCGCCAGGTCATTGGGGTCATCGACCTCTGCCCAACGCTCTCCAGCGACAACCTCGGCACTAACCCGGTGCGCGCGAATGTTCGTGAGCATTCCGAGGACGATTTCGTAGTAGCAGGAGGAGTCAATGTCGTTCGCGTAGGTATGCAGCAACGGCTGAAAAGCTGTACGGCAGAAGTCTCGGCCAAATCGATAGATATTAAGTGTCTTGAACTTGTCGGCGTAGGAAAAGTCAGCACCTTGAGTGTCGGTGGGGTAGACGTCGGTGACGAAGCCGTCGCGAATCGCGACGACCGTGCCGTCCATGCCGGTCCGGTAGTGGTCGACCAATGCGACGTTTTGGCCCGGGTGGTCGATAAGCCTAACCATCAGCGATCGGTCGAAGAGGAGATCGCACTCAATGAGGACCACGTCGGCGTCAAAGATCATGTTGTCGAACGCGAGAGAGAGGGACACTATGTTGTTCGTCTCTCGGAAATTTGGATTATGTACCAGATGCAGATCGATGTTGGGATAACCAGCGCGGAGGAACTGCTCGACGTCGTCAGCGCGGTAGCCGGTCACAACCGTAACGCGCCGGATGCCGACGTACTCGAGGCTGTCCATGATTCGACCGAGGATCGTTGATCCGCCAACCGACAGCAGCGCCTTGTGACAGTTGTCGGACAAGGGTTGCATCCGCCTTGCGAATCCTGCCGCGAGAATCACGGCCTGCAATTCGCCGGCGCGGGCGGAGGGGTTGTTCTTTGCGAGTTCTTCGGAGCCTGGAAGGATTGTCACTTTGCAGATGATACTTCCACCCCAATCAGGAAGAATGAAGCGTCAGTGCCGGGGGCTCTCCCGTTAATTGACGGGCACACGGCCTCAGTTGAAGTGCTGGATCAGCATTTTCGCAATGGGGTTCGCGCGGACATCCGTTGCTTCGGTTCGCTGAGGAGCGACGGATGCAGCCCACTGCATTGATTTGCCTCTTCCGCGTCGTGTTGTTTCGAGTTCGCCGTGCGATTAGCGGCGTTGTACGCCTTGGAGCAGCCGCTGGTTCGTTATGACTGCCATCGCGGACGACAGGGACATGGAGGGCGCATCCGTGTCGGACGGCCAACCTTTGATACTCGGGGCCGGGCAGTCAACTCGCGAACGACTCTACGCCTCCAAGAGTGAACGGTGAACGACTCCTTCGCGAACCAACACGGAATTGGATCTTTGCCCCCAGTTGGTGGTGATGCGCCGTGCGGGAGTTCACCCCTCCTGATTCTTCTGGGAACTTGAGCAGCCCGCCACTGGGTCGTGTCAATCAGACCACGATGTGTCCGGGTTGACCCACGGTCGACGGCTGACCGTGGCCCGGTCATCTTCGAGGTAGTCCCACTTGCGTTGCGGAGTGCGCCAGTCTCCGTACATGCATTCAAGCTCTCGTTCGTAGTCGGCGTGGCGCAGCCAGGTCCGACCGAGGAACTCGAAGGGAACGAGCTCCTGGTCAGGCACTCGCGCTTCGACTTCGACGAGGTGGTCTGGCGGCCATCCGTAAACGTTGTAACGAAGCATGCCGTCCACGGGTTCGAAGACGAAGAACTCAAACCTCGCGCTGTGTCGGCGGAAGGTGAGTTCGGTCACCTGACCCTTGTTGTTGCGGAACTGGTGAAGTGGTTTGAATCCCGCTTGGCGCAGTGCGGGAACCGCCCGCATGAGCCCCGGGAGATCCACCGGAAGCAGAGCGAAGTCCGCGTCACGGTCATGAGCGAGCAAGCTCCCTTCGCGGGCCCAACCGAGCAGCATTCCCGCCCAGATCCAGTAACGTTCGGAGAACCCGGTGTCCCCGAGCGTGTCGTGCAGTTGGCGCAGGTCGGGAATGAAGTGGCGAGTGAAGTACCGGTCGCTCACGAATGCGTACGCTCGGCCGAACCCTGGTATCCGCACCAGGCGCTTCGATACCGCCCACTTGAACAACCACATTCGGTTGAGGAAATCAGTCACGATTGTTTTGCTCACGGAGGTGTCGGGAACTGCAGTGCTCAGGGCCACAAAAGGCCTTATCGAGAACCTTCGAGGTGACTTCTAGAAGTTGAGCGCCTTGGGATCTGTCGGGCGACTGTTGATTACGTTGTTCGCATCTCGCCGTAATCGTCACCACTGCAGTTCGCCAGCACGGATTGAGAGAATTTGTCTTGCCGGTCCTTCAGAGAATGAAGTGAGCATAATTCAGTAGATGGTAACAGCAGATCGCATGAACAATGCTTCCTTGACGCACGCAGGAAGTTGTCCCAAATTCAATTGAATGTCGGCACTGGCAGCTACGTGATGGCAAGATGCCCGCGACGTTGAAGTCGATCTGGCTGCCGACGTCACGACTTCGAGGAACGTGATCCCCTCTACGGACTACTCTCGCCGCGGCCCCGGTTACCCCGGGATGTACTCCGCCACCCAGTCGACATGCATGGACACCGGAGCGGTGGGGCACTCCCTACCTAAAGAGCACATGGCCCGCTGCTCAAAGTCGAGAGTCATTGGCTGATGCGGGATCTCTGATGCCGATGTGATTGCTCCCCACACCTTCCCGTCGACGGTGTAAGTGATCGAGGCCGGTGTCCAGATAACACCCCATGTGTGCCATTGGGTCATGTTGATGTTCACCTTGCGCTGATCAATCAGATTCCTAGGACCGAAGTGTACGGTCGATGAGGTTTCGGCAACAGAACCACCGTTCTCGTTGAAGTCAATCTCGGGTGGCCAGACGTTCGCGGCAGGCCAGAGCAACTCAACCGAGTTGGGACCGGGCCCGGTCAGTCGGGAGCGTGCGAAATACGCGCCGTAAGTGCGCGCGATTCCGAATTGGCTGAGACCGCCGGTGACCCACTTGTTGTGATATGCCGGGTCTTTCCAGGTATTGAGTTGCAGAAGGCCGCTGCCCACCGTGACATGGGCGGCTCCGAACTGGCCACCGGGGTCACCGCCCGGGACACCGACGAATACGGCCCATCCGGCGGGCAGTGACGTGCCCGTGAAGTCATTGACGTAGCTCCGCGTGTATCCCGCCAGCGCGTGTACGCCCGGAGGCGCCTGGCCGGATGGCTGAGAACTATCAACAATACCGATCGGGTAACTGGCCCTCGGCGTGATCGTCGACGCCTCAATGCCGGTGCTCGTTAGCGCGAACCATAGGACTGCACAAATCGCCGCGCCAGCGGTCACGACAGTGATCGTCAGGATCCGACCGTTCCACTCAGTGAGCGGAGAGTCTGAGACACCGGCGTTTGTGCGAACTTTCATACGAATGTGAGAGTAGTTCCTTGGCAATCTGAATCAGGTGACTTGGTGATTCTACCCGCGCCCGGTGCCACGTTGCATGGCCGCCGCGCCGTTGGCCCGGCGCTGGCTCGCTGGGATGCGGCGCGAACGGACGCAGGCTGCGAAAACTGGGCGGCGCAGGCGACGGGCGACCTCGCTTTCACGCGCGTTTGATCGCAGCCACGCGGGCTCAAGACGCACTCACGCTGGTCATCTGCAAGGATCTCGCCGCTAATCGTGGTTAGTACTCAGACCGGTTGGGGCTGCCGTTTCCGGAGAGGTGAACTCGCAAGGGTGGTCTTGACGGATCCGGGTCAATGGCGTCTGTGGTGAATGCAGTCATTGACGGTTTCAACACCGCGTGCAAATTTGGCACGATCGAGTCGAGCGCGTTTCGTGAGTTCGGGTTTTCGCTATTGGGTAGACGCCAGTGCCTCTTCGGGGACTAGCTCACTCGGCGAAGCGTGTTGTGGTCAGTGTGGGCGAATGGTTCGTCGAACTCGTTCATCCTCAGCATGGTGACCTCGTCGTACGACCACGTTCCGTCACCGATGGTGATGGTCGCCTTGTAGCTCAAGCTGCTGGCGTTCTTGGCCAAGTACTTGTTCTCGCCGATGCTGTACTGAGCGCCGCCCAGTGCCGCCTCGAGCGTGAACTCGGTCGCGCCGGCGACCGCCGTGCCACCGGCCAAGACGGTGATGCCTCGTGGAACGACGAAGCCCTTCATGACCTCGCCGGTCGCCACGTCCCACAGCCAGTAGCCGACCTCGGTGTGAAAGGGATTCTCCTCGTCCCCACGCCACATCGCGCTCTTGTAGTCCAGACCATAGAGAATCTGACTTCCGTTGTCGACGGGGCCGAATGGTTTCATCGTGCACTTCTCCCGATACGGGCTGCCCAGAACCTGGCTCTGCGAGTGCGAATACGCAGTGTCAAGCCCGCCGGTCTCGCTTTCCCATTCTCCGATTAGCCCCTCGAGGGGTCCCCATTCGTTCGCCATGGCTCACTCCAGTCGTTCGGCACTTCTCTAGTTTCGACGATAGTCAACCCTGAGAGTCTCACAATCGGCCCCCAATCTATCGCCACTGATTCATCGTAACTAGGGGTTACGACTGTGCTGACGAACCCATGGTCCAGGCGGTCAGTCCGATCGACTCGGATTCGAGATTGATCATATGGCATTCGGTCGCGATCGTGGGGATGGTCGTCAAGCCAATCTGTGGCACCGGACTTAACACGCTCAAGGGCAATGTCCCCGACGTCGAGGCCGCAAATCGCGCGGGCAAGCGGGAATTGGCATCGTCCCCGAGTTCGGCGGTGGAGTCACTCCGGTTGCCGGCGGCGACCATCAAGCGTGGCGGTGCCGGCGAGATCCATGAACCCTGTCCAGCGAACTCTAGTTTCGACCCTCTTCTGAGTTCTCACTCACGACCGCTCACAGCAAAGAAGAAAGCAATGGCGATCCGCCCCCCAAGTGACCTGAGCATGGACTATTCAGACCCTTGGAAGGCGTTCGGAGATTGGCATCACCTCGCAATCGTGAGGTCATGAAAAGTGGATACCTGGCTATTGAACGATCGAACGCATGCTCCGTGCGGGGCATGCTTCGCGAGCGCAGCGCTTCGTTACCGGTACCTAGTCCCTGCGATGCTGACCTGAGAACGGTGATTTGAGAAATTCATGAAAGTACCGGCGTCACCGGGTCTTTTCCGAAGCGGCCTCGCCCTAACAGCGTGTGTCCTATTTGGACCCACCGGTTTGCCTTGACCAACTGGGCCGTGTGACTCAGTGGTGCTTGCTCACCGTCCGACTTCCCAGACGATGTTTCGTCTGAGTACTCGGTTCCGACCCAGGGCCCTCATCACGTTGCCGTGATGGCTGTGCGGGTGACGATCGGCTCTTCCCGCGTGCTTCGCGGTGCAGATCCCTGTGGGATCAGGCTGTAGAGAGAAGCGGAGTGCGAGTTGGAGCCAGCAGTGTCACTGTTGAGGACTCCTTGGGCCGCCAACGGGCCAAGTTGATGGCCGCGTTGAGGTCGGGTCGATGACCAGACCGCAGACCCCACACGAGTAGGTCCGTGTCGACAGGTCAAGGTCGCTCTTGACCCCGCCACAGCCCGAGCAGGTCTTGGAGCTCGGAAAGTACCTATCAACTACTCGAACCTCCACTCCGTGCCATCTGGCCTTGTAGAGGAGCTGGCGCGACAGCTCTCCCATGGCCGCATCCGAAATAGACCTCGCCAGGTGGCGGTTCCTCACCATCCCCGCGACGTACAGGTCCTCGATCACGAGGACCTGGGCTCGGTCCACCAAGGCTCTGGAGGCCTGGTGGACCAGGTGTCGCCGCGTATTGGCGACCTTTCTGTGGGTCTTCGCGAGTCGGGACCTCGCTCGTTGGCGGCCCTGGGACCCCGGTGTGGTTCTGGCCAGGGTCTGGTTGGCCGCCTTGAGCGTGCGCTGCGCTTGCTTCAGTGTTTTCACCCCCTCGAAGCTCTCGAAGGGAACACCGTTCGCGTCCGCAGCGACAGCAAGGGAGGTGATCCCCCGGTCGACTCCGACGGGGACGGCGTGACGGTTGGTGCGACAGCGCTCGGCTTGGTGGAGTTCAGCGGCCACGCCGGTCAGCGACACCGTCCAACGACCGGCGCGTTGGGTGAGGGTGGCCGAGTACACGTGGAAGCGACCGGCGTCGATCATCCGGCGAACCTTGCGGGTGGGACCAAAGAGCTTCACCGGTCCGAACCTGGGCAGTCGCAGGTGCGCGGGGTCGGTGAAGCGGATGGGCTGGCTCGAGGGAACCTGACCTGACGTTGCGCGGTTGCGCAACCGGAAGCTCGGTGTCACTTTCCCCTTGGCCTGGAAGCGGGGAAACCCGACGGGCGTTCCACTGCGCTCGCCGCGTCGCGACGCAGAGAAGTTCTCGAGGGACCGGGCCGCGTCCACTGAAGCGCACTCGAAGACGTCGCCGGGTAGTTCGTGGCGCCAGGCAAGGCCCCGAGTCCCGTCATCGTTGAGCAGTGAGTCCTCGGATTCTCCGTTCTTCCATGCGTTGAATTCATTGATGAAGGAGAAGGCTGCCCAGGACAGCGAAGGGGTTGATGGTTCGCACGGATCACCGCTTTCCGAGAGAACTTCTCGCTCGGTCGATCTGGCGTCCAGATTGGCCTTGACCCGAGCAAGGTGGTGGTTCACGGTGTAGCGGCGGGCGCCCGCGCACTTGGCGAAGAGGATTTGCTGGTGCGCGTTTGGGTCAAGGGCGAACTGGAACGTCACGGCACGCGAGAGCACCTGACCGGTGGGTGAGATAATCGAAGTAGTCGGACGTGAGGCCACTTCGCCCAGTATTGGATGTGCCTGTGACACGCGGCGAGACGATACTGGGTGGGTGAGCTACAAAATCGACCGCGCCAATGCTGTGACCAGTGGACGTCGGCGTCAACCCCTGACGCGAACTCTTCTTGGATGGAGACGGGATCATAAACGTTCGAAGGGCCAGTGTCGACGATGCAGCAGTGATCATGAGTCTCGGCACGAGCATCCAACAGATACACCACCGGGAGCGACCCGACTGGTTCAAGCCAGTCAACGAGATCGCTGCCGCAGAGATGTACCGAAATCAATTGATGGACCCGGCGGTCACGATCTTCATCGTCGAGCAGGATGACGTCGCGCTGGGCTTCGTCGTGGCCGAGGTTCAGGTGAGGCCAGATTCACCGCTGGGCTGGGCGCAGACAACGCTCTACGTCGAACAGATCGGCGTAGCGCCGTCACAGCGACGCCGTGGCGTCGGCCACGAACTCTTCAACGCCGTTCGAGAACTGGCGGATCATGTCTCGGCTCGCCGGATTCTGCTGACCACCTGGGAATTCAATGTCGATGCACACCGTTTCTTTGAGGCCGAAGGGTTCGAGACTGAGATGCGACGAATGTCTATGTCGTGGCCATCGTCCTGACGACGTAGTTCGGCTCTCTACTGGCGATGACTGATTCGCCACTGGCTCAGCACAGCACCCGAAGGACTTCGGTAATTGAGGCGACGTGCAACCATCCGGTGGCCGAGGTCACGGTGTTCTCGAAACAGCGCGCCAGGCGGCGGCGCACGAGGTGACCATGAGCGACCTCGACCCGCCAGGCGTGGCGGATAGGGCGAAAGACCTTGGCACCGTGCTCGTTGCGCGGTGGCTCGTCCCATCCAACCCGGCGAACCTCGTAGTTGAACTTTGCCGACAACCGCATGGCCGCGGACTGCGCCGTGCCGCGGTCCACGAGCACGAGCTCCAGTCGTTCGTCAGCACCGGTTCGGGCGAGGTCGTCGAGTATCTGTTCGACGGCGCTCGCCTCGGATGTCGAGGCAGGGACGACTCTCACGCAGAGCGGCAGGCCCGTGACATCCACACAGACGATGCGCTTGGAGCCGTTGGTCCGACCGTAGGGGCCGTCCTGGTTGTGGAAGGTGACACCCCCGTTCGAGGCGCCGCGTGCGAGGTGCGTATCGATGACCACCATCGAGGGCCGCTGGTCCTTTCGGCCAAGCTTCAGACGAGATGACGCGTGCAGCGCGGCGAGAGCCCGAGTCCACGTTCCGTTCCTCGACCACCGACGAAACTGGGACCAAATTCGGGTCCAGGGACCGAACTCCTCAGGCAAAAAACGCCATTGGCACCCAGTGTGCGAGATGTAGAGCATCGCGTCCACGACGCGGCGCAGGTCGGCTCCGTGTTTCGGCCCTCGTTTGGAGGAAACCAGGAGCAGGGGTTCCAATACCTTCCACTGGGCGTCGGTTAGGTCACTTGAGTAGGCCACGACTTGATGGTGTCGGTCGTGGTTCCTGGCGCACTCGCCAAATAGAACACAGGCTCTAAGGGCAAGTGGCATTAGCGGGACAGTCACCTCCGTGCCTACGATTGAGCGAATCACTATAGGATTGCGAATGAATTGCGGCCCGCCTCCGTCGGCTCCGTTTGACAACTGTGATGAGGAAGAACATGCCCGCTGTGAGCGTGGTAATCCCCAGTTTTCGTGGCGGCTGGCTCCTCCGCGAGGCCGTTGTTTCAGTGCAGTCGCAGACTTTGAAGGACTGGGAGCTCATAATCGTCTCGGACGGATGTGAGGATGATTTCTCTGATATCGAGAGACTTGATAAGCGGGTGCGAGTAGTTCGACAACGCAACCGCGGCGTATCCATAGCCCGGAACGTAGGGATTAGACATGCCCAGTCAGAGCTTGTCGCTTTTCTCGACGACGACGATCGGATGTTGCCCGATCGGCTCCTTGCTCAATTTGAAGTAATGAGTGACGAGACCATCGGCTTATGTCACACACAGTTCCGTATCATTGACGAGAGTGGGGTGGTTATCGGCACCGGGGCATCGCATGAATCTCAATACCGCGATTTTCTCCGAGACGACGGGGCAATTCTTCTTTCTTCGACGATGATCAGGAAGGTGCTCATCCAGGAAGTAGGTGGATTCAACCCGCTACTTCCCCTCAGCGAGGATCTTGATCTTCTCTATCGAGTTGCTCGAGAGAGTACGCTTAGTTTCCTACCTGACGTCTTGACTGAGTATCGCAGACATGAGTCAAACACGTCGCCAACGACGTCAGGAGGCGCAGAGCGAAAACTGATCCTTAGACAGCATCTTTTCGCGGCAGAAGCCCGTGGCGAAGCCGAGAATATTCGAGCAATTCGTCATGGTATGTCATATGTTCTGACTGGTCGGGCGGAAAGGGCAATTCGCTACGCGCACGAAGCACGATCCCGCCAAAACTATTTGGGAATGCTAAGCGCCCTGGGATTGGCACTCCTCCTCTCGCCAAGATTGACTCTGAAAGTAAGCCTGAGACAAGCCCGGAGAGATACGTTCGGCGATCACTCTCCTGCGACGCTCGCGAATACACGCACTAGAGTGGGTCGCGAAAATGGCCAGCCAGTTGAACACAACTAGGTGACCACGGAGGAGCGCATCGACGATACGCCACGTCGACCACTGCATCGAGGTCCACTTCGATGCCCGCCGCACCGTCGTCCAAAGCCACGATGTCGTGAAACATCGCACCGGAGCGGGCGACGAGAATCGAACTCGCGTTCTCCGCTGGGGTTAGCGGACCTGTGAACCTTGTCAATGAGATGGAGTGCAGCCCACCGCGGTGGCGTAGGAAGTAAACGGCAGTTGATAGAGCTTCACCGCGTTCGGATTACTTCGCTCCAAATCGAAGCGCCAACGACCGTGCTCGTAGTGCCAATAGTCAGTCAATTGGGTGCCACTGATCGAATATCGAACTCGCCAATAGCCGTTTGCCGCTCGACTCGCGCCCTCCACGACGGCACGACCTGGCGCAGAGGGGCATTCGGCGTGACGCCGGATGTACTGCGCGCGAGTGATGACCGACCTGCTCCTTGCGTCCCATCGGTCGTAAACCAGCCCGTCTCGGTTGGCTGCGTAATTGTTGTTGAATTGCACCGCGATGTCCAGCAGAGCTTGGCGCGTCTCCGGGTCGGACATCGTATGCGTCGGCGGCGAAGTTGGTGTCGCGCCGGCATTGATGGCTGCGTAATTGACTGTCAGGAGGCCGGTTACGGCTGCGGCAGCGAAGTTCGCAACCGGGTGAAGGCGAAGGCGAGGCACGAAGTCTGAGCCTAGGGGAGGGTCTCACGATGACCTTCTCCCTGGGCACACTCGCCGCCCGATGGAGTTCAGTGACTACCGAGTTGATCGAACCTGGCTGAAAGAACCGTGGCCGGTGGGACAGTACCTTGGTGAGATAGCTGGAGGTGCGCTATGAACCGCTTTCGCCCCATGACCCTGGTGATCCTCTCGCTGGTTGCTGCCCTGTCACTCTCCTCACCTGCGCTGGCCGCGCCCACCAAGCCCACCCGTCTGCTTGTTCCCGCCGGGGCCAAGGCCCTCTACTGGAGTTACCCCATGCCCCTGCCCACCGGAGTGCACTACGGGACCATGAAGATCAGCAACCGCTCGGTCATCGCCCGGGTCCGCGCGATGATCAACGCAATCCCCGTCTCCAACTACCCCAAGACCCAGGCCTGTCCCGCCGACGCCATGGTGCCGTACATCGTCCGCTTCTCCACCTCTACCGCGGCCGCCTCATTCACAAAGGTGGTATTTCAGCTAGCAGGTTGTCCCGAGGCCACGGTCTTTCAGCACGGTGTCGCCCAAAGGCCAACTCTCGGCGGCTGGTCGTTGCCGAAGCTCTACGCGGCGATTCAGAGGGTGATCTCCCCCCGGGGCCAACCTCTGGCGTAGCCAGGTTGCCCTCACCTGGTGCTGAGTCGGCACCAAGTCAGTGCCCTCGATTTCTCGCAGCAGGTTGGGACCGTCTCCCGCGAGTCCCCCTGGAGGGGTGCTGGGGCAATTCGTTTACCCTGATCAGGGTTAGTGGATCCGGACCCTTGTCGGAAGATTCACACACATACTGGCGAGTTTTCACACGGCTCAGTGGCGATTCCAGGGCGGGTCGCTGCCAAATGGGCGCCTTGTGCCAACTGCTGGTGAAAGTCGCCGCCGGAAGATCTCGTTCCCGGCAGGAGTATCGCTCTTCCGAAACATGCTCTCGAGGCACTGCATCTCGAACTAGAGGTGGCGAGTTTGAACTCCCATGTGTTCAGTTGGCCCAAGCAGAGGGGAAGTCGAAGGCCGCGATGGCGCGGCAGAAACGACCACTCAGGACTATCGACGCGTCGCCCTCGATACTCTCGTGACCCAATGGGTCGTGGCCGTCGTGCCGTGCGCACTCCCGGCGAGGTGGAACGGGATCCACCGCGAACTAGGCGCTTGACCGTCGGAGTCGGTACGCTTAGCGAGCACTCCCTTGGCGCCGTCCGCCAAGGACTCCGCAACCAGTGAGCGTGAGCGCGTGACGGCATCCAGCCACAGTGCCTGGAACTGGTCGGGGCTGCCGTTGGCGGCTGAGTGCCAGTCCCCGCTGGGGGTCGGCATCCCGGTCCTCCGCCCCCTACGAGGTCCAGGGTTACCTCCGTGCAGCCACTGCGAGCACCCCAGTTCTCTACGTTGGCCACGTGCTGAGCCACTGCGCCCATGGTCATCGGCGAGCTGGCGATGGTCGCCTCAGCCAGGCTCGCCAGGTTCTGCGCACTCCACGCGCGGGTCGCGCGCTGGAACTCAAGGAAACCGGGGAGAGTGGCGGTGTCGCCGGCCGCGTCCGGAAGTTGCGGACAACCCCGTCATCCTGATCGTTCACGAGCGGTGAAGTAAGACCTTGACACTGATCTGGAAAGACGATTGACGCAGTCCATAACCTTGGCAACTTGGACCAAGTTTGGATTCTCGGCGCATTGCCTGGGCTCGATTAACTGATGCGGACGACAACCCTACGGTTCAGAGCGCGCCCGGAGATTGACGCGATCGAGGCGATCGGATGCGAACTTCCGACACCAATCACCGACACCCTTACTTTCGTGACGCCGAACCGGGCCAATTCAATCTCCAGATAGTGCGCAATCACTTCAGTTCGTTGTTTGCTCGAGACGATCGCCTTCTTCTGACTACTCATCGCGCCGCTGAATCCGAACAGTACGACCCGGGAGTCTCCGTTTTGCTTGATCAGCTTCGCCAGACGAGTGATCTGAGTCTTCAGTTTTGGGGTGAGTCCCGAGGAACCCGGCATATCAAGTCTCACCGTAACTGGAGGATGGATGACGGGGCTGGACGCCACGGTGGTCGTCGTGGCCGGAGGCTGCGCCACTGACGTCGTCACGGGACGGGACGCCACCGTGGTCGCCGTGACGGGGGTCTGCGCCACGGTGGTCGTCGTGACCGGAGTCTGCGTGACTGTCGTCGTCACGGGACGGGACGCCACGGTGGTCGTGGTGACGGGACTGGACGACTGAGTGGTGTATTCGGCGACCCAATCTACTTGCGTCGACTGAGGCGCGCTCGGGCAGTCGAAACCCCACGTGCACCACGTTTGCTGAGTGATGTCGAGCGTCATGGGCTGATCTGGAATTTCAGACGGCACCGTGACGCTGCCCCACTCGTTGCCGTCGACGGTGAAAATTATGGAAGAGGGCGACCAAATCACGCCCCACGTGTGCCACTGCGTCATGTCAATCGTGAGGGGCAGATTGATCTGGTCGTTGTTGGCGTCGTAGTGATCGGTGGCGACTGTACCGGTTATACCGCTGTAGGTGGTCTCATTGAAATCGATCTCAGGTGGCCAGCCCACGGTCGGCCACAGCATCTCAACTTGCGAAGGTCCGGCGCCAGTGAGTTTCGAGCGGACGAAGTAGGCCCCGTAGGTGTGAGCGACTCCGGACTGCGAGATTCCCCCGGTGACCCAGGCATTGTTGAAAGCGGGGTCCTGATACGCATTCAATTGGAGCATTCCACCTGAGTCGGTCACGTGGGACGGCGCCCACAGTGAGCCCTGGTCGCCACCGGGGACACCACTGAACGTGCTCCATCCCGCGGGCAGCGTCGAGCCCGTGAAGTCGTTGATGTAGCTCAGCTGGTAACCCGCCAAAGCTGTCGAAGCTGGTGGCGCCTCTCCGGAGGGTTCGGAGCCGTCGGGATTACCCACCGGGTATGTGCTGGTCGCCAGTGGCGTCATACCGCTTGACGTGCCTTGTGAAGTGACGGGACTGCCATTGGTTGTTGTGGCGAATGCGGCGACGTAGCTGGGTATCAACATCGCCATCACCACAACGCAAGCTCCGAGTACTCGCAGCAGAGTGATACGCCCGACCCGCCGGATGGATGGGGTCACTGCATTCGAATTCTCGAAAATGGACTTTTTCAATCTACCTATTACCTAACTCTGTCGAAACTCTGACAACGGGGACTTGAGCCGACATAATCCATGAAGCGCTGGATTGCACACTTCACTTCGGTGCGAGTGTTCTCGTGTCGGGGAACTCCGTTGGATGTGAGGCTAGTAAATTACTTGGGGAACCCGAGTGAGCTTTGGGCCCTCCGTGGCCAATGATTTAGACGTTCACCAGGAGATTGATCGTGTCGCCGCGAATTATTAGAAAAGGATAATAATTCTCGAACGCCGCGAAAGACTGGGCGTACGCGGATACGACTCGGCAAGTCGCCTCGCTCCACCTCCAGCTTCGTTCGATGAGTGTGGCGGCACTGCGATCGTGGGATGGCGACCCAGACGTGACGGTAAGCACGTCAATTGGTTTCGTGTGCTTGACGTGGATCCGCAGGCCTGAGGCGATGAGGCCCGAGATGGTCTTGGGGTGGTTGCCTGCAGCGGCGATCGCCTTGCCGAGGGGCAACTTCTTGAGTCGGCTCTCTGCAATCGCTCCGTTTTCAAATTCGCCAGCTTGATCATCGCTTGAGGGATTATGACTCTGTCGAAACGTTGCTGAGGGGGGCGGCGATTCGATGACGGTCCCACATGAAGGAATTGATACTCCGATTCTCACATTGCCGGAACCGGTCCATGTTCATCTCGCCAGCGACGGTGCACTTGTTTCGCCGGCACCCCTTGGAGCGGGCGACGGGGATCGAACCCGCGTTCTCAGCTTGCGAGGACGGGCTCGTCCAGCCCCCATGCCGTAGCGATGAGGGTGAACGAACGGGCACGTGCTTCGTAGCAGTGGGTGCGAGTCGAGAGCATGAATTCGTCGGTGTCGGTGCGCTTCGCCAAGGCAACGAGGCCCTCGTGCACAGTTCGAGGATCACCGATGACGTGCGAGGCGATCGTTTCGTCCACAATTGCGGACTCGGTCGGAGTGAATCGGTACGCTGCGGCCTCCTCTGGAGACGGGAGGGGACCCATGCGTCCCGAGCTTCGCTGGAGGATGCTCAGCGCATTGGAACCAGAGAGCCAACGGGCCTCGTCATCGCTCGGTGCGCAGAGCACCGACACGCCAATCATCGTGTGAGGCTCGTCGAGAAAGATGGATGGCCGGAAGTTCGAACGGTAGACGTCGAGAGCCTGATCGAGGAGCGCGGGCGCAAAGTGGTAGGCGAACGAGAAGGGCAGCCCGAGCGTTCCCGCCAACTGCGCACTGAACGTGGACGAGCCGAGCAGCCACACCTGGGGCAGGTAGCCACTGCCCGGAACGGGTGAAGGATGGACCGGGTGCTCGCGAGGCAGCAGATAACCGATCAACTCGACGACGTCATCGGGAAAACGGTTGGCGTAAAGGTCGCCCGATCGACGCAGCGCCCGAGCGGTGATGTGGTCCGTGCCCGGTGCTCGACCAAGGCCGAGGTCGATTCGTCCGGGGTGCAGCGCCTCGAGGGTGGCGAACTGCTCGGCGATGACGAGCGGGGAGTGGTTGGGCAACATCACGCCGCCCGCACCAATCCGCAACGTCGAGGTGGCGTTGGCGAGATGGGCGATCAGTACAGCGGGGGCCGAACTGGCGACGGCCGGCATGGCGTGGTGCTCGGCGACCCAGAACCTCCGGTAACCGAGGCGCTCCGCCTCAACGGCCATCATCGTGGTCTCGCGCAGGGCATGGGCGGGCGATGAACCGGTCACCACGGTCGCGAGGTCGAGAACGGAAAGGGGAATCATGACAGGCCTCACCCTAGGCGTCGGCACTTCCACATCCCACGCCCGATCGGACGCCCGCCAGCTAGCGGTGACTTGAGGTTCAGAGCGCCGAGTCGCTCGCTCAGTCAGAGCCGACAACCTCGTGAGGGCGGTACGCCTCTTCCCGGGCCGCGATTTCGGTGTCGTCGAGACGAAGGTCGACCGCAGAAACCGCGTCGTCGAGATGATGAGATTTCATGGCGCCGATCATGGGGCTCGTGACACCGGCCCTTGGCCGGCTGACCGATACGCTGCGTTGATGTTCGAGATATCCAACGAACGCTTCGAGGAGTTGGCGGAAGAGGCGCTCACCGCGCTGCCCCGCGATCTCGCGGCCCAGATAGAGAATCTGGCAATCATCGTTGATGACACCGCACTGGGCGAGAATCTCTTCGGACTCTACGAGGGCATCCCCCTCACCAAGCGAGGTCCGAACAGTTACAGCGGCGTCATGCCTGACCGGATCACCCTGTACCAGACGACGATCTGTCGCTACTGCAGCAACGAGGACGAGGTGAAGGCCCGGATTCGAAGGACCGTCATCCACGAAGTCGCGCACCACTTCGGCATCAGCGATCCCCGGCTCGAGGAGTTGGGCTGGGCGTAACGCGTGGTCGATGCGGGCTTGGCGCCGGTGAGGTAAATGGCCAGCGACGACCAACCAGGTCCAATGTCGACGAGTGGAGGGACTCGGGGTCAATCGCTCACTTGTGGCCGGGGTGACCCTCTCTCAACCGAGCTCTCCACCCGGCTGGTCACGGGTCAACGTTCTACTGCAGTCTCATCCCAGTCGGGTGAGTGACGAGCGTTCAGCCGCTTTAGAAATTGGTGAGTCTTTGAGAAACCGGTGACGAGGGAGATGCACTGGTCTAAAATTCTCTAACGTGTTCAATCCTTCGATGAAAGTGCTTCTTGCATCGATGTTTGCGTTGACCGGTGTCATCGTCAATGCCGACCTCGCTTCAGCGAGTCCGGCAATACCCCCGGCGTCGTTGGGCTACGACATCAGTTTCCCGCAGTGCAGCAGCAACCTTCCCACGTCCGTAGGTTTTGGCGTCGTCGGCGTAAACGACGGACGCCCATTCTCCGTGAACCCGTGCCTCGCGAGGGAACTCCAGTGGGCCACGAGCACTCTCACGGCGAGCCCCGAGTTCTACGCGAACACCGCCAACCCCGGACCCGCGAACAACGTCAACTGGCCAACTCTTCAGCAGACCCCGCAGGTCTGCTTCGGGGCGAACTCGGTCGCGTGCTCCTATGACTACGGCTGGAATGCGGCGCGTGGTTCATTCCACAACGCGGTGGTCGCTGAAACGCAGATTGGCACACCGTCGCCATCGGTGGCTGCGGCCCAAACGCGATGGTGGCTGGATGTCGAATCCGGCAACGCCTGGGAAACGATCCGCACGACCAACGGGCCAACGAGTGCGGCGTTTGCGAATGACGACGCGGTGATACAAGGCGAACTCGCATACTTCGCAAGCGCCGGTGTCGCGTCAGTTGGTGTGTACTCGACTACCTCGCAGTGGATAGGTCTCATGGGGGTGACCGGATCGACCTTCGCCGCGACCAAGGTGTGGAAGACCGGCTACGCGACACCGGCCGCGGCGCAGGCGGCGTGTGCGTCCACGTCATTCACCGGTGGCCGAGTGGCCATGATCCAGTATCCGTCCATTGGACTCGATGGTGACTACCGGTGTCCACTGCTGAGTAGTCCAACATCTTCGTCGGTGTCGGCGGCCACGTCGGCCACGTTCACCGATCAACTCGCCGTTGCCGGCGAAAGCACCCCGGTCGCGTACGTGCAGAGCACCGGCTCGCCGTACCTGACCGTCTCGAGCACTGGTCTGCTTTCGACAAGCGGCCCATTGGCGGCCGGCATCTACACCGCCAACGGAACGACCAGTGCGAACGGCGATCACGGGACATTCGCCTTCAGCCTCGCCGTCGGCACCATCACGCAGAACCCTCCCACGTCGGCGTCGGCATCAGTGGCCACCGCAGTCACCTTCACTGATCAGCTCGCCGTCACCGGCAGCAGCGGCGCGGTGACGTACGTGGAGACGTCCGGCGCCCCGGCCATGATCGTTTCGCCCACGGGCCTGATCACGACGAGCGGGACGTTGGCCCCGGGCTCGCACGTGGTGCGAGGCACGATGAGCGACGCGAGCGGCGACAAAGGGACGTTCTTCTTCAACCTCAAGGTTGGAGCAATGACACAAGATCCTCCCACGTCGGCCACGGCGACGCCGGTGACGTCAACAACCTTCACCGACCAACTCTCGGTCACCGGCAGCAGCGGCGCGGTGACGTACGTTCAGACCTCCGGCGCCCCGGCCATGATCGTTTCGCCCACGGGCCTGATCACGACGAGCGGGACGTTGGCCCCGGGATCGTACGTGGTGCGAGGCACGATGAGCGACGCCAGCGGCGACACGGGGACGTTCTTCTTCAACCTTCGTGTCGGGCCCGCCGGCACCATTACCCAAAGCTCCCCCACCGGAGCCACCGCCACGACGGTGACGTCAACAACCTTCACCGACCAACTCTCGGTCACCGGCAGCAGCGGCGCGGTGACGTACGTGGAGACCTCCGGTACCCCGGCCATGATCGTCTCACCCACGGGCCTGATCACGACCAGCGGCACGCTGGCCGTGGGCTCGTACGTGGTGCGAGGCACGATGAGCGACGCCAGCGGCGACCCGGGGACGTTCCTCTTCAATCTCCATGTCGGGGCAACCACGCCGACGCCGAGCGGGGTGTCTCCCGTTGCCCGTCGGGTGATTGGCCACGCCGTCGCTGGAAGAACGGTGACACTCAAGATCATTGGTTCGGGCTTCTCCGGACGGCCAACTGTTCTCAGCCACGCGGGTACGACCGCATTGGTCACGAGGGACAGCGGGAAGATGCTTACGTTGCGGGTAATCGTGAGGCCCCGATCTCGTAACGGGATCTTCACCTTTGTCATCATCACGGTGGGTGGCAAATTGTGCAGCGTGCGCTACGTCCAGCGATAGCTGCAACTCGTAATTTGGTCTGGACCGCTTTTCGCCCGGTACTTCCTTGAGTGGCAATTGAGTCGCTCGGGCGGCAACTACACGCATTAAGGCAATCAGGTCGCTTCGAAACACGAGTAGTCCGTCGGCACCTTGACTCCTTATTGGATAAAGTGGTGATTCACTGCCAGTCAGAGGTGACGACCCGTGCCTGATGACGATCCGTTCTCTCCCAAAGTGTTTGATGAAGCGTACGCGCAGATCTCCAAGGCTCCACGGACGAATAGGCTGTTCGACCAGGTCCTCGGTCCATTTCCCGCAGACGTGGAACCGTTCTCGCTCGTCCCGCGCGAGGGCCTCGATCGTGTGTTCACCGAGTTGCGACTCGAACCAGGCGTTCACCTCGTCGACCTGTGCTGCGGTCGTGGCGGGATCGGCCTTTGGTTCGCGGCCGCGTCTGGGGCCCGCCTTACTGGTGTCGATTTTTCACCCGGTGCAATCGCCGAGGCGTCGCGTCGGGCGGATCTGTTCGTGTCGCGCTCGCGAGCGTCGTTCGTCGTCGCTGATGCGACGGATACTTCTCTTCCAGCGAAGACCGCGGACGCCGTCGTGTGTATCGACGCTTTGAATCTCGTCCCCAACAAGAACGGACTGTTGGACGAGGTAGCCCGGATCCTGCGACCTGACGGTCGGGTGGTGATCACCGCGTGGGAGCGGAGAGACAGCGAAGCGAAAGACCTGCCGCCCGAGTACTCGATCACTGACGTCGGTGCGCTCGTCGAGGCCGCCGGTCTTCGCGTACTCGTGCGCGAAGAATGCGATCATTGGCTCGAGTTGCAGCAGACGTTCTTCCAGCACGTGATTGCTGAGGACAGCGATGACGCGGAACCCGCGCTTCACTCACTCGCCGAGGAAGGGCGAGACTTTCTCGCCGTCGCGGCCTCCGTTCGCCGGCTGCTCCTCGTCGCAAGCGTCTAGACCGAAGAACTGCAGCTAGACGCTGCTCTTATCCGGGTGCCTGTCGGTGCCCGCCGAGAACCCGGCGTCGCGTCTGCAAGGGTGTTTGTCGCCCCCGGTGCTTGATCGCTACAGCTGAGTCGGGGGAGGCCGGCCTGCAAATCGTGACTCGGACGTTAGGAGTAGATACTCTGGTCGTTTCGCGGGCGCTGACGGGCGCGTAATTCGGGACAAAGGTGGTACAAAATGAAGACTGCGGGCCAGTCAGAAGCCCTTTCGTTCATAAGGCGTTACGTCGACATGCTTGGAGCGGGCGACGGGAATCGAACCCGCGTTCTCAGCTTGTGAATCTGAAAGTCGACGGACTCGATTGCGGAGAATGCCTCTACCGACAGGCACTTTCAGGAATCCGAATACGGCGACTATTAGCGGCCGGCACTTCGCGGGCACTTCGTCCAAAACTGTCTCTGTCGCCACGCATGCTCACCCGCGCAGTTCATGACCATTTGATTGCCTAGGAGTTCTGCCTACCGATCAGGGACTTTGAAGGCACTCTACCTTTCAAATCGGACTGGTATCCCGAGACGACTCACTCCGTTGGCGTTGCAACGCAGATTCGTTGGCCCCATTTCAGACCTTGGATTCCCGCGCGATGGGTAGCGTCAGTCGAATTCTGAAACGTAGGCATGAGGGCGTTGAAACTTCTCAACTCTGGAAGAGGTTGCGCGAACAACCCAATTGGGTGAGAATCGGCGAGATGATTGGATTGACTGATGCGTTCAGCGCCGTGCCCAGAACACGGCCGGAAATCGACAAATGGTCGCCAAACTTAAACGTGGGACCCAAGGTGGTCTTCGCCGCGCCACAATTCGATGAAAGTGCCCGGGAACAGTTAGTTCCTCGAAAGATTCATTGCGGCACCCTGTGAATGCGTTAAGTAGGCCAACAAGTGTTCTGGTGGTCGATAGTCATGAGAAGAAACGGCAGGTTGTCGTCGCTGGTTTGAGGGGCGCGGGCTTGATGGTGTGTGGAGAAGCGATGAGCGCGCGCGACGCCATCGACATGACCGACGATGTGCGTCCAGACGTAGTGCTTCTCGACATTCATATTCCTGGCGGCGGCCTGACCGCTGCTCGATCTATCGTTGGTGCTAACTACGGATGCCATGTCGCCGTATTGACGATCTTTGATTCGGATGACGCCCTCGGCGCAGCATTCTCGGTAGGCGTTACCGGATACATTTTGAAGGGGGAGCCAATAGATCGCATAGCGGAGTCAGTTCGAAGAGTATCCGCGGGGGAAGTCGTCATTAGTCAGTCTCTCGTGGTCCGAATGCTTGAACGGACCGCCTCTCGTTCACTTCACGAACGACTCGAGCATCTCGCCTTGAAACGCGGCGGACTCTCACCCAGAGAATTCGACGCTCTAATCCTCTTGGAGCAGGGACTTGATACTGCTGCTATCGCCGCGCAACTCTCTGTATCAAAGGAAACGATTCGATCCCATTTGGCAAATGCCATGCACAAGTTAGGCGTCACCGATCGAGATCAATTGGTCAATGTCGTTCGGCGGACCTCCTTCAGCGGCCTCGAAGAGTATCCAATCTTCGAGGGCTCGACTGAATATGGAAGCGCTGGATAGAGCGTGTGATGAAGATATTTGCACTCGTACTGCCCGACGGACGTCGTCTGGAGTACGCAACTTTGGGCGACCCTTCTGGCGTGACCGTCGTTCTACATCCGAAAGAGACCGGAGGCGTCTACGACCTCCTGTACTTCGCCCCCATGCTCAACTATGCAAATCTCTTTCTTGTCGGGTACTCACAACCTGGAACCGGACGCTCAGACCGTCATCTCGTTGGAAACCTCTCCACTTGGCAAGAGGACTTGCGATGCTTGCTGAATTGTCTGCATCGCTCGCGCTACGCGAGTTTGGGCTTCTACATGGGTAGCCTCAGGGCCCTGTCGAACACAGTCCTAGATGCTCCGCGCTGTGCGGGCGCGCTCCTCCTATCTCCCCACGTTCCGCCGGAACACGATCGATTTCATTACGATCCGAACGAAGCGGACACAGTCGCGCCGGACTACGAGGAGGTCGAGTGGGATGTTCGAGCAGCCCGCGTCACCGCCGATGACCTGCTTGATCTCTACTCGTTTATGCTGACCGAGTCCGATCGAGTCGCGCTTTCTGATGCGACCGTGCGCCGCGACATCGCCATCTCGGTTCGTCACAGCTTGATACACGGGGAGGGGCGCAGGCGTGACTGGAGCGAGATTATGGGTTGTTGGCATGATCTCGACTTTGCCCGATCCGCGGCGCCAGTCGAAGCGTGGTACGCCGAGCTTGATCCCTGGTTTCCAGCTAGTTACGGACGATGGTTCGAGGAGAATTTGCCTTCAGCTAGGACTCGCATTTTTTGGGGGGAAGGTCGGTTTGCTATGATTCTCAATCATTTTGATGAGATGAGCAAGTGGGCAATTTCTACGATGACACGCAGAACGACGCCTCATTGAGATCGGGAAAGACGTGTTCGTGGTCCGGGCTGAAGATGAGTTCGTGACACGTATCTTTCGCTTGCCATTTTGAATCACTCAATAGTTCACCAGAGTGTTCTCGACCCGCGATTCTGCCAAATAGTCGAAAAGACCGAGTTGGCAAGGAAGCACCTGTTGATGGCTCGGAATCGAACCAGCCCAGTGTTACAGACAGCCATGCCATGCACTATTGGTCACGACAATTGAGAGATTGCCATGTCACGCGTGACCCACGGAATAACGCCGTTCCAGAGCCCAGTTGTCCTAGTCACTTTCGGGTCAGCTGCGTCGAATGAGCCTTTAGTCGATTGTCGACGTCGGCACTGAGGAAGATCCAGCAGGGCTTGATCGAGCCGCCCGTGGCTGGCAGCAGACTTGCTACGTCCGGCCGGCCCTCGACGCCCCTGCCCCTTTACCTTAGGTTCGATACCACCTTGCAGTCCGGCTTCGCCCAGAGCTCCGAAGATCAGCGGTGCGCTCACCTCTTGAGTTCACTCACCCGTTGAGGACTTTCAACGAACTTTTTCTCCCAGTGCGACGACGGCGTACTTACCATGTCCAGGAGGCAGCATCTGAGACTTAGGAGAGACAACATGGTAATCGCACTCAACGTATTCTTTGCGGCTATTGGAATCGCAATTGCCATTGTTCCACTGATTGTCGCAATGCGCATGATGTCATTAGATGAAAGGAGCAGCAAAGAACTTCTCGCAACAACGGTGCCTTCAGGCGCACATCAATTGGGCATTTGTCCCCACTGCGACGAGGTATTGGAGTGGCTTGTGCCGCTTCACAGCGCCGAAGTTACGATGGCTTGACGAGGTACCCTGTTTTACAAAGACGGTCGTATGTAGCTGAACCGTCCCGGGCTTCTTGTAGACCGTGATCTGCCCCAGGCTTTGTTTCCACATTGACTTTTCCAAGGAATGATTCGCTGGCATAGTGGGTCTGGTCGTGGTTTACTGCCTGTGTCCCAGTTGCGACAGCGCTGCGACAGTGAGAAGTGGCGAACAGGAGCGAACAGTGGCGAACAGTGGCGAAAGCCGACAGCAATGTTTGCCGCGACTTTGTCAGTCGAGGCAACGAAACCAAGCGTGGAGCGGGCGACGGGAATCGAACCCGCGTTCTCAACTTGGGAAGCTGAAGACTAGTTGTTTGGTGTTACTTCAAAATTCCTGATCAACTATAGTTTTCTAGGACTCTAACGGAGGGTTTCTTTGATGTGGGCGCTTCACGGGCGCTAAGGACAGGAGTTGTCATCCTCAAAGAAGCACCTGGGAACCTTCCAAAAGTTCCTATCCGCCTGCTCATCATGAGTGTCATCCTGCCCCACCATTTCAACCGTCTTAGGAAGCAAGTGGTGAGCAATTTGGCTGTCCACGGCTTCTATCAGTGGAAGCACTGATAGTTGTGAAAGCAGTCTCCAACGTATCAATTAGTTTGTGGAAGTAAGTGGATTCGACCCCTGACCACTTGCATGCCATGCGGTCGTTTTCAGTTCGCTGACGTTCACTGGTGACCGTACACGGTGTGAATATTGGGGTTTTAATTCGCCGGCGTTCAGGCGCGACCGGTCGTAATCACCGGCGTTGCTAAAGGCGTTGCTAAAGGAGATAATCGCTCAAAAAGCTCGGTTCGGTCTCTACCATCTCCACGGACCAACTTCGCAACCGAGGTTAGTAGGGGCGTTGTGTTATTTGCACGCGTGCAATAGGTCATTGCGATCGGACGTTACGAAGCGAATTCAGATCGCAAGTGCCGGGCGAATTCTGTCATTGAGGAACGAGACGACCGCGTCGGAGAAGGCGTCGTTCTTGTCACCCGCGATCATGTGACCCGCTCCTGCGACATTTACCACCGTAACGTCGGGTAGCCGTTTCACAATGTCGTCAACGCCCTCCTGGGTCACGACATCGCTCAAGAGGCCCCGAACCACCAACGTGGGTACGTGGATATTGCTCATGGCGAATTCGAGCAGTCCCATGAACTTGGTGGCAACGACTTCGGTGTGCTCCTGTCTGATGATGTGCGGGTCCCAGTGCCAGTACCATCGGCCTTCTCTCTCGCGCAGCACCTTCATCAGACCCGCGGGATTGAACTTGCGGACCCGATGAGGTGTGTAGGCGGCGATGGCCGCGGCCGCCTCCTCGAGGGAGTCGAATCCGTTCACGCCCGAGCGCATGAACTCTCCAATCCTCCTCACGCCTTCACTGTTGGTCTTGGGCACGATGTCCACGAGCACCAGCCCGCACGAGATTACGCGGTCGCTGGTGCCTTCGGCGAGCAGGGCGGCCATGCCTCCCAGCGATGCCCCGACGAGCACCGGAGGACGCTCCAGCTGGTCGACGACCGCGATGCAGTCGGCGCAATAGGCGGTGAAGGAGTAGTCGGCGTTGGGCGCCCAATCGCTCTCTCCGTGTCCGCGGTGATCCAGCGTGACGGCGCGCCAGCCGTGCTCGGCCACGACGTCGGCGGTCTTGCCCCAGGCGTACCGGGTCTGGCCGCCCCCGTGCAGGAAGAGCACGGGCCACGCGTCGGGTTCGCCCCGCACGTCACCCGCTAGCTCGAGTCCTCCGAAGCCCTTGAAACTGACGCGCTCAACCCTCATACTGACAATCGTCGCATACGCGCCGGTGCGGCATCGGCTCGGGCGTCCTTGATTCGTTCGATCAGAGCGCGCGAAGTATCGCGGCGTCGCCCTGCCCGCCTCCGCCGCAGAGTCCGACCGCCGCCACTCCACCTCCGCGGCGGCGCAGCTCCAGCAAGGCCGTGAGGGCGAGTCGCGTCCCGGACATGCCGACCGGATGTCCGAGCGCGATGGCACCTCCGTTGACGTTGATCCTCTCCTCGTCGACGTCGAGCTCGTCGCGCGAGGTGAGCGCCACTGCGGCGAAGGCCTCGTTGATCTCCAAGAGGTCGAGCCCCTTGACGTCGATTCCGGCCTTCTTCGCGGCGAGTGCGATGGCACGAGACGGCTGGGACAGCAGCGAGGTGTCGGGTCCCGCCACTTGCCCGTAGCTCACAACTTCGCCGATTGGCGTTAGACCCAGGTCACGCGCACGTTCGGCGGACATGACGATGAGGGCCGAGGCTCCGTCGGAAATCTGTGAGGAGTTGCCCGCCGTGATGGTGCCGTTCTCCACGAAGGCCGCACGCAACGCACTGAGCGACTCGGTCGTCGTCTCGGCGCGGACACCCTCGTCGGTGTCGACGAGCAGCGAGGCGCCCTTGCGGCCCGGAACTTCGACGCTGACGATCTCTTCGGCGAACTTTCCTGAGGCAATGGCCGCCGCAGCCAGCTGATGGCTGCGAGCCGAGAACTCGTCCTGGCGCTGGCGAGTGATGCGGCCCGCGTTGTAGTTCTCGGTCGATAGACCCATGGCGCAGTGATCGAACGCGCACGTCAGGCCATCGTGAAACAAAGAGTCATCGACCCGTTGGTCGCCAATGCGGTAACCCGTCCGAGCATTCAAGAGGAGATATGGAGCATTGGTCATTGACTCCATGCCGCCTGCGATGACAATCTCCGCCTCTCCTCCACGGATCATGAGATCAGCCATGTGGAGAGCCTGCAGGCTGGAGAGGCAGGCCTTGTTGATCGTCGTGGAGTTGACCGTCATTGGGATGCCGGCCTTCGAGGCGGCCTGGCGTGCGGTGACCTGGCCCCCGCCTGCTTGGATCACTTGGCCCATTAGAACGAGGTCGACCATTTCTGGCGCCATTCCCGCCCGTTCGAGCGCACCCTTGATTGCGAAGCCGCCCAGCTCCTGAGCGCTAAGAGAGGAGAGCGCGCCCGAAAACTTGCCGATTGGCGTGCGTGACCCGGCAACGATGACACTTTGTGGCATAAAGGCTCCATATACTTGATCAGTGTACTTAGCGTACGACAAATTTAGTTTGCACACGATAGGCGGATTGAAGTTGGCTCGTCCGTCAGTTAGCCGCGACTCGCGACTCCATGACCACCCGGCCCACCCGGCCCAACTTCGAACAACGAAGTGGAGCAGCCGAAGCGATCGGCAGGTCGCGCACTCCCCCAACCCGGACCAAGATCAACACGTGCTGAGCGACATCACGTCATCAGGGCACGGTGGATCCGAGCTGAGACATCGCGAAGTCCGTGCGTCACCCTCGCGGTCCTCACCGTATCGAGGTCGTCCCGCGAGAGCCCGACCGGGAAGGCCTGGTCACGTCAGGCTCAGAAGTACCAGCTCCCGCCCGCCGCTGCGGGCCACCGCGGGCTACCGCGCTGAAGAACGGGCCAACCCGGTCGGACAGCTCCTGCAGCATCTTCATCGCTCCTCGATTCCTGCCATGGCGGCCATGCGCGTGACGTGCTCGCCGGGCTGACCGAACAGTTGCGCCGCGCCGTGGGCCCGCTTGAAGTAGAGGTGTGCGTCGTGCGACCAAGTGATCGCGATGCCGCCGTGCAGCTGAATCGCCTCGGCCGCGACGGTGAAGAACGTTTCGGAGCAGTAGGCCTTGGCGACCGACGCGTCGATCGTGCCGGCGACGGCCGCGTACGACGCGGAACGGGCGGCCTCGACCAGCACGTGCAGGTCAGCCATCCGGTGCTTCAGCGCCTGGAAGCTGCCGATCGGCCGGCCGAACTGCACGCGCATCTTCGAGTACTCGATGGTCATGTCCAGGATGCGGACTGCCCCGCCGACCTGCTCTGCGGACAGCGCGATGCAGGCGATGTCGCGCACCTGGGCGAGGGCCGCGCTCGCATCGCCGGTGCCGAGCCGGCGCCCGACGGCCCCGTCGAGCGTTACGACTGCGAGCCGCCGGGTCAGGTCCATCGTCGGAGTGTGAGCGCGCGCTACACCGGGTTGAGCCGGGTCGACCTCAAAGAGCGCTAGCTCGTCGCCGGCTCGCGCCACGACCAGCAGCACGTCGGCGTAGTCGCCATCGAGCACGTACTGCGTCTCTCCAGTCAGCGTTGTGCCGTCCGCCTCGACTGCGGCGATCACCGGATCCCAGCGACCATCGCGCCCGGCCCAGCAGAGTCCAGCGACGGTCCTGCCCTCGGCGATGCTGGGCAGCAGCCGAGTGCAGGCCGCCTCGTCGCCGAGCGCGACGAGTGTCTGCGCGGCAAGCACTGCCGAGCCGAGCAACGGAGACGGTGTCAACGTCCGGCCGAGCTCCTCGAGCACGAGGTGCGTCTCGAGCAGACCGACGCCGATGCCTCCGTAGTGCTCCGGGATCGACAGCGCCGCGACGCCGATCTGCTCGCATAGCACCGCCCACAGCGCTTCGTCGTAGCCGCGTGTCGTCTCAACGGCCTTGCGGACCGCAGCGCTGTCCGACCGCCTCGCCAGCAGGCTGCGCACGACGTCGCGCAGCCCGATCTGTTCCTCGGTCAGCCTGGTCACAACGCCGCCATTACCCGGGAGCGGTGCACGGCCGGGGTGCCCCAGGCGGAGACGAGCGCGCGGACCTTGGTTAGCCACAGCACGAGGTCGTACTCCGCGGTGTAGCCGATCGCGCCGTGCACCTGCAGCGACGCGCGCGACGCGCGGTACGCCGCATCGGTGCACGCAACCTTCGCCGCCGACACGTCGCGGGCGAGCGTGGGGGAGTTGTCGGCGACTGCGATCGCGGCGCCATAGAGCATCGGGCGCGCCAGCTCGAGACTGACGAGCGCGTCGGCGAGGAGGTGCTTCACGGCCTGGAACTGGCCGATCGGACGGCCGAACTGCACTCGCTGCTTCGCGTACGTTGTGGCCATGTCCAGTAATGCGCCGCCCGCGCCGAGGATCTGCGCCGCTGTCGCGAGCGCCCCGACCTCGAACGCTCGCCCGGCGTCGACGGAGTGGGCGATGACGTCGCCGCTAACGGTCTCGGAGACCCTGCGGGCTCTATCAACCGACTCGACCTCTGGTCCGACGGTCGCCGCGCGCAGGATAAACCCGTCGACGACGAATGCGACGTCTGCGGTCGCCGCGTCGAGCGCGAACGGGACGTGCGGGGGGAATGCCAGCGTCGCGATCGTCTCGCCGGCCAGGATGCCGGCCAGACGAGCCTCGGCCGAGGTACCCGGCAGCAACACCGGCAGTACCGCGACCGACTCGACGTAGGGGCCCGGTACCGCGGCACGGCCCAGCTCCTCGAAGCCGACGACGAGATCGACCGGATGCGCCCCGAAACCGTCGTGCTCCTCGGACGTGCCCAGCGCCATGAAGCCCGTTTCGGCCAGTCGCGCCCATAACTTGCGCCCGGGTGCGTAGTCCCCGGAAGACCAGGCCCGTGCGACCGACGGAACGTCGCACGCGCCCAGCAACCCCCGCAGGCTGCCGGCGAACTCGCGCTGCTCGGGCGACGGAGCAAACCTCATCGGTCACCCCTGGGCAGGCCGAGCAGCCGCTCGGCGACGATGTTGCGCTGGATTTCGTTCGTGCCGGCGTAGATCGGGCCGGAGAGCGAGAACAGGTAGCCGTCCATCCAGTCGCCGGACAGCTCGCCGCGCGGGCCGAGCAGATCGAGCGCGGTCTCGTGCAGCGACACGTCGAGCTGCGACCAGAACAGCTTGCCGATACTCGACTCCGCGCCCAGCTCGCCACCATCGGCCAGCCGCGTGACGGTGCCGAAGCACTGCAGCTGGTAGGCCCGCGCACCTATCCACGCGTCGGTGACCCGGTTCGCGAGTGCAGTGTCGGAAGGGTCCCCGATCTCGTGCCACAAGTCGATCAAGCGCTGCGACGATGCGAGGAACCGGCCGGGGCTGCGCAGAGACAGACCGCGCTCGTTACTCGCGGTGCTCATCGCCACGCGCCAGCCGTCGCCGACCCCACCGAGCACGTCTTCTTCCGGCACGAAGACGTCGTCGAGGAAGATCTCGGCGAAACCCGGCTCGCCGTCCAGTTGCGGGATTCCGCGGACCGTCACGCCGTCGGCGCGCAGGTCGAACATGAAGTATGTGAGGCCGCGGTGCTTCTCGGCCTCTGGGTCGCTACGGAACAGGCCGAAGCAGCGGTCGGCGTAGGTAGCGCGCGTGCTCCAGGTCTTTTGCCCGGACAGCAGCCAGCCACCGTCTGTGCGCACCGCGCGGCTGCGGATGCCGGCCAGGTCACTGCCGGCATCGGGCTCCGACCAAGCCTGCGCCCAGATCTCGTCGGCACGCGCCATCGGAGGCATGACGCGCGCTAACTGCTCGGGGGTGCCGTGGGCAAACAGCGTGGGCGCGAGCATGGAGATGCCGTTCTGGCTCACGCGAAGAGGCGCGCCGGCGGCGAAATACTCCTCCTCGAAGAGCACCCACTCGAGCAGCGAGGCGTCGCGACCGCCGAGCTCGGTCGGCCAGGAGACGACGGACAGTCGCGCGGCGGCGAGCGTGTGCTCCCACTCGCGGTGTCCCTCGAACCCCTCGGGGGTGTCCATCGACGGCAGCTTGACCGCCGGCACGTTCTCGGCGAGAAAGGTCCGCACCTCGCCGCGGAACGCGAGGGTGCTCTCATCTAGATCGAGGTCCACTACTGCGCCGCAGATTTCATCGACTTCGTGTCCATGCCGCCGAGCGAGTCCGGGCCCACCTCGGCGTTGTGCGCATGCGCGAAGTGGTGCAGGCCGAACACGGAGTCGATACCGTTGCGCATGCCCATCGCGTCCTCGCACTGATTCACCGCACGCTTGGTGAGGGCGAGCCCGAAGCGCGGCATCGCGGCGATGCGTTCGGCGATCGCGAGCGTCTCGGTTTCGAGATGTTC
Source organism: Acidimicrobiaceae bacterium (assembly GCA_003133665.1). Classification (GTDB taxonomy): domain Bacteria; phylum Actinomycetota; class Acidimicrobiia; order Acidimicrobiales; family RAAP-2; genus RAAP-2. Next base: position 2,627 of record PKYK01000055.1, on the reverse strand, counting down.
GGACGGAACGACCCGGTTAACCATGCCCCACTCGTAGGCCCGCTGCACACTGAAGCGGTCGCCGGTGAACAGGATCTCCTTCGCCGCTCGAGGGCCGATCACCCATGGATGCGCGAAGTACTCGACGCCCGGAATCCCCATCCGCACAACGGGATCAGCGAAGAACGCGTCCTCGGCGGCAACGATGAAGTCGCAAACGAAAGCGAGCATCAACCCGCCGGCGATGCACGCACCCTGCACCATCGCGATCACCGGCTTCGGGATCTCACGCCAGCGGCGGCACATCCCGAGATAGACCTCCATCTCGCGGGCGTAGCGCAGATCGCCGCCCTTCTTGCCGACGTGGTCCCACCACATGATCGCGGTGTTGTCGTAGTGCACGTCGACGTCCCGGCCGGGTGTGCCGATATCGTGACCGGCGGAGAAGTGTTTGCCCGCGCCGGCCAGCACGATCACCGACACCTCGTCGTCGTCGACCGCCTGCTGGAATGCGGCGTCGAGCGCGTACGTCATCGCCGAGTTCTGCGCGTTGCGGTACTCCGGCCGGTTCATCGTCACGACCGCGGTGGTACCGCGCTTCTCGTATTTCACTACCTCGTTCATTGCATCTCCTCGCGCAGCACGCGCTTTAGTGGCTTGCCGGCCGCGTTCCGGGGGAAGTCAGTGCGGAATTCAACCTGTCGCGGAACCTTGTAGTTGGCCAGGCGGTCGCGGCAGTACCCGATCACGTCCGACTCGGTCAGGCCATGGCCCGGCTGCTTGATGATGAACGCCGCGCCCACCTCGCCCATCCGCTCGTCCGGCATTCCGATGACGACCGACTCCGCGACGCCGTCGAGTCGTGCAAGGGCTTGCTCGACCTCGGCGGGATACACGTTGAAGCCGCCGCAGATGTACATGTCCTTGAGCCGGTCGGTGATCGTGAGGTTGCCCGCCTCGTCGAGCGTCCCAACGTCTCCGGTGTTCAGCCACCCGTCGGCGTTGCCCGCCTGTTTCGTGGCGTCCGGGTCGTCCAGGTAGCCGAGCATGACGTTCGGCCCACGCAGCAGGATCTCGCCGGACTTGCCGATGCGGACGTCGAAGCCTGCGGTGGCGCGGCCCGAGGTGCGGGCGACCGTCTCGGGCGGGTCGTCCGCGCGGCACATGGTGACAACCACGGCCTCGGTGAGCCCGTAGGCTGTGAGCACGACCGAGAATCTCAGTTCGGACTGCATGCGCTCGACGAGCGCGACAGGCACCGTAGTTGTGCCGGTGACCGCGAGGCGCAGACTGGACAGGTCGTACGTCGACCGGTGGGGATGGTCGAGCATGGCCTGGTACATCGTCGGCGGCCCAGGCAGCACGGTGATCCGCTCGGCGGTGACGAGCTGCATGGCTCGGTCGATGTCGAAGACGGACTGCGGCACGATCGTGGCGCCGGTGAGCAGACAGACGAGGATGCCGCCCTTGTATCCGAAGCTGTGGGAGAATGGGCTGATCACGAGGTAGCGGTCGGTGGCGTTCACCTCACCGCACTCGGCCCAGGCCTGCGCCACTGCGAGCGCCTGCCGGTGTGCGCTCATCACGCCCTTGCTCCGACCGGTCGTGCCGGACGTGAACAGCACGTCGCTGACGTCGTCCGGCGAGACGGCGTCAGCCCGGGCGTCAGCCTCCGCATCCGTGACCGAAGTAGCGCGAGCGGCGACGTCGGCCCAGTCGACAACGCTGTCTTCGGCAGGAGATTCGCCGTCTACCGGGATGCGCACGACGATCTGCAGGTCGGGCAGGCCGTCGGGACCAGCGGCCTGCCGGAGCTTGGCGAGCCGGTCGGTGCCGAGGAACGGTCCGGCCACGATGAGCGCGCGCGCTGCTGTCCGCTGTAGGATGTCCAAGGCCTCGTGGCCGGTGTAGCGCGTATTAATCGGGACAAGCGTCGCGCCGGAGTAGTGGGTCCCGAGCGCGGCGATTACCCAGTGATGTGTGTTAGGCGCCCACAGCGCGACTCGGTCGCCGCGCCGGACGCCCTCGGCAATCAGGAACCGGGCGACCACGCGGACCTGCTTGTGCAACTGGGCGTAGCTCAGACGGGTCGCCCCGTCGGCGATAGCTTCGGCCGCGCCGTACTCGCGCGCGGCGCGCGCGAGTACGTGTGGGGTGGTCATCGGATCGCCGCCCATCGCTATCCCTTCTACAAAGCAAGTGTTTGGTAGGTTACCATACGGGGATGAGCCAGAGTGTCGAGGACGAGGTCTTTCGCCGCGCCGCTCGGGAGTGGCTCGCCGACAACCTCGCCGGCGGGTTCGGGGCTCTGCGCCGGCTCGGCGGTCCGGGCCGCGAGCACGAGGCCCACGATGAGCGACTCGAGTGGGACCGGCATCTTACGGCGGCGGGGTGGACGTGCCTCGGCTGGCCCGGTCGAGCACGGCGGGCGCGGCGCCGACGTCGTTGACCACGACCGACGCACCCTCGGCGGCGTATGCGAGAGCATGCGCGCCCCTGATCCCGCGCCCGGCGCCGATCACGATGACGACCCGGCCTTCGCCGCTCCGTACGCGGCGGTTCCGGGCGAGGGCCGGTGACCGCTGACGCTGCTGACCATCACGATCGCGCCGCCGCCGGGCTGGTGCTGCATAACCGCGTTGGCCGCC
>PKYK01000078.1 GCA_003133665.1 Acidimicrobiaceae bacterium | reverse complement strand
GTGGACCTGCGCCAGGTCGACACCAACCTGTACGTGCGGATCGACGTCACGGCATTCGCGGACATTCCGGGAATACCGGTCACGGCCCAGCAGCTGGCCGGTGCCCAACTGCTGATCGGTGGCCGCTGGTTCGAGGTCTCCGAGGGTCTGCTGACGTCGTACCTGCCCACCACCACAATCAGCGCGGCCCAGACTTCCAAGGAGCGGGCCGCCGCGCGGGCAGTGCTCGACGCGCTGAGCGCGCTCATCGAGAGCACGCCCTACACCACCCTCGCCAACGGCGGCTACTCCCAGACCGGGACGCTGAACTCGGTGGTGAAGGCGGTGCTGCCAGCCCTCGCTAGCTACACCGGCCAGACCATCAAGCCGAGCAGCGTGAAGGGCACCTACACCATCGGTTTCACGATGTCCGGCGCGACCGCGACCGGTGGCTCTCTGGCGATCACGGCACCCAACGGGACGAACGGCAACGCCACCGTCGCTCTGCATGCCACACTGACCCACGACGCCCAACCCGTGGTCGCTCCCAGTGGCGCGACAGTTATCACCCGCGCGATTCTGGCTCAGTTGCTGAGCCAGGTGCAGGGCGTGAGCTCACCACTCGGCTGACCTGAAAGCGATCGTACGTCCCCGCTCTCCGTGCGATCGCGTCGTCCTGGGTCCTGAGTCGAGGACGGCAGAACCCCGGCGAAGCAGAGGACTCGAGGCGACCCGGGTGGCGGGTTTGGGCACACGCAGTCACACGGAGCGTTCGTTCCCAATAGCTTCACCAGAAGTCAAGCCGATTTCGCAATAAGGAGTCGCTGAACGTACGTCCGCACTCTGTCCAGATTCGCACACTCAACCATGATTCATAGAGTCCAGAACGTGGATGCTGTGACACCTGCGTAGTGTTACCTTTCGCTTCGTAGCACCTAAATCCATTTGCCCATTTGCCCTGATGGGCGGTTGGCACGGGCTGACCAGGAGTGTGATGGTGGAGAAGTCATCGACGTACTTACTCCGCGACTCTCCCGTCCTCACGTGCGCCGTGATGCTCGTTGGCTTGACGGTCGCGGCGCTGGCTATCGGTGATGGGGCCGGTGCGTCACAATCCCAACTCGCGACGGGCTCACTCTGCCAAAGAGTCTCTATTGCAGAAGTGGTGAGCCCCTCGGGCTAAAGGTAACCAAGGTCGCCAAGGTGGTCAACGGCAACGTGACGCACTGTTGGTATCAGGTTGGGACTATGTCGCACGCCGTCTTTGTTCGAACACAGACACACGATTCGCTGGGCGGCTTCAAAGCCGACCTCAAGTTGGCCAAGACGTACAGCGAGAATCCGGTTACGGACAACAACTTCAGGCCGTATTCGGCGTTCTCGACGTCGCTCGGCTCGGCGACGTGCGGTCATACCTACTCAGTCACCGTGCTCAAGAAATCAACTGAACTCGGTGTTGGCGCTTCGAACGTCACGCTGGGCAAAGTCGAAGCTCTCGCGAAGACGGTCATGCCGCTTCTCTGATCCCAAGTCAGAGCCCAGTCAACGGCGCTGACCCCGCCGACGCCACTCTCTTGTGGAGTGTCATCGCCGCCCAATCACGGTGAGACTATCCCTTGGAAGATGTTCTCTGGAAACGACGGAGGGCGACTGTGGACCAGACGATCTCGACAACGCCGAAAGGCCAGGCGCCAGCCAGGAACCCATAGGCACTCGACAGTAGGCAGCCGACGGCAAAGGCCGCGATGAAACGCCGATCTCTTGGCTCTAATGCGTACATGACCATCATGAACGTGACTGCGCACACGCCGTAGATCGTGATGGCCATAGGGAGAGACCTTACTGGCACCGTTCACGAAGATCGCTCCGAGATCAACGTCTACCCGGCAGCGCGAATCCTCTCCCTCGCACGGCACCGGCTAGGGATGCAGCCCTCCTTCATGGGCAACGTGCGTCGCGGGCTCGAGTTGGAATGTCGCGTGTTCGATATCGAAGTGGTCCGCGAGGCACTTCTGCAGCATGTCAAGAAGTTGAGGAGCGTGGCCGATGTCAAAGCAGAGGTCGTCGACGACGACGTGAGCTGAAAGCGTCGGAACGCCGGACGTGACGGTCCATGCGTGGAGATCGTGAATCTCGAGGACGTGAGGCACTTCGGTCAGATGAGCCCGCACGGCGTCGAGATCCAGATTCTCGGGAGTCGCCTGGAGCAGGATCGTCCCCGCGTCGCGCAACAAACCCCACGACGTGCGCGCCATGAGCGCCACGACGACCATCGACGCGATCGAGTCGGCCCTCTCCCATCCGGTCAGCATGATGATCAGGCCAGCAACCGCCGTGCCGGCGAAGGCGTAGATGTCGGTGAGTATGTGCCCAAAGACGCCGCGAATGTTCAAGTTCGTCCGGTTGGCGTTGGCCAACACCCAGACCGCGATGATGTTCACCAATGCTCCAACGAGCGCCACCGCGACGACCAGTCCACCTGTCACGTGTTTCGGCGATACCAGTCGCTGGATGGACTCGAAACTGATGAGAAGTGCGATCGCCGCCAGAGTGACCCCGTTGCCCGCCGCCGAGAGAATCTCCGCGCGTCGCAACCCGTACGTCCATCGTCCCCGGGGAGGTCTCCCGGCGAGACGAATCGCCCATGCGCTTACGCCGAGGGCCGCGACGTCGGTCAGCATGTGACCGGCGTCGGCGAACAGGGCCAGAGAACCTCCCAGAACCGCTGCTGTTACTTCAACGACAAGAAAGGCGGTAATAAGCCCTAGGGCTACGAGTACGTAGCGACCATCGGAATCCGAGGTAACGGCGTGTGAATGGCTATCATCCTTCGGGCTCTCACCCATCGTGATGGGCGCTTTCAGGATGTGCGGTCCGTGACACGACTTCATCATCTCACCTCGCTGAGCCTCCAGATCCACTTTCTCGCTCCGGACAAGAAGGGCGACCCGGGTGGCCCGGGAATCGTGACCCTGACATTTCCGCATCACGGCACCGCACCCAATCGAATCGAGCAATCGATGCGAGGAAGCAGCTCGCCATTGGTGTCGGCGCAAACCGATGATTCCTAGACTTGGCCGGTGGACCGATCCAACTACACCCACTGGGAGCAGCTCGCTGCGATTCACGGCACGGGTACCGATCGCTACTACGACCTCGATGCACTCGTGGCCGGCGGCACCCTCATGGGCTCCGAGGAGAAGGCGGCCCTGGACCGCGCGACCGGTGAGCACGGCGTCGACGGTCTCGACGTGCTGCATCTCCAGTGCCACCTTGGCTGTGACGCAGTCACCATGGCCCGCCGAGGGGCGAGAGTGACCGGCGTCGACTTCTCCCCTACCGCCCTGCATCGACTCCGTGAATTGGCCCAACGGTGCGGCGTGGAGGTGGCGACGATCGAGGCCGATTCGCGCAGCCTCCCCCATGATCTTGATGCTTCCTTCGATCTGGTCTACGCCACGATCGGAGTACTGTGCTGGATCGACGACCTCGCGTCCTGGATGACGGGGGTCGCTCGCGTGTTGAGGCCCGGAGGCACGCTGGTTCTGGTCGAACTCCATCCCCTGCTCACCATGGTCGACACCCTCGATCCACTGGTTCTCGATTTCCCATACACCGATGACGGCGGTCACGTCTTCAGCGGCACCGGCTCCTACGCCAACCGCGACGCCGATGTCGATTGGACGACGACCCAGTTCGCGCACAGCCTGGGCGAGGTGGTCACTTGCGCACGGGTGGCGGGGCTGTCG
>PKYK01000048.1 GCA_003133665.1 Acidimicrobiaceae bacterium | reverse complement strand
ACTGACGGACGCGAGTGTTCGTGCGGGAGTCACGGCTGCCTCGAGGCCGAAGCGTCCGGAAGGTCCATCGAGGCGATGACCGGTCGGCCCCCCAGTCAAGCTGACGCTGCCACACGTCAGCGGACGGGCCGGCTCGTAGGGCGCGCCGTGGGAACACTCAGTTCGGTCTTGGACTTCAGTCACTGCTACATCGCCGGCTCGGTCGCGCTGGGCTATGGAGACGAGTTCTTCGCCACTGCCACCGAAGCCGCGCGTGCGGTGGCGACTATGTCCTATTCGGCGAACCTGGAGATACGTCGCTCCGGTCTCGGGAACGACGGGCCACTTCTCGGTGCGGCGCTCGTGGCGTGGCGCGGAGTGTCGACGTGAGTACGTGGTGGACGCCGGGCCTCGTTGGCTATCTCGTGCGCCATCCAGGTGGCGCGCTGAGCCTGGTCCGGGCGGGATGGCGTCTTCGCCGCTCGAACTGGTGGCGCCAGGCGCCCTTTCTTCCGATACCCGATCCGCGGTACTGGAACTTTCGAATGGTGACGGCCTACGGGTCAACGGGCGCTCGACCGGCACCCCGTGAGATGGTCGAGGCCGCGAAATGGTCACTGCGCCAGCGGGTGGGGCGGTAGTCGCCTCTATGGACCGGGTACTTCTCCTTAACGCCACCTTTGAGCCGCTTCAACTGCTCAGCGAACGCCGGGCGGTGGTGCTGATGTTGGCGGGACGCGCCGAGCCGATTGCTATCGCTGAGCATCACGCGGTGTGCCGTTCGGCGACTTTGGTCGTGCCGATTCCGGCGATTGTGCGCCTCCACGAAATGGTGAAACTGCCCACCAAGGTTCGCACGCCGCCACTCACTCGCCGCTCGTTGCTGCTGCGCGACAGCTTTCGATGCGCCTACTGCCTCGAACACGCCGACACGATTGATCACGTCGTGCCGCGGAGCCGAGGGGGCTCTCACGAGTGGACCAACGTCGTGGCGGCGTGTCGGCGCCACAACATGCAAAAGGGCGACCGCTTGATCGAGGAGCTGGGCTGGCGACTTCACTTCGAGCCACGAGTTCCCGATGGTCCTTGGTGGCGTTGGCGTCACGTGCCTGATCCCAACCCGCTGTGGGCACCGTTCCTGCCTCGCGCCTCGTGACCGACACGATTGACGACCTCTATGACTACGAGGTGCTGCGTGGTGAGAACCAAGCCACGATGTTCGTGGTGAGCGTCCAGCGGCCCACACTCGTGCTTGGAGGCAGTCAGTCACGTGACGTCGTAGACGCCGGGCGTGCGGTGTCAATGCCTCTACGTCGGCGTCGCGGCGGAGGAGGCCTCGTGCTCTTGCAGCCCGATGACCTGTGGATTGACTGGTGGATTCCGGCGAATGATCCGCGATGGTCCGGCGACGTGCGTCGCAGCTCGCTGCAGACCGGACGGTGGTGGCATGACGTCCTGGCGCCGCTGGTTGGTGGCGTCGTCACCGTGCACGAAGGTCCGCTCGTCGGGGAACTGGCCCATCGAGTGGTCTGTTTCGCCGGACGTGGTCCGGGAGAGGTCTTCGTGGACGATCGCAAGGCGGTGGGTCTCACGCAGTGGCGCGTTCGTGAGGGAATCTTCCTCTCGACGGTGCTGCACGCCAAAGGGTCCGAAGCGGTCCTCGGGCTGCTCGCGGAGATTCCGCGAGGTCTTGGCGACGCCCTCGATCATCACACGACCGTCTCGCTCGGCATCGATGACTTGGAGTCGTTGGCGGCCACGCTGGCCGAACGCAGCGGCCCCTGGTCCGTTCGCCAGCTCATTCTCACTGACTGACCCCCCTTTTTCTTTCCAGGGCTCGACCGATTCGAGCGCGGCCGGTCACGTCGCGATGTCTCCCGCGCCCAAAAAACGGCCATCAAGTGGGTCTGATTGGCGAAAGGTGGCGTGAAGTGGTGTAATGTGTCACGAAGTGGGGGATAGTGGTGACCTCCGGAGGGACACGGAATGCTCGGATTCGTTGGTCAGTTTCAGCACACGCTGGATGCCAAGGGTCGACTCATCCTGCCCGCGAAGTTCCGAACCGAATTCGAAAGGGGCGGTCACCTGAGCCCCAACACCGAAGGCTGCGTCGCTTTGTGGACTCCCGGAGAGTTCGCTCGACAGGCCGAGGAGCGACTCTTGCAGAGTCGAAACGGCGGATCGGCTGAACGTCAGCAGGCCCGTTACTGGGCGGCGAACTCATCGGACGTGGAGTTCGACAAGCAGGGACGTTTTGCGCTGCCCGCGGCCATTCGAGAGTACGGACAACTCATGGGCGACGTCTTGGTCGTGGGTTCGCTCGACCATGTCGAACTCTGGAATCCGTCAATCTACGCCGAGCAGGTGAATCCCGCCGAAGAGATCTTCAAGCAGGGCAGTGACTAGTGAGGGGAGTGGATCAGCAGTACCGGCCGCGGACCATGTGCAGCCTGGCAATCGACAAGGTGGGACGAGAAACCTCCTCCGCCCTCTTGACCACCTTGTCGATTGAAAGGCTACAGATGGCCCAGGACAACTACCACGTACCGGTGCTCGAGCGAGAAATCGTCGAGCTGTTCACCAGCCAGACGGCTGGCGTGATTGTCGACGCCACATTGGGTGGCGGTGGTCACGCCTACGCCATTCTGGCCGCCGCACCCCAACTTCGCCTCATTGGCATTGACCGCGACCCCGAAGCCCGCGCCGCCGCCATCGATCGACTCGAGCCGTTTGCCGGTCGGGTTCGAGTTGTTGACGCGACCTTCGCCGACCTCGAGGGGGTGGTCGCTCGTCTCGCGGATTTCGTGCAGGGCGAATCGATTGTCGGGGTGCTGATGGACCTGGGAGTCTCTTCGCACCAACTCGACGACGCAGCCCGAGGTTTCTCGTTTCGCACTGACGCCCCTCTCGACATGCGGATGGATCCGACCAAGGGTGAGACCGCGGCGGAGTTCATCGCCCGTATTGACCAGCACGAGTTTGTGCGAATACTCCGCGCCAACGGGGAGAACCGATTCGCGGGTTCGATTGCGAAGTCGGTCCTCGAACGTAAACCCCGCACGACGATGGAACTCACCGAGGCGGTGGAGCGAGCTGTTCCGATGGCGGCTCGGCGCCGCGGCCACGTGGCGACGCGTGTCTTCCAGGCGTTGCGCATAGCGGTGAACAACGAAGAAGAGCAGTTGGCCCAGGGCCTCGACGCCGCGCTGAATGTGCTGGACGTTGGGGGACTGCTCGTCGCCATTTCCTACCACTCGGGCGAAGATCGCGTTGTCAAGTCGGTGCTGCACGAAGCGGCCACCGGCGGTTGCCACTGTCCAGTGGAACTCGGCTGCGTCTGTGGGGCCGTTCCACGCGTCAAGGTGTTCAAGGCCAGCGCCCAGTTGGCGAGCTCCGAAGAGATCAAGAGAAACCCCCGTGCGCGCTCGGCGCGGCTGCGGATCGCTCGCAAGGTGCTGGCGTGAGCGTCATTACCTTCCCTCGCCGCGTCGACACCCGGCCGTCACGGCCCGCAACCCGCCCGAGCACCCGTCGACCAGCACATCGGGCCAGCGCACCGCGGCGAAGCGTGGTGCAGTCGCGGTTGGGCGGGGCATCGGTGACGCGAAAGTCCGCCGTTATCTTGGCGATTGCGGTCGCGCTCTCGATGGGCGGCAGCATGGTCGTGGCCAACCGTCAGGTCCAGATTCACCAGCTTCAGAGTCAACTGCTCCTGGACCAGTCGAATTACGCTGTGCAGGTGGGAACGCTGACCAACCTGTCGGCGCCCAGTCAGATCGCGACACAGGCTGGGGCCCTTCATCTGGTCGACCCGGTCTCCGTGACGCAAGTTCCGTCCACGTCGCTTGATGCGCCTCTGCCGCTTCCGAAGTTCTTGGGTTCTGCACCGGTCACATCAAGGACGAGTCGGTGAGCGCGCACAACACCTCCACCCATCAACGATCGCGCTCGCCCCGAACCCAACCGCGCCCCCCGTCGCGGGTTCCGCGGCGGCTCAAGATGGTACGCGGAGTCTTCGTACTGATCTTCGTGGCGCTGGGCATTCGACTGTTCATGCTCCAAGTCGTCGACCACGCCCGCTACAGCGCCATGTCGGTGGGCCAAGTGCGCGAAGATCTCACCACGACCGCGCTGCGTGCCGGCATCTACGATCGAAGTGGTCAGATACTTGCGGTTTCTCGACCAACGTCGTTGGTCGTCGCCGACGACTTTCAGATTGCCCACCCCGTCGCCGAGGCCAGAGCGATGTCGCCCATCGTGCGGGTCCCGGTCAATAGACTCACCGCGCTCCTGTCGCAGAAGGGGAATGGCAGCGGCCACGTCATCATCAACAACCAGTTGGATTTGAATGACGGGCACAGACTCTCGTCGATGGTCTTCCCGGGCATCGTGGTACAGGGTTCGTCAGTTCGCAGCTACCCCAATGGCCCGGTCGCCACGTCAGTGCTGGGCGGAACCAATGCGGCGGGTTCGGGTTCGGCCGGACTCGAATACGAGTACCAGACGATGCTCGCGGGCCAGACCGGCATTACGCGGGCGTTCGTGTCGTCGTCAGGGGTGAATCTCCCCAGCTCGCTCAGCACGGTGATTCGAAAGGCCAAGCCCGGGGTCGGTCTGGAGTTGACAATTGACTCGTCGCTGCAATTCGTCACCGAGCGAGCCCTCGCACACCAGTTGGCATCGACCGGTGCGGTGAGTGGCGTTGCGGTGGTCATGGACGTGAAGACCGGCGAAATCCTGGCCGACGCCTCGTTGGTCAACACCAAGACCAACGCCGGCGTCCTTGGTCCCGTTCCGGCGTGGGGCCAGTCGGTGGGGGTTCCCGGAATCCAGCAGACCATCAACAATCTCGCCTTCACCCAGGCGTACGAGCCCGGCTCGGTGTTCAAGGTGGTCACGTTCTCAGCGGCGCTGCAGGACGGCCTGATAACCCCCACGTCCGTCTTCGCCGTGCCGAACTCGGTCGTCGTCGGAGGTCGGCTCTTTCACGACGCGGAACGTCACGGCCTCGAACACCTGACCGCGACCCAGGTGCTCGCCCAGTCCTCGAACATCGGCACGTACGAAATCGGGAGCCGGGTGGGGGAGGCCGGCCTCCTGGCTCAGGTCGAGCGATTGGGGTTCGGCCAGACCACGCCGGTGAACTTCCCCGGCGAGACGGCCGGTCTGCTCGTGAGCGCAGTGAACTGGTACGCGAGTGACCAGGTGGCGCTGCCCATTGGCCAGGTGGACGCCGTCCCGCCAATACAGGTGCTCGATGCGTACAACGCGATCGCCAACGGGGGAATCTTCGTCGCGCCGAAACTCGTGCGAGGCTACGTGTACGCCAACGGCAGCACCAGAGCCACGCCACCCAGTCCCACGCGCGAGGCGATCTCGCCGAGCGTCGACGCCACGATGAACAGGATGCTCCAACAGGTGGTGCTCGCGGGCACCGGCACGAACGCGATCATTCCCGGTTACAGCGTCGCCGGCAAGACCGGGACCGCTTCGATGCCCTATCCCGGTCGCGACAAACTCCTTATCGGTGACTTCAACGCGAGTTTTGTCGGCTACGCGCCCGCCAACGCTCCAGTACTGTCGATGATTGTGGTGGTCGAGCGTCCTCAGACAACCATTTTCGGTGGCGCGGTCGCCGCTCCCATCTTCCAGCGAGTCATGTCCTACGCCCTCCACCACTACGGGATCCCCTCGAACGGCACCGTGGTCAAACCCTTGACCGGCGCCGGGGCCAGCATCGCATCGGACGTGACCTGATGCAGTTGGGCGACCTCCTCGACGACGTCACCCTGGATGTGGCCACGAGCAGCATCGAAATTCGCGACGTGCAAATTGATTCGCGCCAGTGCGGCGAGGGTTCACTCTTCTTCGCGCTGCCCGGCTCGAGCGCTCACGGCGCCCGGTACGCGTCCGACGCCGTCGAGCGCGGTGCGGCGGCGGTGGTGGCGAGTGAGCCGCTCAGCCCCGGCGTTCCGGTGGTCGTCGTTCCGGCGTCGCAGCTGCAGGCGTTGGTGGCGCACGTCAGTGCGGCCGTCGTCGGCAACCCCGAAACGAGCGTGGAACTCGTCGGTGTCACCGGAACGAACGGCAAGACCAGCGTCACGACACTGGTCGCTCAATTGGCTCGCGCGCTGCAGTGGAACGGCGCCAGTATCGGCACGCTGACCAGCGAACGCACGACGCCTTCCGCACCGGAGCTCTTTCGTACGATGGCCCACCTCGTCGGTGCGTTCGAGGCACATCGGTCGAGGTCGGTGATCGCGCTCGAGGTATCGAGTCACGCGCTCGACCAAGGTCGCGTCGAGGGTCTGCGCTTCGCCGTCGCGGCGTTCACCAATCTGAGTCACGACCATCTCGACTACCACCTTTCAATGGAGGAGTACTTCCTCGCCAAGGCCCGTCTCTTCACGGCCGAGCACGCCCAGCGCGCGGTGATCTGGGGTGATGATCCCTACGGCGAGCGGCTCGCGGCGATGACCACACTGCCCACTTCACTGGTGCGCCGCGCGGATGCCGACGATGTCAACTCTTCGCTGGTCGGCACAACGTTCTTCTGGCGGGGTCATTTGGTCAATACGGCACTCATTGGTGACTTCAACGTGGACAACGCACTGATGGCGATGACCATTCTCAGCACGCTCGGAGCGTCCGACGAGGACGTCGTCGCGGCGATGTCCGAAGTCGAGGGGGTCCCGGGCCGCCTCGAGGTGGTGAACGCCGGTGACGTCATCGTCATCGTCGACTACGCACACACGCCCGAGGGTCTGCGCCGACTGCTGGGCAGTGTCCGGGCCCTGGCGCCTCAAGGCCGGGTGATCACGGTCTTTGGCTGCGGCGGAGATCGTGATCGCGCGAAACGCCCCGAAATGGGCACGGTGGCCTCAACGTGTTCGGATTTGACCATCGTGACGTCGGATAACCCGCGTTCCGAGGCCCCCGACGCCATCATGGACGCCATCATGTCGGGTGTTGCACCGGGGCCGGACGTGCGCCGGATAGTTGATCGCCGCGAGGCCATCGCCGAGGCCATCCACTCCGCCGCACGAGGTGACGTGGTCGTGATCGCCGGGAAAGGGCACGAGGCGACTCAGATTATCGGTGACGTGGTCGTGCCGTTTGACGACCGCGTCGTAGCGTTGGAGCTGTTGAGGTGACGCAATGTTGAGTTTGATGGAATCGGGCGGCGTCGGCTTTCTGTGCGCCCTGCTGGTGACGCCCCTCTGGATTCGATTTCTACGCGAACGCTCCCTCGGTCAACGGATACGCGAGGAGGGCCCGTCGACGCATCACGCCAAGGCCGGCACGCCCACGATGGGCGGGGTCATCATTGTCTTCGCGGCGGTGCTCGGCTACCTGATGGGTCACGTCGGCACGTCGATTGACTTCACCCGGGCGGGCGTCCTGGCGGTGGCGGTCACCGTGGCCTCGGGACTGCTCGGCTTCTTCGATGACTACCTCGCGATTCGCAACGAACGCAATCTGGGTCTGAACAAGCGCGGGAAGCTGGTCGGGCAGCTGGCGATCGCGGGCGTGTTCGCCACCCTCTCGATCTACTGGGTCCACACGTCCACCAATCTCTCCTTCACCCGCTACTCGCTGCCGGGTTGGAACCTGACCGTGGCCGGGTGGATGTTGCTCGCGATCTTCGTCATCGTCGCCACGTCGAATGCCGTCAATCTCACCGATGGTCTCGACGGCCTGGCCGCCGGTTCGTCCACCTTCTGTTTCGGCGTCCTGTCCATTATCGGCTACTGGCAGTTTCGTCACTTCACGATCTACCGGCTGCACTCGTCGCTCGACCTCGGACTCGTGGCCGTGGCGCTCGTGGGCGCGTGCCTCGGCTTTCTCTGGTGGAACGCGGCCCCGGCAAAGATCATCATGGGCGACACCGGGTCGCTCGCGATTGGAACGGGCCTCGGGGCCCTCTGCCTCTTGATGAATCTGGACCTGCTCCTCGTGGTGCTGGGCGGACTCTTCGTCGCCGAAACGGCGTCAGTGATTCTGCAGGTCCTCAGTTTCCGGCTCTTCGGACGGCGAATCTTCCGCATGGCGCCCTTCCATCACCATTTTGAGCTGCGCGGTTGGCCCGAGACCACGGTGATCATCCGCTTGTGGATCCTGGCCGGACTGCTCGCCGCACTTGGACTGGGCATCTTCTACGGCGACTTCCTCAAGATCGCCAAGGTGGTGTAGACGTGGCGCGAACTCAGCGGGTCCGGGGGCTCTTGCAGTCCTTTCCGCGCGGAAGTTTCACTGGTCGCATGCTGCTGCTCGTGACCACGCTGCTCGTGGCCTTCGGCACCATCGCCGTGGCCAGTGCTAGCGAGGGCCAGGCTTCGGCCAACGGTGGTTCGACCTGGAGCATCGTCATTCACGACGTGGTCTACCTCGGCATCGGTCTCTTCGCGCTGTACGTGGTCGCGCGGGTTCGCATTGACCAGTTGGTTCGTCGGGCGCCGCTGTTCATCGTCGGCGGGCTTGCGCTGCTGCTCGCGGTCAAGACCGTCGGCGTGACGACCAACGGTGGCAAGAGGTGGCTCAATCTCCACGCGATCTATCTCCAACCGTCGGAACTGTTCAAGCTCTGCACGGTGCTCTTCATCGCGTGGCTGGTCCAGCACCACCACGACGATCTGGACAATTGGAGGCAACTGGCGATCTGGACCGTTCCGGTCACCCTCGGAGGGGCGCTCATCGTCATCGAGCCCGACATTGGCACGTCCTCGATCGTGTTCGCCGTGGCTTTCGTGATGCTGGCGGTCGCCGGTGTGTCTCGCCGGCTGCTCTACCGCATCGTCACGGTGGGCGTCGTGGCCTTTGGCGGGTACATGCTCTACAAGCCGTACTCGGCGAGGCGCTTCTTCTCGTTCCTGCACCCCGCCAACGACCTGCTCGGCAGCGGGTACCAGCTGGTGCAGTCGAAGATTGGACTGGGTGCCGGGGGGCTCACGGGCCTCGGGCTGGGGCACAGCCGCGAAAAATGGGGTCTCTTGCCCAATCCCCACACGGACTTCATCTTCACCATCATCGGTGAGGAGATGGGCCTGATCGGCACGTTCGCCGTGCTGGGACTCTTCGTGTGGTTTCTCTTCGTGGCGACGCGTATCGCCCAACAGTGCACGAACGAGGTGTACCGACTCGTCGCCGTCGGCATCACCACCTGGATCACCCTTGAGGCCTCCATCAACATCGCTTCGGTGGTGGGGGGCTGGGCGGTCACCGGCATCCCGCTGCCGTTCTTCTCCTACGGCGGAACGGCACTGATCACCGAGCTCGCCGCGGTCGGCCTGCTCTACAACATCGCCCACGACGCCACCCGCTCGGGTGACGTGACGATCCGCGAAGACGCTCAGCCCGCGTTTCGTGGCGCTGTGGCCCGTCGCCCGATGAACAGTACCCACGGTTCGCATCGAATGACGCGCGATAACCGATTGGGCTACTAGTGCTCGGGCCCATCGTCATCACGGGCGGGGGAACCGGTGGGCACATCTTCCCGATGCAGGCGATCGCCGAGCAGTTGCGATCGCGAGGGATCGACCAGGGGCAGATTCGCTTCGTCGGGAGTCGACGCGGCCAGGAGTCCACCCTGCTCTCCGACGGGGCCATTGCCCTGACCCTCTTGCCGGGCCGCGGCATCCGGCGCTCACTCGCGCCCACGGCCCTGGTCGCCAATGTCGCGGCCGTGGCCGGGCTCGCGGCGGCCGTCGTCGTGGCCCTCTACCGGGTGGGCCGTTGGCGACCATCGGTGGTGGTCTCGGTGGGAGGGTACGCGTCGTTCGCCGTGTCCCTGGCGGCGGTCGCGTGGCGCCGGCCGCTCGTGCTGGTCGACCTCGACGCCGCTCCCGGCGCCGCGCACCGCGTGCTGGGCCGGTTCGCGGCGCGTCACTGCACCGCCTTCCCCTCGAACGAGGTTCACTCGGTGCTCACCGGAGCGCCGTTGCGCGACGCCATCGTCGCCATCGATCGTTCGACCGGCGCGCAGCGTGCTCTGCGCGCCGCCCAGGTTCCCCCGATAGGGCCCGATCGTGACGTGGTGGTGGTGATGTCGGGCTCGCTGGGTGCGAGGAGCGTGAACCGGGCGGCGAGCGACCTGGCCCGGCTCTGGGCCGATCGCGGCGACCGCACGCTGTGGCACGTCACGGGCCGGCGCGATTTTGACGAAGTGGTCGCGGCCCGACCCGCGACCGCGGGGCTTGACTATCGGATCGAGCCGTTCGCCGACATGACTGTCCTCTGGGGGCTCTGTGACGTCGCGGTCTGTCGCGCCGGAGCGACGACGGTCGCCGAGCTCACGGCGCTCGGCATCGCGGCGGTCCTCGTGCCGCTACCGGGGGCGCCGGGCGACCACCAGACGAAGAACGCCCAGGTCGTGGTGCGCGCGGGCGGGGCACGTCTGCTCAGCGACGACCAGTGCCGCGGTGCGGCACTGGCTGAAGTGCTCGACGAGATGCTTGCGCCGACGACCCGTTCGGCGATGTCGGCGGCGGCGGCGTCGCTCGCTCGCCGTGACGCCGCGAGCGCCATCGCCCGGGTCGTGTGCGAAGCGGGCGGTCTGGCGTGACGGTGTTGAAGCCCGGAGCGATCGTGCACATCGTGGGAGTCGGCGGAGCCGGCATGAGCGGGGTGGCTCGACTCCTGACGGAGATGGGTTGCGTGGTCAGCGGCAGCGACGTGCGCGAATCGCCCGAGTTGATGGCGTTGCGTGGCGCCGGTGTGCAGGTCGCCGTTGGCCACGACGCGTCGCACGGCTCGAGCGCCGAAGTGGTGCTGTGGTCTCCGGCGGTCGGACCCGAGAACGTCGAACTGGCGGCCGCACGCGAGCGCCACGCCACGCTGCTCACCCGCGCCCAACTGCTGGCCGAACTCGCGCAGCGTCAGCGAGTCATCGGCATCACCGGAACACACGGCAAGACGACTGCAACCTCGATGATGGTGCACGTGCTAGCCGCCGCGCACCGTGACGATTCGCGCCTGCTCGGCGCCCCGGTGCCGGGCGTTGGCGCCAACGGGCACTGGGGGAGCGGGTCACTGGTGCTCGAGGTGGACGAGAGCTACGGCACGTTTGCCCTTCTCGCCCCCTACGCGCTGGGACTCTTGAACGTGGAGGCCGACCATCTCGATCACTACGGAACGCTCGACGCGCTCGAAGCGGCCTTTCGTGACCTCGGTGATCGAACCACGGGACCCGTCGTGGTGTGGGGTGACGACGCGGGCGCGCGCCGGGTGGCCTCGGGAATGAGCCGGGGCGTGGTGACCGTGGCGACGGGCGGGTCCGAGGCGTGGGGCGTGTCGGCGCTGAGCGTGACGCGTCGAGGCGCATCGTTCACGCTGCGCGGTCCCGACGTCGTGCTCGATCTGGCGCTCGCGGTGACGGGGGTCCACAACGTCGCCAACGCGGCGGTCGTGGCGGTGCTCGCGCTCGAGCTCGGTGTTGGACCGGACGCCGTTCGAGAGGGTCTCGCCGCCTTTGCCGGTGCTCCGCGTCGCTTTCAGTTTCTCGGTTCGTGGCGAGGGGTCGACGTGTACGAGGACTACGCGCATCTGCCCGGCGAGATCAGTGCCACGCTCGCCGCCACGCGCGCGGTGGGCTACGATCGCGTCACCGCGGTCTTCCAGCCTCATCGGGTGACGCGAACGGTGCGCCTGGCGCCGGCGTTCGCCCCCGCCTTCGACGACGCGAGCAACGTCGTGGTCACCGACATCTACAGTGCCGGCGAGCCGAATCCGACGAACGTGACCGGGGCGCTCGTCGCCGAGCAGATCCGGGCGCGCGCCCCCGCGCGAAACGTCGTGTACGCGGCCACGTTGGACGGCGTCGCGGCGGTGCTCGAGTCGCTGCACGACCTCAGCGACGTGGTGGTCTTGCTCGGAGCGGGCGACGTCGCCTCGGTCGCGGCCCGGCTCGCCGGGGGAGTGCGCTGATGGTGCTCGACGCCCTGCTGGCGCACGGCGCGGGCCGAGTCGAGGAGCACGCGGCGTTCGGAACCCGGACCACCTATCGGGTCGGCGGCACGGTGCGCGTCCTCGTGACGCTGAGCTCGATGGAGGACCTCGAGGAGTTGGGCCCGCTCGTCGAAGCGACGGGCCTGCCGGTCGTGGTACTCGGCAACGGCTCGAATCTGCTCGTCGCCGAGGGAGAGCACGACGTCGTAGGAGTGCATCTCACCGGCGAGTTCGCCTCGCTCTCGTGGCGTGACGAGGGCGATGACGTGATAGTTGACGCCGGCGCCGCCATGGACCTGCCAGTCGCCGCACGCCGTCTCGCGGGTGCGGGCATCGTCGGCTTCGAGTGGGCCGTCGGGGTACCGGGGACGTTCGGGGGGGCGGCGGTGATGAACGCGGGGGGCCACGGTTCGAACATGGCCGCGTGCGTGGTGGCGGTGCACACCTGGCGAGGCGGCGAGAAACGGGTCTGGTCACTGCACGACCTGCACTACGACTATCGCACGAGCGCCCTGCCGGCGGGTGAGTTGGTCACCGGGGTGACCCTGCGATTGGCCCGCGGCGACGCGTCAAGAGCCCAAGTGGAGCTGCGCGGCATCGTCCGCTGGCGTCGCGAGCACCAACCCGGGGGCGCCAATGCCGGCAGCGTATTCCGGAATCCCCCCGGGGACAGCGCCGGACGGCTGATCGAGGCGGCGGGCTGCAAGGGCCTGCGCGTCGGCAGCGCCGCGGTCAGCGAGAAGCACGCCAATTTCATCCTGGTCGATCCCGGGGGCCGGGCCAGCGACGTCTACGAACTGCTCCAGCAGGTTCGCGAGAGGGTCCTGGTCACCCACGGGGTCGAGTTGGTGACCGAGCACCGTCTCGTTGGCTTCGGGGTCGACCCGTGAGCCGCCGCCGCCCGTTGAACGAGACAGCGCCGCCCGCGCGCGCCGCGAAGGCGCGCCGTCAAGCGCGTGCTCGCCCGAAGCCGAACGAGCCGAATAGGGGCCGGAAGACGCCGGCAGCCAAGAACCAGTCGACGAGGCGATTCGGGCGTCTGGCCAAGATCATCGTGACGACGGGTCTGGTCGTCGCCACGGCGCTGGTCGGTGGTGACTGGACGCTGCACCAGTCGTTCCTGCGCGTCCAGCACGTCCACGTGCTCGGTCTGCGTCACGAGCAGCTGGTGGCGGTGTTGGCGGCGTCGGGTCTCGAGTCCCAGCCGGCGATGATCGACGTCAGCGCGAGCTCGATCGACCAGCGCCTCTCCGCGTTCGCGTGGATTCAGAGCGTGAGCGTGACCAAGCACTGGCCGAACACGCTCTTCGTGAGCGTGCGCGAACGCGCGGCGGTGGCCGTGGCCTTTGACTCGCAACACGTGCTGCGCTACGTGGACGACCTCGGCCACGACCTCGGCCCGGCGCCGCGGCAGGCGAATCTGCCAACGCTCGTCTACCTCGACGCCACGAAGCCAACGTGGCCCTATCTGCGCGCCGGTCGCGCGGCGGCGTTCGTGGCCAGTCGGTTGCCCAGGGCCTTCGCGGCCCAGGTGTCCCAGATCACCGAGGACGCCCAGGGCATCGTCGCGCTCAAGCTGACGACGCCGGTGAGCTTCATTCTGGGACCGCCCACGAACCTGACGGCCAAGTTCGTCTCGATCGCCTCAGTGATCGCCCACGCCACCCTGCAGGCCGGTGACGTGGTCGATGCGTCGGTACCCGGTGCACTGGCGGTGACGGGTCCGGCACTCAAGTAAATCGCGCCATTTGACCATAAAGCAAGGGGTGACTAGCCTGCAGTGACATTTTGATCGCAAGAATCGTGACCCCCGCTGATGGTGGGACACAATAGAAGAGTCAACCCAAGGGGAGTTCATGAGTCTTAGTCAAAGCAACTATCACGCCGTCATCAAAGTTATCGGTGTGGGTGGCGGAGGTGTCAACGCGGTGAACCGCATGATCACCTCGGGTCTTCGCAATATCGAGTTCATCGCGGCGAACACTGACGCGCAGGCGCTCTTGATGAGCGAGGCCGACCTCAAGCTCGACATCGGTCGCCAGCTGACGCGAGGACTCGGGGCCGGAAGTGACCCCGAAATCGGGCGCCAGGCGGCCGAAGATCACCGTGCGGAGATCGAGGAGGCGCTGAAGGACACGGACATGGTCTTCATCACCGCCGGCGAGGGCGGAGGCACCGGAACCGGCGCCGCCCCGGTGGTGGCCGACATCGCCCGGTCCATGGGCATCTTGACCATCGGCGTGGTGACGCGCCCCTTCTCCTTTGAGGGCAAGCGCCGAGCGACCCAGGCCGAGAAGGGCATCGAGGCGCTGCGCGGCAAGGTCGACACGTTGATCGTGATTCCGAACGACCGCCTGCTGTCGGTGACGGCGGCGGACACGTCAATGCTCGAAGCCTTCAAGATCGCCGACGACGTGCTGCTCTCGGCGGTTCGCGGGGTGACCGATCTCATCACGGTCCCGGGGCTCATCAACACCGACTTCGCCGACGTGAACACGATCATGCGAAACGCCGGTACCGCCATCATGGGGGTCGGCCAGTCGACGGGCGAGGGGCGCGCCGTCAACGCCGCTCGCGCCGCCATCACCTCGCCGCTGCTCGAGGCGTCCATCGACGGCGCCCGGGGCATCTTGATGAACATCGTCGGGGGATCGGACGTGACGCTCACCGAGGTGACCGATGCCGCGAACATCATCCACTCCGTTGCGCACCCCGACGCCAACATCATCTTCGGCAGTGTCATCGACGACTCGATCGGCGATGCGGTCCGCGTGACGGTGATCGCCGCTGGATTCAGCAGCGACGTCAAGCCGAAGGCGGCCTCCACGACGGTCAGCGCGCCGGTCATGACCGAAGGACCGCGCAGCGACATCTTTGCCAGCCCCACCAACGAAGACCTCTTTGACGTCGGTGGCGATGACGATCTCCCCAGTTTCCTTCGCTAGCGACGGACTCGTTCAACGCGTCGCGGCCAATCTGGCCGAAGTGCGCCGGCGCATCGTCGCGACGGGACGGCTTCTCGAGAGCGTGCGCATCGTGGCGGTCACCAAGACCTTCGGCGTGGACGCCGTGCGGGCCGCGGCCGCGGTTGGTCTCCAGACGATTGGTGAAAACTACGTTGACGAACTGTGCGAGAAGAGGGACGCCACCAGCGACTTGGATCTGCGCTGGCACTACCTCGGGGCGCTGCAGACCAACAAGATCGCGCGAATCGCGCACTGCGCCGACGTGCTCTGCGGCGTGTCGCGTCAGAAGGAGCTCGTGAAGATCGCCGCCGCGCGACCGGGTGCGGCGATCTACGTGCAGGTCGACTTCACCGGCATCGTGGGGCGAAATGGCGCGCCGCCCGAGGACGTGGAATCTCTCGTCGCGGCCGGACGAGCGCTCGATCTCGACGTGCGCGGACTCATGACCGTGGCGCCGGTCGACCCCGCGGCGGCCCGGCGGGCCTTTGGCGCGACCAGCGCGCTCTGCGACGAATTGGGCCTCGTCGAGCGCTCGATGGGGATGAGCGAGGACTTGGAACTGGCCTGCGAGTGCGCGACGACCGAAGTCCGCTTGGGCCGTGCGCTCTTTGGTCCCAGGGAAGCCCCGTGACGGGCCTCGCGTAACATGGGTCCGGGCGGCAGAACCGCGAGGAGAGTTTGATGAAAGAACGGATGCGAAAGGCGCTGGGTTTCCTGGGCCTCATCGAAGACGAGTACGGGGAGTACGCGACGAGCGTCCCCGCTCGCCCCTTCACCGACCAACCCGAATACGACAGCGAACCCGAATGGTCCCCGCCCGCTCCGAGCAACTCCCCGCGCCCCTTTCCCACGACGACGTCGGCGACGGGCCCGGTGCGCGCCCCGGCCCCTTCGTCGCTGCGCCCCGCCCCGATTTCGGTTCTCGATTCGTCGGGACAGCCTGCGCGGATGCGCCCGATGCCGAGCAACCGGATCCGCACGCTCTCGCCCCAGCCCCAAGATCAGGAACTCGCGATCTTCTTTCCCACCGAGTACAACGAGTCGCGCCGCATGACCGATCTGCTGCGCAGCAATCGACCCGTCGTACTGAATGTGACCGAGCTCGAACCTGACGTCGCTCGCCGCGTCGTGGACTTCACCTCGGGGACGATCTACGCGCTGAACGCCAAGATCGAACGTCTCGCCACGGGCGTGTACCTCGTCTGTCCTCACGGCACCCACGTGGGTCCCGA
This sequence comes from Acidimicrobiaceae bacterium, assembly GCA_003133665.1. GTDB lineage: Bacteria > Actinomycetota > Acidimicrobiia > Acidimicrobiales > RAAP-2 > RAAP-2. Next base: position 5,234 of record PKYK01000048.1, on the reverse strand, counting down.
CATGAAGGATCGGCTGCGAGCATCGAACTACCGGTCGTTCGATAACGCATGACCCTGGTTCATGAGCTGATCACGCTCTACATATGGGTGCTGATCGCCGCGGCCCTGATCAGTTGGTTCCCAGCTTCGACCAGCAACGGGGGACTGGCCACGACCCAACGGGTGCTTCGAACGGTCACCGAGCCGGTCCTGCGTCCGCTGCGCCAGATCCTTCCCCGGCCCCGTCTCGGTGGCGTGGGCGTCGACTTCTCGGTGCTCGTGGCCGTCTTGTTGCTCGAGATCATCAACGCCTTCATCTAGGGCTGAATTCACTTGCGCGCCTGAGAGGGGCGGTAGGGTGGCTGGATGGATAGCTCGGATAACGCACTTTCGGCCCTCGACGCCATCGACACGGTGGCCTTCAAAGTCGGTCTCAAGGGATACAACGTCGACGAGGTTGATGAGTTCCTCGAACGCCTGTCGGTGGAAGCCCGACAGTTGAAGGACCAAATCCAGCAGCAGCGCCAGCAGTTGCGCCAGGCCGCCGAACGGATCAACCAACTCGAGAGTGGACGCGGCTCCGCGCCGGCCACCGGCCCGACGCCATTGACGCCGCCGAGCGCTCCGCGCCTGGTCAGCTCGGGCTCGGGGGCCGAGCAGGTGACCGCGATGATCGCGATGGCCCAACAGTTCATCGAGCACGCCCAGCAGGAAGCGGAAACGCAGGCGCGCGAGCTCACCGTCGCCGCGCAGGAACGCGCCCGTGAGATCGTGACTGAAGCCCGAAGCCGGGCCGAAGACGAGGTGAACCGACTCAACGGACTTAAGCAGCGTCTCAGCGAGGACGTGGACATATTGGCGCGTCAGCTCGATACCGAGCGGACCAGATTGAGCGGAGCCCTGACGGAGTTCGCCCGTTGGATCGACGCGTCACTGCAGGTTGGCGGCGCCGCCCGGCAGTCGAATCCGGCGCCGACGACGCCCGCCCCGCCGACGCCGCCCGCCCCGCCGACGCCGCCCGCCCCTGTGCATTCGGCCCCGACTACTCCGCCGCCCGCCCCTCCCCGCCAGGAGCCGACGCCCGCCACCCAGCAACAGACCATCGGTCAGGTTCTTCGTTTCGAGCAGCCGCCGCGCGACGAACAGTCCTGACGGCGCCACAGACTGCTAGGGTGCGGCGCGCACTCGTTCACGGCACTTCAAGGAGTTAATCAATGTCCCCCACCACCAAATCAGGCAAGAAGGCCTCGGCCAAGAAGGCCCCGGTAAGGAGTTCTTCGGCGAAGAAGCCGGCGAAGAAGGCGCCGTCAAAGAAGGTCCCCGCGAAGAAGGCCCCGGCCAAGAAGGCCCCCGTCAAGAAGACGGTGGCCAAGAAGACGGTGGCCAAGAAGACTCTGGCCAAGAAGACTCTGGCCAAGGTCGCGAAGAAGGGTGCGACACCGACGCCGGCCCAGCGAGCATTAGCGGCCACGAAGGCCGCCGCCGCCAAGGCCAAGGCCGCCGCCGCCGCGAAGGCGCTGAAGGAACGAGAAGCCAGGGCCAAGGTCGCCGCCAAGGCCAAGGCCGCCGCCGCCAAGGCCAAGGCCGCCGCCGCCGCGAAGGCGCTGAAGGAACGAGAAGCCAAGGCCAAGGCCGCAGCGAAAGAGCACGAGATTCAGCGAAAGGCCCGCGAGAAGGCCGCCGCCGAGGCGAAGAAGCAGCGCGAGATCGACGCGAAGCGCAAGGCCATCGAGGCCGAGAAGCTGCGCAAGCAGCGTGAGATCGAGCGTCGCAACCAAGAAGAACTCAAGCGTCAGCAGCGCCGCGAGACCGAAGAGCGCAAGCGCCTGGAAGCGCTCGAGCGCAAGATGCATTCAAAGCCGTACGGCAACGACCTGGTCTTCCTCGATGAACTGCGGGTGCTCTTGCTGGAGACCCGCGCCGCGACGGACGCGCAGATCGTCATCAGCGAGTCCGAGGCCAACGAGATGCTGGTGGACCGGGAACGTCTCGAGTACGACGAGGAGGACGGCAGCAGCGTCGCGTCCGATATTCAGCGCGACCAGATGAAGGACTTCGCCGCGGTCTTGCGCCTGAAGGTGGACGAGATTGACGTGGCGCTGTCGCGCGTGGACGACGGGAGTTACGGCCGTTGCGACGAGTGCTACGAACCTATTTCGAAGGCCCGGCTCCTGGCGCAGCTGCCGGTCTTTACGTGTGTCTCGTGCCGAGCCAGCGTCTAGCCCTTCGCGTTAATTCCACCGTCGTCGTGGTGGCATTGATCGTCACCGCCCTCGACGCCGTCACCAAGGCGTGGGCTCGCCACGCACTGGCGGCGCACAGCGTGCACGTCGCCGGCGGGGTGTGGTTGCGCCTGCAGTACAACTCCGGTGTCTCGTTTTCCCTGAACCAGTCGGGACCGATGGTGACGACGGTTCTCACCGTGCTGATAGCGATCGTGGTGGTGGTGGTCGGTCTGCGCGCCCGCTCGGGCGTGCCGGCGGCGGGCTTCGGCCTCTTGATCGGCGGGGGACTGGCGAACGTGGTTGACCGACTGGCGGCCAATCCGCACCGGGTGACCGACTTCGTTGCGCTCGGGAACTTTCCTCTGTTCAATCTCGCCGATGCGTCAATTACCGCTGGCTTCGTGGTGCTGCTGGTGGCGGTGCTTCGAGGAGAAAGGTTGTTGGAGCGATGAGTGACGAAACGGGCAATGACTCATTCGACTTGGGGAATGACCCATTTGACGGTGAGGTTCTCGACCTCGTGGTTCCCGGTTCACTGCACGACATCCGGATCGACCGGGTGCTCTCGATGCTCACCGGTCTGTCACGGTCCGAAACCAGCGCGATTCTCTCCAGCGGCGGCGTGAGGCTCAACGACAAGGTGATCGTGAAGGCCTCGACGTCAGTCGAAGAGGGCCAGCACCTGGTTGCGGTCCTGCCCGTTCCCGACAGCGGCGTCGTTGAACCCGACTCCTCAGTCGCGGTCGACGTCGTGCTGGACGATGTTGATTTCGCGGTGGTGAACAAGGCCCCCGGACAGGTCGTGCATCCGGGGGCCGGTCAACGTCAAGGAACGCTCGTCGCGGGCCTGTTGGCGCTGTACCCCCAGATGCAGGAACTGAGCTCTGAAGGGCTCTGTGACCCCCTGCGGCCGGGCATCGTCCATCGGCTCGATAAGGGCACGTCGGGCGTCCTGGTGGTCGCCAAGACCCCCGAGGGCTACCTGAACCTGGCCAGCCAGCTCGCGGAGCGGGTGATGGAGCGAACTTACCTGGGGATGGTCGAGGGTCACGTCGCCGAGGCGCGGGGCGTTGTGGACGCGCCGATTGGCCGATCAACTCGAACGCCCACGCTGATGGCGGTGCGCGCAGACGGCCGCGCGGCGCGAACCGGCTACGAGGTGTTGGCCCGGATCGACAAGCCCCACGCGATGACGCTGCTGCGCCTGCAGCTCGACACCGGACGGACGCACCAGATTCGCGTCCACTTGGCCACGATCGGTCATCCGGTGGTCAACGACCCTCGCTACGGTCATCGGCGCGAGAAGCGCCTCGTCGAGGATCGATTCTTCCTCCACTCGACGACGCTCGCGTTCGCGCATCCGCGCTCTGGAGAGTGGATCACGACCAGCGTGCCCCTGCCAGAGGACCTTCGCCCACTGGTCCCAGCGACGGTCGAACTCTAGGCGTTCTCGTGCGCAGCGACCACGGTGTTGTCGCTGCGCAGCAGGGCGAGGGCCTCTTCTTCGGCCCGGCGAACGCGTCGAACGCCGATGTCCATCTTCGTCGCCGTGGCCTGGAGTGACAGGGGAGTCGATCCGTTCAGACCGAACCGCAGGGAAAGCACCTCTCGCTGGAGGTCGGTGAGCTTCTCGAGAGCGGCGTGGAGCTGATCGTCCATCATGGTCTGTTCGATGTCGCCGACCCAGTCCTGCTGGCTCGGTGCGACGAGGTCGCCCAAGGTCGTCGCCGAGTCCGAGGACGCCGGCTGGTCCAGACTGGCCGTCACGCCCGCGAGACCGCGAAGACCCTGACGCACTTCCTTGGACATCCCGGTCGCTTCGGTCAACTCGTCGTCGGTTGGCTTACGACCAAAGATCGACGTCAACTCGGCCGCGGTCGCCTCGAGACGCTGCAACTGCTCTCCAACTTCGAGCGGGATGCGAATCGTGCGACCGTGCTGCTGAACAGCCCGCTGGAGGGCCTGGCGAATCCACCAGGTGGCGTAGGTCGAGAACTTGAAACCGCGCTCCCAGTCGAACTTCTCGACGGCGCGCAGCAGGCCGAACGTCCCCTCTTGGACGAGGTCGACCATCTCCACTCCGCGGTCCTGGTAGCGGCGGGCCCAGTGCAACACCAGGCGCAGGTTGGCCGCCACCATCTGCTTCTTGGCCTCCTCGTCACCGGCCGTGACGCGCTTGGCCAATTCGACTTGCTCGTCGTAGTTCGGCATGGGGTAACGGTCGAGGTCGCGCATCAGGAGCCCCAACATGTCGTTGGTATTTACCGCTGAACGGCGGACGGTGGTACTCATTGCATCTCCTAATCGTTACTTCGAACTGGTCGACGTGTCGGAGGTATTTCTCCTATCGACACCTATCTAATTTACCACGTGGTAATTGAATGTTCAAGCCCATTACGCCACCAGAGTCCGGTGGCGTGACTAGGCGCTGTGCGTCCTTTTCACCGGCTGGCCGCCGCGGGCCTGCTGGACCATGTCGGCCAGGGTGAAGCTGGCCAGGTGCTCGCGCATGTGGTTGCCCACGTCGGCCCACACGCCGAGCAGCACGCACTGGCCCTCGTGATCGCACGCGCCATCCTGATGGGGTTGGCCGAAATCGCCCGCGACAATTGGCCCGTCGACAGCCGCGACCACTTCGGCCAACGTGATGGATTCGGCCGGCCGGGCGAGCACGTAGCCGCCGCCCACGCCCCGCTTGGACCGCACGAGGCCGACCCCCTTCAGAGTCAACAGGATCTGCTCCAAATAGGGCTGAGGCAGCCCGGTTCGTTCCGCCAGATCGCGCACCGACACGGGTACGGTGAGATTGTCGCGCAGCGCCAGGCTGAGCAGTGCCCGGCTGGCGTAATCCCCCCGCGTCGAAACCCTCATGGCCAAAGTCTACTAAGGCACCACCGGCAACTTGGACCCCGTGCGCGAGGCGGGGCGCGAATCTGGCACACTGCTGTAGTGGAAGAAGACCAAAACCAGAACGTGACCGTTGGCCCCGATGAGGTCCTACCCCCTGGGCAGTCGAGCGAGGAGTCGAGC
>PKYK01000038.1 GCA_003133665.1 Acidimicrobiaceae bacterium | reverse complement strand
GTGTAGCGCTCGACGTTGCGTTCGTACTCAATGGCGACGTTCTCCTCGTAGCTCGACGCCGTGCCCGTGTGCTCGAGGATTACCGAGTGGTCGATGACCAGTTCGACCGGCACGAGGGGATTGATCTTGCCGGGGTCACCGCCGAGGGCGATGATCGCGTCGCGCATCGAGGCGAGGTCCACGACCGCGGGCACGCCCGTGAGGTCTTGCATCAGGACCCGCTCGGGGGTGAAGGCGATCTCCTGGGCGTCGTCGCCGGCGGCTTCGCCGTGACGGGTCGGGGACTCGGCCCAGCGGGCCAGCGCCTCGATGTCGCCGGCGCGCACCTTCACGCCGTCCTCGTGGCGCAGCAGGTTCTCCAACAGCACCTTGATGGAGTAGGGCAGTCGGTCGACACCCAATTCGCGCAGCGCATCAGTCCGCAGCGAGTAGTAGGTCAGCGAACGGCCGGCGACGTTGAGTGTGCTTCGGGAGCCAAAACTGTTTAGGGAGGGAGAGGTCATACACCTATTCTGCCGTGTCACGAGACTGCCCGCGTTCGCGGCGTGGTTCGGACCGCGTCGGTCGAAGTGGGAGACTGGAGAGCATGACATCGACCTACGATCTGTTGAACCAGCGCCTCTCGGTGGCGTTTGATTCGCTGGTGCCGGGCGCGGACCCCGTGCTTCGCCCCTCGGACCGCGGTGACTACCAAGCCAATGGCGTCATGGCGCTCGCCAAGCAGCTGGGCCGAGCGCCTCGAGAGGTGGCCGATGACGTGGTGGCCCGCGTCAACCTCGAAGGGATTGCCCGGGTCGAGGTGGCCGGTCCAGGATTCTTGAATCTCACGCTCACTCCCGGCGTTTTCGGCCGGCAGTTGCGGGGCATGCTCGACGACCCCCGACTCGGGCTGCCGGTGACCACGACGGTCAAGACGGTCGTCATCGACTACTCGGCGCCCAACGTCGCCAAGGAGATGCACGTAGGCCACCTTCGTTCGACGGTCATCGGTGACGCCTTGGCGCGGATGTACCGCTTCGCCGGGCACACCGTTGTCGCCCGCAACCATGTCGGGGACTGGGGGACCCCGTTCGGGATGCTGATCGAGCACCTGCTCGACCTGGGAGAAGACGAAGCCATCGCGTCGCTATCCATTGGCGACCTCGACTCCTTCTACCGGTCGGCGCGCGTCAAGTTCGACGCCGACGACGCATTCAAGGAGCGCAGCCGCGCGAGGGTCGTCGCCCTCCAGGCGGGCGACCCCGAGACGAGCCGTCTCTGGAAGATCCTGGTCGACCAGTCGGTCGCGTACTTCGCCGAGGTCTACGCCAAACTCGACGTCACCTTGACGCCTGGCGACGTCGTCGGTGAATCGTTCTACAACGACATGCTCGATGACGTCGTGGCCGACCTCGTTCGCGCGGGGCTGCTCGTGGAGAGTGGCGGGGCGCGGTGCGTCTTTCCGCCGGGCTTCGCCAACCGCGACGGCGAGCCGCTGCCGCTCATCGTGCAGAAGGGTGATGAGGGGTTCGGCTACGCGGCGACGGACCTGGCGGCGGTGCGCGACCGCGTGAGCAACCTTCACGCCGACGAGCTGCTCTATTTCGTCGGCGTTCCCCAGGCGCAGCACTTCGAGATGGTCTTCGCGGTGGCGCGCCTCGCGGGCTGGCTCCCCGACAGCGTTCGATGCGAGCACGTGGCCTTTGGCAACGTCCTCGGACCCGACCGCAAGATGTTCAAGACCCGCGGTGGCGAGACGGTGAAGCTCGTGGCGTTGCTCGACGAGGCCATCGAACGAGCCGACGCGGCCCTCGTGGGGCGCGGGACCGAACTCGACCCAACGGAGCGCTCGATCCTCGCGACCCAGATCGCCCGAGCGGCGGTGAAGTACGCCGACCTGTCGACGGATCGTGAACGCGACTACATCTTCGATCTCGATCGAATGATCGCCTTCGAAGGTGATACCGGGCCGTACCTGCAGTACGCCCACGCCCGAATTCGCTCGATCTTCCGGCGCCTCGGCGAACCGTGGCGCAGCGACGCGGCGACCTTCGCGCTGGCCAACGACGCCGAACGCGACCTGGCTCTCGGTCTGCTGGCCTTCCCCGAAGCGTTCGAAGCGGCATTTCGCACGCTCCAACCCCACCGACTCTGCGGCTATCTCTTCGACCTGGCGCAGCGGTTCACCTCGTTCTACGAGGCCTGTCCGGTCCTTTCGTCCAAGGGTGCGCTGCGTGACGAACGGCTCGCCCTCTGCGAACTGACGTCACGCACCCTCCATCTGGGACTTTCGCTGTTGGGCATCGAGGCTCCTGAGCAGATGTAGCCGACCGGCGAGGGACACTCGGTGCACTGGGTAGAGTACGAACCGAGGCGCGAGGCGCCCGAACAGAGTGGGGGAAGCATGCACGTAAAGGCCGCAGTCGTCACCGAACTCAACGGACCATGGCGCACGGAGACAATCGAGATCGACGAGCCGCACGCCCACGAAGTCAAGGTGAAGATGGCCTTCGCGGGCATGTGCCACTCCGACGAGCACAGTCGTGTCGGCGACATGACGGCGCCGCCGGAGGTCCTCGGTTTCTTCGGTGTCGAGTCGATGTTCCCGTTCATCGGTGGACACGAAGGATCCGGGATAGTCGAATCGGTGGGCGAGAACGTCACCGCACTCGCCCCGGGCGACCACGTCAGCGTTTCCTTCATCCCTTCGTGCGGTCGATGCGAGTACTGCGCGTCGGGCCGCCCCTTCATCTGCGACCTCGGGGCGACCACGCTGGCCGGACCGATGATCTCGGACGGTACGTGGCGTCACCACCTGGGTGACCAGAACCTCAACCGCTACGCGCAGTTGGGCACCTTCTCTGAGTACATCGTCGTTCACGAGGCCTCGTTGATCAAGATCGACCCCTGGTACGACCTGCGCGCGGCAGCACTCATCTCGTGCGGCATCGCGACCGGTTTCGGTTCGGCGGCGAACCGCGGGGGCGTCAAGCCCGGCGACACCGTGGCCGTCATAGGTTGCGGGGGCGTTGGATCAGGTGCCATTCAAGGCGCCGTACACGCCGGGGCCCGAGCCGTCATCGCCATTGACACCAACCAGTCCAAGGTGGATCGCGCGATGAAGATTGGCGCGACCCACGGCGCCAACTCGACGCTGGATGCGGCGTTCACCTTCCTCGGTGAGTTGACCTCGGGGAAGAACTGTGACGTCGTCGTCCTGACGCCGGGCCGATTGACCGGGGAGATGGTCGAGGAGGCTCGCTCCATCACCGCCAAGGGCGGCGTCATAGTCGCCACCGCGATTGCTCCGTTCGGTCAGACCCAGGTGGACATCAACCTCGCGATGTTCACGCTCTACAACCAGGAGCTGCGCGGCACCGTCTTTGGTTCGGTGCCACCGCGTGTGCAGATTCCTCGACTGCTGAAGATGCACCACGAGGGCAACCTGATCATCGACGAGCTCGTCACCAAGGAGTACTCGATCGATGAAGTCAACCAGGGCTACCTCGACCTCGAGGCCGGCCAGAACATCCGCGGAGTCGTGCGCTTCTAGGGCGATCCCCGCCCGGTTACCGGCCCTGGGGCGTGAGACCCAGGACGTCGCGCAGCCCGATTGACGA
>PKYK01000015.1 GCA_003133665.1 Acidimicrobiaceae bacterium | reverse complement strand
CGCCACACTCGCCGTGGTGGACGCCAGCATGGTGATACGACAGCGCGCGAGTGCCCGGCGAGCACTGACCTCCGAGGGACCCAGGTCGCGCGGCGTTCTACTCAGTTGATTCATCTCGTCCACGAGGTCATGCTACCGAGGTCGCGGCCGATATCCTTTGGCCATGACGGAGTACCGCATCGGCCAAGCCGCCGAACTCTTGGGAGTGAGTACCGACACCGTACGCCGGTGGGTGGACGCCGGAAGGATCAAGGCGACGGTCGGGCCCGGCGGCCGACGCCACTTCGACGGCGCCGACTTGGCCAAGTTCGCCATCGAGATCGCCGGCGACAAGGCTCCAGAGCATCCTCGTGCGCAATCGGCCCGCAATCGCTTCGTCGGGATCGTGACCAAGGTGGTGAAGGACAAGGTGGTCGCGCAGGTCGAGATCCAATCGGGTCCCCACCGATTCGTGTCCCTCATCACCCGCGAGGCAGTCGACGAACTCCAGTTGGTGCCGGGCATGGTGGTCGACGCCGTCGTGAAGGCCACCAACGTCGGCGTGGAGATTCCCGCCCAGTTCTGATCGGCTCGCGCAGCCCGGGCTCGACGCCGGCCAGTTCAACGATCGGCCGTGGCGCTCACTGACGCGTCGTTCGGCCCTACCGCCCAGAGCGAGATCGCATCGGGCGCAAGCTCGATACGACATCGCTCCCCCACGTGGAGACTGATGGGGTCTGGCGTACGGGCTTGGAGCTCGAGCCCGGCGTTGACGCTGATGAAGAGGTCGACGGCCGTACCCACGTCGGCGATGTCGTTGATCGTTCCGCTCAACAGAGTGCTCGGCACGTCAACGGATGAGCCGCCCGGCTCCGGCACCGCCGAGATGGAGACGCGTTCGGGCCGGATGCTCCACAAGACCGCGGTTCCCGGGGCCAGGTCGGTGGCGTCGGTCGCAATGAGGGCGCCGTGCGAGTCGATCCGTCGCGGCGAGACGACCGTCGCGTGATGCAGATTCGCGATGCCGAGCAGCCTGGCCACTTCGGGCGAGGCCGGTCGCGAGAACACCTGGCGACTGGTCCCCGATTGCAGCGCGCGACCGTTGGCGATGACGATCACCTCGTCGGAGAGGAACGCGGCCTCTTCGGGGTCGTGGGTCACGAGCACCGTGGCGAGTCCCGTCTCGTGCTGCAGGCGCCGCAGGACGCGGCGAAGCTCGAGCCGTACCGGTATGTCCAGGGCCGAGAACGGCTCGTCGAGCAACAGCACCTGAGGGGAACGGCAGAGGACCTGGGCCAGGCCGACCCGCTGTCGCTGACCGCCGGAGAGCTCGGAGGGGTACCGATTCTCCAGACCATCGAGACGAAGGTGAGCGAGCCAGTACGCCGCCAGCTCGGGAGTTGCTTCGCTGGCGAAGAGGAGGTGTCGCCACACCGTGAGGTGGGGATAGAGGGAGAACCCCTGGGCGACGTATCCCACTCGGCGTTTCTCGACCGGGACGTCTCGAACGGGCTGGTCGCCGTACCAGACATTGCCGGGACCCGAACCGTACAGTCCGGCCAGGCAGCGCAGGAGAGCCGACTTGCCCGATCCCGATGGGCCGAGAACGGCCAAGTGACTCCCCTTCGAACCATGTGCCAGTTTGAGATGGAACGAGCCGACGCGATGATCGACGTCGAAGCGGACCGGCGCGGAATGTGCCATCGCCGGCGCCTTTGGTGTCGGCAACTCGATATCGCCCTTGGTGAATCTGGAGAGGCGGGCACGACTCAGCACGAACACCACCGCGGCGACTGCGATGGCGAGCGCGGTCGGCGCCAGGGTCGTGGGCAGCCCCACCCCACTGAATTGGTTGTAGGTGTAGATAGGCAGCGACGCCGGGTTGTAGGCCAGGATGACCACCGCGCCGTACTCGCCGAAGGCTCGCAACCACGCGAGCAACATCCCCGCACGAATCCCCGGTCCGGCCACCGGTACGGCAATTCGCAGGAATCGCGCCATGTCGGAGTGCCCGAGCGTGGCCGCGACGTCCAGGAGCCCCTGATCAATCGATACGAAGGCAGCCCGAGCGGCGACGATCAGGAACGGCGCGGCGACGAACGTCATCGCGATGACGACCCCCGCCATTGAGTCGGTGAGGCGCCCGCCGAAGAGTCGGCCGAGGAACGTGTAGGGCCCGACGAGGTAGATGAGCACGATTCCACTCATCAGGGGAGGCAGCGCCAAGGGTATCTGGACGATGAGCCCGATCACGGCGGCCACGCGGCCCGTTGATCGAGCGAGCACGAAGGCCAGCGGGACGCCGAGCAGGGTGATGAGTGCCAACGAGATGGTGGCACCACCGATCGAAACCCAGAGCGACGGGAACAGCCCGGGAACGTGGAAGCCTCGCTTCGGCGTGCTGACGAAACGAAGAGCGAAGGCAACCAGGGGCAGCGCGAGATAGAGAACGACCAAGCCGCCGAGCCATGTCAGGGGGCTCCGGCCAACCTTGTTGATCACTACGACGGTTGCGTTGTCGACGAGGTCGATGTCGTCGACTGCGCCGTAGTCGTCGTCACTTCAGAAGAACCCGTGACGAATCTCACCGGGCTGATCGGCGCAACGCCGTTCGCCTTCAGAATCTTGCGGCCACTCGTACTGAGCAGGAACTCCACGAAGGCCTTCGCGGCGGCTACGTGAGGCGCATTTCTGAGAACGGCGACCGTGTACTCGGCTGTCAAGCCGGTTCCCGTCAATGGAACAGTCTTGAGGTGCGCTGCGGCAGCTTCAACAGCGTAGAAGAACCCTGCGTCGAGCTGGCCCGCCTGCAATCGACCAACGAGCGTCGTCTCGGGGAAGATGTTCGAGGCTGAAGTCGCCAATGGCGCGAGCATCGGCACGTCGTAGCTCAAGGCGACACCCGTGAGTGCACCGACGGCGAGTACGCCCTTCGGGTCAGTGGCGGGATCGGTTCGCCCGAGCAGGAAACCTCTTCGGTCGACGACGTTGTACCAGGGCTGCGTCTTGAGTGCCTTGGCGAAGGTGGAGGCCGGGTTGTACCCGAGCACCAGCGGGGACCTGCCGAATGCCCCGTACGTCGTCACCCAGTTCCCGTTCGTGGCACCTTGAAGGGTGGCGTTGACCTTGGGGGATGCGCTGATGAACACGTCACCAACCTGGGTTCCGCCCTTGATCTCACTCGCCAGAGCCTTTGATCCGTCGGAGAAGCCGCTGACGGTGTAGCCGGTGGCCCGATGGAAGGCGGGGCCCAGTTTCTGTTGCATCAAGTTGAGCAGCGACCCGGCGTAGAGCACGTCAACGGGGCCCGACGCTTTGGCACCACCGGCGGCATTCGCGCTGGAACTGGCGAACGGTCCACCGAGCGTCCAAGCGGCGGCGCAGGCGGCGACAATTCCAATTACGGCCAGGCGCCGCGGTGCAGAGATTCGACCTGAGGTTCGCTCGAGAGCGGAAACGTTCAAGATGATCGCTACCTCCGGTCCAAGTCGCATATACGGTGAAATCACGACGAGTTATGGCTGACAATAGTAGTCACACGCAGTTAATCCTCGCAAACACGATGCAACGCGCCGACGTAGCCGGATCCTGGGACCGGTTCCGCGACAGGACCGGTTCCTTGGGGCGCGACCCGTCGCATGCTGAACCACTTTTCATCGCGTCGTTGCCGGATGAAGATCTCCGAAGTCACTCGTCGAACCGGCACGGTTTCGCTGAATACTGGTGAGCGACCGACTGGGCCAGTAGGAATCACCCGCGGAGTGCTCTGAACGGGGACCTGCTTTGTACGATGGACCCGTGTCCGTGCCATCTCGCTCCGTCGCGGCGATCCTGCTCAGCGGCGGAGCGAGTCGGCGAATGGGCCAGGACAAATCACGACTCATCGTCGACGGATCGACGCTGGCGGTTCGAACCGCTGAACTGCTCCTGCTCGTCGCCGAGACCGTCGTCGAGGTGGGCCCCGGGGTATCCGGGTTGCCGACGACCTTGGAGCAGCCCCCGGGAGGGGGCCCGCTCGCCGCCATCGCGGCTGGGTGTCGCGCGCTTCGTGAACGGGGCCACACCGGTGGCGCCTTGGTCGTCGCCTGCGACCTGCCCCTTCTGTCGGAGCGACTGCTGCGTGTCCTCGTCGAATGGGATTCGCCAGGATCAGTCGTGCCCGTGGTGCGAGACAGACCTCAACCCCTTTGTGCGAGATGGGGTCGTCAAGATCTCGACGCCGCGAGCGAGTATGTCGACCTCGGCGTTCGTTCGTTGCGACATCTCCCAACTCGACCCGGCGTCGTCCTTCTTGATGAATCGGCCTGGCGACACGTCGCCACCGACGATCAGTTCTCCGACGTTGACAGCCCCGCGGATCTTCTCCGTCTGGGGCTGACCGCTGAGTGGCCGGTTCAGCGGATGGAGACGCCGGGAGAACCACATGATTTCTCTCAATGAGGCCCAACAGTTCGTCCTCCGGGCCCTCACCGCGCTGACACCCGTTGCACTGCCACTGCAAGACGCACTCGGCTGCGTCGCGGCGGAGGAAGTGAACGCCAGGGAGCGCGTCCCCGGATTCTCCAATGCCGCCATGGATGGCTACGCCCTCAGGGCGGCCGACACGTTGAACGAATCGGTTCGGCTCTCGGTGACGGGCTCGGTCATGGCCGGGGACGTGCCCGCCAAACCTCTCGGGGCAGGCGAAGCCATGCGGATCATGACCGGTGCGCCACTGCCCAGTGGCGCGGACTGCGTATGCATGATCGAAGAGGTGACCATTGATCCAGACGGCCGGGCCGTGCTGATAGATCGGGTCGTCCGCAGCGGTGAGAACGTTCGCCATCCGGGCGAGGACATCGACGTGGGCCAGGTGCTCATCACGCCGGGAACTGAACTGGGGCCCACGCAACTAGGCGTGCTCGCGAGCCAGGGATTCACGTCGCTGCTGGCGCACCCTCGGCCTCGGGTCGGGGTGCTGTCAACGGGTAACGAACTCACGAGCTCGCCGGAAGCGCTGCCGGCTGGCAAGGTCCGCGACGTCAACCGACCGTTGCTGCTCGCATTGTTACGTCAATCCGGTTTCATCCCGGTTGATCTGGGAACGGTTGAAGACGACGCCGGTGCGATAGCCGAGGAGTTGCGGCGAGGCGTCCTCGCCTGTGATGCGGTGGTGTCCACCGGTGGGGTGAGTGTCGGTGACGTCGACTTCGTAAAGACCGTGATCGGCGAGCTCTGTGGCGAACGAGCCCGTTCGATGCAGGTGGCCATCAGACCCGGCAAGCCCTTCGCGTTCGGCGTCACTGGTTCACCCGGCACGCCGATATTCGGGCTTCCCGGCAATCCCGTATCGCTCCTCGTCGGCTTCGAGTTGTTCGTGCGCCCCGCGTTGCGCCTGCTCGCACGACACCGCGTGCTGGAACGGCCAACTCTCAACATGGTGCTCGACTGTGCGCTGCCCCGGCGACGCGACGGCAAACTCCATCTCGTGCATGTAGTGGCCAAGTTCCACGAGGACGGTCGCCTGCATGCCGAGCGCGTCGTGCGCGGCGGGTCGCACCTGTTGAGTGCGATTGCCGATGCGAACGTCATTGCGATTGTGCCTGACGGCGACGGTCTCGACATTGGTCACATCGTGCCGGCCATGATCCTGGACGAAGATCGGCTTATTCCGACACCAGTGCGGTCGACACTGTGAGCAGGATGAACCTTCTCTAGTACCACTGGCTCGACCCTCGAAGAGGCGTCGGCGTTCAGCGAGGCCCGGGTGAATCGCGAATCGACCGATTCACGCGTCCACGCCAGACATTACGACGAGCGTGCAGTGTCGTCACCGTTCGTTGATGGGTGAGGACTCGCTTCTCCGCAGAGAAGTTCCAAGGCGTGCGGGAGGATGTCGAGCACGGCCTCGAGACTCTCGAGCGCCCCCACTGGTGACCCAGGCGTGTTGAGAATCAAGCTCTGCCCGACGGTTCCGGCCCGAGCCCTTGACAAACGTCCCAATGGGCTCACTGATCGCATGGCCTCGCCCAGTCCAGGTGCCTCTCGATCGAGCACCAGCAACGTCGCCTCCGGAGTCAAGTCGCGTGGCGAAAACCCGGTCCCCCCGGTCGTGACGATCAAACCAGCGAAGTCGTGGGCCAGCTCTTCCAGAGCGCGTGAGACTGACTCAACGCCGTCGGGCACGACACGTTGTTCGACGATTCGGTACCCGGCCTCTTCGAGACGCGACGCGAGCACGGACCCACCCTTGTCCACCCGATGTCCTGCATGGACCGAATCCGAGACCGTGAGGATCTTGGCAGCGAGGACCATCCCTCGAGCGTAGGTGATGAAGCTGCCCGTGCGAGCCCCTGACGTTGCGTCAGTCGAGCAACCATCGCGACTTAGTGCCCGGGACGCAACCGACCGTCGGTTTCCAGCGGCAGTGTTCGCACCCGTCGTCCGCAGACGTCAAAGATGGCGTTGGCGATGGCCGGCGCCACGGCGATCATCGGGGTTTCGCCGGCTCCGGCCGACGCCAAGTCGGGGCGGTCGAGCAGTACGACCTCAATCGGGGGGACGTCACTGAATCGTGGAACGCGGTAGTCGGAGAAGGACCCGTTGGTGATGACGCCGTCACTGAAGTGGATCGCCTCGAACAGCGCTCCGCCCAGGGCCATGACGGTGGCCCCCTCAATCTGGTTGAGCACCGTATCGGGATTGACCACCGCCCCACATTCGTACGCAGTGACCAGCCGAATGACCCTCAGCTTCCCGTCGACGTCGCCGACCTCGACTGCGGTGGCCACTCGCCCGCCCTTCTCGACGCCACAGGCGATGCCCCGGCCCGCGCCAACTCGCCCACTGACCCAACCGAAACGTTCGGCCGCCGCGCGCAGGACCGTGACGAGACGTTCGTCGTCGAGGTTGGCCACGCGAAACTCGACCGGGTCCATGCCGAGCTGGTGGGCGAGTTCGTCCATCTGTGATTCGCGGGCAAAGTTGTTGGCGTTGGCCGCGAGGGCGCGGTACGGCGCCTGAGCGAGCGGGCTGACGGCGGGCTGATAGTTGATCCGTTGGTTCGCCACCCGGTAAGGGCTCGCGATTGCGGCCGGGCCAGAATTGATGTTCGTGAACGTCCAGGCGGTCAGTTCGCCACTCGCCGTGGCGGCACTCGCCACGTCGATGATCGCCGCGGGGCGCAGGGTGCCCGCCGTGAACTCCTCGTGACGCGACCACGAGACCTTGACCGGCCCACCGACTTCCCGAGCCATGATTGCCGCTTCAGTGGCGACGCCGGCACCGTGTTTGCCGCCGAAGCCACCGCCGGTGGGCGGCACGATCACGCGGACCCGCTGCTCGTCGACGTCGAGTGCCGCCGCGACCTGGGTGCGCGTGGGGAACGGGGTCTGGGTCCCGACCCAAATCGTCAGCCGTCCGTCGTCGTCCCAGACAGCCAGCGCGCAACGCGTTTCCAGAGGCGCCGGCGCGATGTAGGCGGTCGTGTACGTGGCCCCCGCCCGGACCGCGGATGTTGCCAGGGCCTCGTCGGGGTTTCCTTCTTCTACAAGGACCGGCTGGCTCCAGCCGCTGGTCTCGGACGATTGATGGGAGCGCAGGAACTCCTCGAGGCTGCCGTCCGACGGGGCATCCGGCACCTCCCACTCTGGTCGAAGACCGGCCAGCGCCAATCGGGCTGCTGCCGGGCTGGCGGCGACGATCCCGGTCACCGTACGCGTGCGTACCACGATGACGTCATCACGCCCTTCTAGAGCAGTGGCATCGAGTTCGCGAAGGGTCGCGCCCAACACCGGGGGTCGCAGCACCGCGCCGTAGCGCAAGCCGGGAAGGGTGAGGTCCGAGACGAACTGCCGCGCCCCGGTGACGACGTCGAGCATTCCATCGGGCACGTGGGGTGTTCCGGCCTCGCGCCACTCGGTGCCCGCCATGACGACGGGTTCGCCGATGACGATCTCGACCCGTCGCGACCCGGCGGGCACTGGCAAGAGGGTGCGGGCATGAGCCGCCGCCTGGGCGAGGGCGTGGCCGGCGTCGGGCAATGACCGGCTGCCGAACGTGCCCATGTCGTAAGGACAGAGATCGGTGTCGCCCATCGCCAAGCGGACCTTCGCCAAGGGGACGCGCAGCTCCTCGGCGACCAAGAGACGCAGCGCGGTGCAGTTGTCTTGACCCACGTCGACCTTGCCGGTGAAGGCAGTCACCGTGTCGTCATCACCGACGTGAAGCCAAGCCCCTGCGCCGGTCGTCCAGCTGCCGGGTGCGAGGGGCGGTGCCGGGAGCACCACGACCAACCCGTCACCGAGCACCTCGAACCAGTCGCGGTCCGCGGGTTCAGTCATGTCCCAGGGTCGTGCGGGACGTCGCTGGGACCCGCGTGGATCTGGAATCTCCAAGCGATCCGCCGCTTGAGCGGCGTTCATCGCGGTGTCGCCGGACTGCGTGCTCAACTCAACCGCCCGATGCACCGCCCGTCGGATTCGCGGATAGGTGCCGCAACGACAGAGGTTGCCCTCCAGAGCTTGGTCGATGCAGGTGTCGTCCGGGTTCGCCTCGCGAGCCAAGAGGGCAATCACCGCCAGAACCATGCCGGGTGTGCAATAGCCGCACTGGGCTGCGCCGACTTCTACGAACGCTTGTTGAACACGGTCCAATACGCCGTCGTTCGCGACCGCCTCGATAGTCGTGACGGTACGGCCCGCGAAGTCGCCGGCTTGATGCTGACAAGCAAGTACCGGTTCTCCATCAACGAGCACCGTGCACGATCCGCACGCTCCCTCGCCGCAGCCGGGCTTCGCGCCCGTCAAGCCCAACTCGCTGCGCAACGCCGACAGCAGCGACTCCGTTGATCGCACTGACCGGGCGCTCCCGCTGACTCCCAGCGTCACAGGTGGTGCCTCGCCTCGCGAATCGCTATAGCTGCCCATGACCGGATGCTAAACCCGCCGGTCCGACAAGTTCCATGGGTCTTTCGACCTTCCCGTCGCATCTTCAATTGGACTGAGCGACCGCACCTCGTCACCGAAGCGTGGCTGTGGTGGGGTGTCGAACTCTCGGAGAGCCAACGCGTCTGTCCGACTGGGGGCCGGTCGCTTGGGGCACGACGCAACGCAACGAGCCGTAGTCCATCTTGGCCAGTCGGCCCGGCGGGACGTCGCTCAGACCATCGCAACTCTTCGTTGGAATCTTCCAGCGCGTAGCGCGTCGGTCAATTCGAACAGTCCGTTTCTGCTACTCAGAACCGGACTGGACTCCGTCGGCGTCGGTGCCCGGATCCTGGACCACGACCCCGAGTGCCAATTCACGAGCCTCGCGCGCCAGAAGCCCCGCACGGGCCGCGAGCCAGCACGCGACTGGAGCCGCCGTTCGTTCCGAGGCGTGCGCGGCGGTCCCCGCCAAGGCGAGAATGTCCTCACACTCAACTTCACTCGGTGCGTCAACGCCCAGTTGCTCCGCAAAGGCGGCGAGCCACATCGCGCCAGACGTACTCATGGGGGCAATCATACTGACCCCTCTCTTTGGCGCTTCGCATTGCGGAGTTGCGTCCCTGCAGCGTTGCTCCATGGCTCCACGATTGAATTGAACAGCGGGTTCGACGTGCGTCGGGCGGTGAACGACATCACGGTGCTGCCTCCTCGGCAATCGTCCCCTTCGGTTTGCCCTGCCGCGACAACGCCGACGTTGGAGTTCACCTTGCCGCTTCGTCAATGCGCTGATCGAACAGGCCTCGACCACGGATCTTCGAAGAGAGACCGGAGAATCGAATCGCCCCGCAAGGACGCCACATCCGGGTCCGAACCGGGGTGTCCCGACGATTCGGTGGCGTGAGCCACCAGCACTCGGCCTTCACTGCTTGGTCCAGACCTCAAATGAAGCGAGAGCAGTCTCTACCTTGCACGGCGTGGTGTTCGCCGAGTCAGATTAGAGCAAGCCTGACGTTCGTATTCCTGCGGCACGCCGGTCCTTCCTCTCGGCCAGGACGTGACGGTACGGTGCGAGTTTCAGTTGGTAGCGGGGGACTTCAAGGGAACGACAGCGCTGGCTGGGCTTGCCGACTCCGTGCAGATCTCCATTTGCCCGACCTCGAAATATGGCGGCGTATGACCAGGCAATCAGGGTGAAATCCAGAGGTTCCTTGGCCTCTGAATGAAAGGCGCAGTCTCGTTGCCCCTTTGGTTGGATCAAGTCATCGAAACGCATTGCCAAGCGTTTCGCCGACCCGGTTACCCGCCCCGAGGACTGATTCGAGGACTGATTCGAGGACTGACGCCAACAACGAGAGCCGTCACGATTGCCGATGACATAATGACGAGCGTGACGGACAACGCCCCACAGACAGTGACCTGGTCAGTGATCGCCGCAGCGCTCACGCCACCTCGCAACTACTGGCTCATCACCATCAATCCAGACGGCTCGCCCCACGTATCTCCAGTCTGGGGTGGCGTCTACAGCGGTCACTTCCACTTCTACACCTCGCGGACCACGGTCAAGGCCCGAAACCTAGCGCGAGACGGCAGAGCGGTGATTCACCTTGAGAGTGCGGAGCATGTAGTCATTGTCCACGGAAGCGCCACGGATCTCGAAGGGCCGAATCTCTCTAGCGAAGTCATGGCCGTGCTGGATGGAAAATACGATCAGCCTGGCGATGGCGACTATCTGCCATCGAATAGTGAGTCCTATGACGTTCTCTACCGGTTCCGGCCACGGAAGGCCTTGCTCTGGCAACTCGCAGACTTTGAAGCCTCACAAGCACGCTGGACCTCAACGGAATCGCGGTAGCGGATTGCTTTGTTCGACGTCTGAAAGAATAGTGATTACGGCGTCTGATGTGCCCCAGGGCGACTCAGTTGCTCGATTCGGCGCGTGCTTGCTAATACATAGGTGCCGGCCGCAAGATCTGCAGCCGGGATGACGATCAGCATCGCGACATGAAGTGTTCACACTAAGTTTCGTGTTAATGGGAAGTCTGGCAGGGGGGAACTTGCAATGGGCCGGGTGACGACAGAGCGACTCGTTCTGCGGGTGACCGTAGGAGAGTCACCGAAACGCCAGCCGGACACATTGGCCGGCGAGGAGCCGCTCGAGCTGCGGGTCGGCGGTCGGTCGCTGGCGGTCACGATGAGAACTCCGGGCGCGGACTTCGACCTGGCGGCGGGTTTCCTCGTGAGCGAGGGCGTCATCACCCGCACCGAGGAACTGGTCGCGATGCGCTACTGCGCTGGCGCCGACGACGACGGGTTCAACCGCTACAACGTGCTCGATCTCACCCTCGCCGGCGGCGTCGCACCTCCCGACGAAAGCGTGGCTCGGGCGTTCTTCACCACCAGTTCGTGCGGGCTGTGCGGGAAGGCCTCCATCGATGCCGTGCGGACGCGCTCGGCCTTCGAGATCCGCGACGATCCGCTGCGGGTCGTCCCAGCCCTGCTGGTGTCCCTGCCCAACCGGCTGCGCACCGCCCAGAAGGTGTTCGAAAAAACTGGCGGTCTCCACGCCGCGGCGCTCTTCGACGGCGAGACCGGCGACCTGCTGGTGTTACGCGAGGACGTCGGACGGCACAACGCGGTCGACAAGGTCGTCGGATGGGCGCTGCGCGAAGGGCGACTGCCGTTGCGCGGGACAATCTTGCTGGTGTCGGGCCGAGCATCGTTCGAGTTGGTGCAGAAGGCGGTCATGGCCGGCATCCCCATGCTCTGCGCGGTGTCGGCCCCCTCGTCACTCGCCGTTGACCTGGCGCAAGAGTCGGGGATGACCCTGGTCGGTTTCCTGCGCGACCCGTCGATGGTCGTGTACAGCGGCGAAGAACGACTCCTCGCCGCTGGATCGCCGCTGGAGACGGCGACGCCATGACCGCAAAGCCCCCAACCGCCGACGGCGAGTCCCCGCGCTACGTCGCCTGGTCAGAAGATGCGGCGTTGGCGGCGATCCGTTCGTTACCCGCGCAGCGCGGGCCGCTGCTGCCCATCCTGCACGCCCTGCAAGGGACCTTCGGATACGTCGACCCGCG
The DNA here is from genome assembly GCA_003133665.1 of Acidimicrobiaceae bacterium. Taxonomy (GTDB): domain Bacteria; phylum Actinomycetota; class Acidimicrobiia; order Acidimicrobiales; family RAAP-2; genus RAAP-2. The sequence continues at coordinate 11,041 of PKYK01000015.1, read as the reverse complement.
TTGCGTTGCGCTCGTCGCCAACGAACTCAACCTCTCGCGCGCCGACGTGCACGGAGTACTGACCTTCTACTCGGACCTGCGCACGACCCCACCGGGACGGGTGCGGGTCCAGGTCTGTAGGGGTGAGGCGTGCCAGTCGGTGGGCGGCCGCGCCTTGGCCGAGCACGCCACCAGCTCGCTCGGTGTCGCGTTCGGCGCGACGGCGGACGACGGGTCGCTCACCCTCGACGAGGTCTTCTGCCTGGGCAACTGCGCACTGGGGCCCACGGTCAGCGTCAACGGTCAACTGCACGGCCGGGTCCAGACTGCGCAACTCGACCGACTCATTCGAGAGAGCGCCCCGAACGGTGACCGGGCATGACCACCGTCTACGTCCCTCGAGACTCGTCGGCACGGTCCGTCGGCGCCGACGAGGTTGCGGCGGCGATCGAGTTGCGGGCGGCTCGCCAGAACACGGTCGTCGAGGTCGTGCGCAACGGCTCGCGCGGGATGATGTGGCTTGAGCCGTTGGTCGAGGTGGTGACCGCACGGGGTCGGGTCGCCTACGGCCCCGTCACGTCCGACGACGTCGCGGGCCTCTTCGACGCTGGCTTCCTCGACGGTGGCGCACACCCACTCGGCCACGGCGTCACGGAGCAGATACCTTGGCTCGCCGAACAGGACCGCCTCACCTTCAGCCGCGTCGGGGTCATCGACCCGCTGTCCACCGAGGACTACCAGGCGCACGGCGGACTGGTGGCGCTTCGCCGGGCGCTGGCCATGACCCCCCAACAGATCTGCGACGAGGTCACCGCATCGGGCCTGCGCGGACGAGGCGGCGCGGGCTTCCCCACCGGGGTGAAGTGGCGCACGGTCCTCGACGCGCCGGGAATTGAGAAGTTCGTCGTCTGCAACGCCGACGAGGGCGACAGCGGGACGTTCGCGGACCGCATGCTCATGGAGGGCGACCCCTTCATGCTGATCGAGGCGATGGTCGTCAGCGCGATCGCCGTGGACGCACGCGAGGGCTTCGTCTACATCCGTTCGGAGTACCCCGACGCCGTCGCCACGATGCGCGCCGCCATCCAGACCGCCTACCAGTCTGGCTGGCTCGGCCCGCGGGTCCTGGGCAGCGACCACGATTTCCACCTCGAGATCCGCGTCGGCGCGGGCGCCTACATCTGCGGGGAGGAGACCGCGATGCTCGAGAGCCTCGAGGGCAAGCGCGGCGTGGTCCGCGCCAAGCCGCCGCTGCCCGCGATCGAGGGACTCTTCGGCCGGCCGACGGTCATCAACAACGTGCTATCGCTCGCGAGTGTCCTCGTCGTGCTCGCGCGCGGAGCCGAGTTCTACCGCGACTTCGGCGTCGGGCGCTCGCGCGGAACCCAGGTCTTCCAGCTGGCGGGCAACGTTGCCCGAGGCGGAATCGTCGAGACCGCCTTCGGAATCACGCTGGGCCAGATGCTCGAGAAGTTCGCCGCAGGCAGCGCCTCGGGCCGACCAATCCGCGCCGTCCAGGTCGGCGGCCCCCTCGGGGCCTACATGACGCCCGCGCAGTTCGACCTGGCGCTCGACTACGAGACCTTCGCCGACGCGGGGGCGATGCTCGGCCACGGCGGGATTGTGGTCTTCGATGACACGGTCGACATGGCGGTCCAGGCTCGCTTCGCCATGGAGTTCTGCGCGGCCGAGTCCTGTGGCAAGTGCACACCCTGTCGCATCGGTGCGGTTCGTGGCGTCGAAGTGATCGACCGGATCATCGCCGGCGACGACACCGCCGCCAACTTCACGCTTTTGGAGGATCTGTGCGAGCTGATGACTGACGGCTCGCTATGCGCCATGGGTGGACTCACCCCGATGCCCGTGCGCAGTGTGCTTCGCCACTTCTCCGAGGATCTGTATCGACCGAAAGGAGTCCAGTAGTGACTCTTCTCAGGGAACCCGACTACGGCACGCCCGCGCGCGCCGGCGACGCGGGGATCCCGGTGACGATTGATGGCGTGTCGGCGAAGGTCCCCGCCGGGACGTCGGTCATGCGCGCGGCCGCGCTGGCCGGCATCGACATCCCCAAGCTATGCGCGACCGACTCGCTCGAGCCGTTCGGCTCCTGTCGGCTGTGCCTGGTCGAGGTCGACGGCCGAAAGGGCACCCCCGCCTCGTGCACCACCCCGTGCGAGCCGGACATGAAGGTCACGACCCACTCCCCCCGCTTGGAGCGGCTGCGCCGCGGAGTGACCGAGCTCTACCTGTCCGATCATCCCCGCGACTGCCGGACGAACCCCACCCACGACGAGTGCGAGCTGCGGGGCATCGCAGAGGCGGTGGGGCTAAGCGACGTGCGCTACGGCTTCGACGGGGAGAACCACCTCGACGCGGCCAAGGACGAGAGCAGCCCGTACTTCACCTTCGACCCAACCGCGTGCATCGCCTGCTCGCGCTGCGTGCGCGCCTGCAGCGACGTACAGGGGACGTTCGCGCTCACCATCGCGGGCCGCGGCTTTGACTCGAAGGTGTCGGCATCGGCGGGCGAGCAATTCATGGAATCCGAGTGCGTCTCGTGCGGTGCCTGCGTGCAGGCCTGCCCGACCACGTCACTGCAGGAGAAGACGGTCATCGCGATGGGCCCGCCGGAGCGCTCCGTGCTCACCACCTGCGCCTACTGCGGGGTCGGCTGCTCGTTCAAAGCCGAACTGCGCGGGGATGAAGTCGTGCGGATGGTGCCGTTGAAGGACGGCAAGGCCAACGAGGGTCACTCGTGCGTCAAGGGGCGGTTCGCGTGGGGCTACGCCTCCCACAAGGACCGCCAGTTGTCGCCGATGGTGCGTGAGTCAATCACCGACGAGTGGCGCAAGGTGTCCTGGGACGAGGCGATCAGCTACACGGCGTCGCGGCTGAAGGCGATCCAGGCCGAGCACGGGGTCGAGTCGATCGGGGGGATCACCTCGTCACGCTGCACCAACGAGGAGGTGTACGCCGTCCAGAAGATGATCCGCGCGGGCTTTGGCAACAACAACGTCGACACGTGCGCTCGCGTCTGCCACTCCCCGACCGGCTACGGCCTCGGCCAGACCTTCGGCACCTCGGCCGGCACCCAGGACTTCCGCTCGGTCGAACACTCGGACGTCATACTGCTGATCGGGGCCAACCCGACCGACGCGCATCCGGTGTTCGCCTCGCGCATGAAGCGACGCCTGCGCGAAGGGGCCCAGCTCATCGTGGTCGACCCCCGACGAATCAGCCTCGTGCGCACGCCGCACTTCGAGGCGGCCCACTTCCTGCAGCTTCGCCCCGGCACGAACGTCGCCGTCGTCAACGCCCTGGCCCACGTGGTGGTGACCGAGGGCCTGGTCGACCGTGACTTCGTCGCCGAGCGCTGTTCGACCGAGGACTTCGAGCGGTGGGCGAACTTCATCGCCTCGCCCGAGTACAGCCCCGAGGCCACCCAGGAGTTCACCGGCGTGCCCGCACCCGCGCTGCGCGCCGCCGCCCGGCTGTACGCCTCGGCGCCGCGCGCGTCGATCTACTACGGCCTCGGGGTCACCGAGCACAGCCAGGGCTCGACCATGGTGATGGGCATGGCGAACCTCGCGATGGCCACCGGCAACATCGGTCGTGACGGCGTCGGGGTCAACCCGCTGCGTGGGCAGAACAACGTGCAGGGATCGTGCGACATGGGCTCGTTCCCCCACGAGTTCCCCGGCTACCGCCACGTCTCGGGAGACGCCGTGCGCCACCAGTTCGAGCAGACCTGGGGGCTGCAGTTGAGCGCCGAGCCCGGGCTTCGCATCCCCAACATGTTCGAAGGAGCGCTCGAGGGCACCTTCAAGGCGCTGTACGTCCAGGGCGAGGACATCGCCCAGTCCGATCCCGACACCAAGCACGTGAAGAGCGCGCTCGCCTCGCTCAAGTTGTGCGTGGTCCAGGACCTGTTCCTGAACGAGACCGCGGCGTTCGCCCACGTGTTCTTTCCCGGCACGTCATTCCTCGAGAAGGACGGGACCTTCACCAACGCCGAACGCCGGATCAACCGGGTCCGTCCGGTGATGGCCGCCAGGTGCGCCAAGCAGGAGTGGGAGGTGGTCTGCGAGCTGGCGAGCGCGATGGGCTACCCGATGCACTACGACGACGCCAGCCAGATCATGCGCGAGATCGCCGACACCACCCCGACCTTCGCGGGTGTCTCGTTCGAGCTGCTCGACGAGGTGGGCAGTGTGCAGTGGCCGTGCAACGACGCCGCTCCGCTCGGCACGCCGATCATGCACGTGGACCAGTTCGTGCGCGGCAAGGGCCGTTTCGTCGAGACCCCGTACATCCCGACCGACGAGCGCACCAACCAGCGCTTCCCCCTGGTGCTGACGACGGGTCGGATCCTGTCCCAGTACAACGTCGGTGCCCAGACGAGAAGGACCGAGAACGTCGCCTGGCACCACGAAGACCTTCTCGAGATCAGCCCCCACGACGCCGAGGAGCGGGGCATCGTCGACGGAGGCTGGACGACGCTCACCAGTCGAGTCGGCGAGACCGCGCTCAGGGCCCAGATCACCGACCAGGTGCCTCCGGGCATCGTCTACACGACCTTCCATCATCCGGTCGGCGGAGCCAACGTCGTCACCACCGAGCACTCGGACTGGGCCACCAACTGTCCCGAGTACAAGGTCACCGCCGTGCAGGTGCGAGCGCGCGCCGGGGCGCCCCTCGCCACCGAGCAGCTGACCATGCCCGCTCTTCCCGCCGACTCTGACGTCGACGTCCCGATGCCGCGCCGGGGCGAGGGGTCGGTGACCCGAGCCGACCTCGTGCGCATGTCCAACCAGATCGCGGCCAACTTCCAGCACCATCCGCCCGACCAGGCCGCCGCCGAGGTCGCGAACCACGTCAAGATGTTCTGGCCGCCGACCATGCGAGTCGAGCTGCTCGACGATTCCGACCTGAGCGCCCTGGACCCGCTGGTCATCGCGGCGATTGGCCTGCTGAGCGCTGCGGCCCCGTCGTAGGCCACGCAGCACGGACCGCGCGAGGGCGAACTCGCGGTCACCCGCGAAGTCGGGCGCGCCACGCTCGTGCGGAGTCCCGTGCGGACTCCTCGGTCAGCGCGGCCACGCGCGAGGGCCGTTCGTCATCGTCGACCCCTTCGAGATTGATCCCCACCAGCGCGGCGGCCGCGCGCGCGGCGGACTCGGCGAGCAGCGCGGCGGTGACGGCGTCGCCGAGCAGGTTGGGGTTTCCGCCCTCGGCGATCCGTGCGGCCAGGGCCGAAACTCCGGCGGCGATCTCCGCAATCTCGAAGGGAACGTCGCTCGCGTGCGACAGCGCCGCGGCGATCGCACGTTGACGCTCCAGCGGATCGGGCCCGCGCTGGCGCCGCATCGCCGCCACGACCAGGCTGTAGGCCTCGGCATCAATCTGGCTGAGCGAGATCGCCCGGTCGCGAAGCGCCTCACCGGCAGCCACGATGTCGGTTGCGTCGGACATCTGACTCGCCGACAGACGCGCCGACTTCACGCAGAGCCCCGCCGCCAACGCGACCGCGACGGCCGCCACCGATCCGCCAGCCGGAGCTGGCTCGCCATTGGAGACGAGCCCGAGGAAGCTCGCGAGCGACAACTCGAGGTAGTTCGCCTGGCTAGCTGAGTCCGACAATTTCGCCATGCTCGTCGATGTCGATGGACTCCGCGGCCGGGTGCGCCGACAGTCCCGGCATGGTGCGCATGTCGCCGCAGATGAGGTGGATGAAGCCCGCGCCGACCGAGGCGCGTGCCTCGCGTACCGTCAGGCGCCACCCGGTCGGCGCGCCGCGGAGCGACGGGTCCGACGAGATGGACAGGTGGGTCTTGGCGATGACCACCGGCAGGTTCCCAAAGCCGTTCACCTCGTAGGAGTCGATCTGGCGGCCGGCGGCCGGCTGATAGTCGACTCCAGCGGCGCCGTAGACCTTCGTGGCCACCGTCTCGATCTTCTCGCGCAGCGGCATTTCGCTCGGGTAGAGCATGTGGAAGTTGTTCACCTCGTGGGCCGCCTCGGCAACCGCCTCGGCCAGCTCGGTCGCCCCCTTGCCCCCCTCGGCGAAATTGTTGCAGACGGCAACGCGCACACCCATCGATTCGGCAATCTCGACGATGGCGTCGTGCTCGGAGGGATGATCCCCCGGGAACGAGTTGATCGCGACCACCGGACTCACGCCATGAATCAGGATGTTCTCGATCTGCTTGCGCAGGTTCGCACCACCGAGGTGCACCTCGTCAGGGTTCTCCTTGAGAATGGACTCGGGCAGGGGACGCCCGGCCACGACCCGGTGCCTACCGGAGTGGACCTTCAGCGCTCGCACCGTCGTCACGAGCACGGCGGCGTCGGGGGTCAGGCCCGAGGCGCGGCACTTGATGTTGAAGAAGCGCTCGGCGCCCATGTCGGCGCCGAAGCCCGCCTCGGTGATCAGGAAGTCGCCCGAGCGGATTCCGATGAGATCGGCCACGATCGACGAGTTGCCGTGCGCGATGTTGCCGAACGGCCCCGCGTGCACCAGCACCGGGGTGTTCTCAATCGTCTGAAGCAGGTTCGGCTTGATGGCCTCGCGCATGATCACGGTCATCGCACCGGCGGTCTTCAGGTCCTCGGCGGTGACGGGCTCTCCGTCGGGGGTGTAGGCGACCACGACCCGCCCCAGGCGGGCGCGCATGTCCTGGAGCGAAGTCGAGAGCGCCAGGATGGCCATCACCTCGGACGCGGCGGTGATGTCAAAGCCCGTCTGGCGCGGAACACCGTCGTCCTTGGTGCCGAGCCCGATCACGACGTTGCGAAGCGCACGGTCGTTGATGTCGAGGACCCGCCGCCACGTGATGTTGTGCAGGTCGATGTTGAGCTTGTTGCCCTTGTGGAGATGGTTGTCGAGCATCGCCGACAGCATGTTGTGCGCGGCGGTCACGGCGTGCATGTCGCCGGTCAGGTGCAGGTTGAACGCCTCCATCGGCACCGCCTGGCTGTAACCGCCACCGGCCGCGCCACCCTTGATGCCGAAGGTGGGGCCCATCGATGGCTGGCGAATCGCGATCGTGGCGCGCCTGCCGATGTACTGCATGGCCTGGCCGAGCCCGACCGTGGTCGTCGTCTTTCCCTCACCGAGCGGTGTCGGGGTCACGGCCGAGACCACCACGTACTTGGCCTTCGGACGGTCGGCGAGTTCGGCGATCGCGGCGAGCTTGATCTTCGCGACGCCCTCGCCGTAGGGCTCCAGCAGCCTCGGATCGATTCCCATGCTTTGGCCTATCTCGGCGAGCGGCTTGAGGCGAGCGGCGCGCGCGATCTCCAAGTCGCTGGGCATTGACATGTCACAACTCCTCTTCGGGGTAATCCAACAGTGACGCCGAACTTCACGCCAACGACTCCAACAGCGCCGAATCGATCGTAGTTCGAGGACCAGTCACCGGGCAGGGACACACGTCCCTCGCCAGTATCGAGCCTGGGCGGGATTGCCTGGCCCGAGACGCCCTTGGACACACCCGACGCCAGGCGCCGAGCGATGATCCGAGTTCGATGCTGGGTCGGATCGCCCGAACAGATTGCCGACTCGTGGAGTACCATCAGGGCCGGCGAGCGTTGACTGGCGCGCGGATCAGCGGCCCGTCGCCTCACAACGGAGCACGCGATGAGCAACCAGTCCAGCGAGATCACTCACCCGAAGTTCCGGATTTGGCAGCGCCCGGACGGCATCGTCCAACTCGCATGGGTTTCGCGGGCCGTGATAGGTCTCGAGGACGCCGTCGCGGCGACCGACGCGATGACGAAGATCACCGGCGGTCGCGAACGCCCCCTGCTGGTGGACGTGCACGACTCCGGTTCAATGGACCGGGCCGCGCGCCTGGAGTTCACCCGCCGGGGTGACCTGGTGTCGGCCGTCGCTTTGATCGTCGCTACCCCGCTCAGCCGGATCATGGGGGACTTCTTCCTCGCCGTGAGCAAACCAGTGGCGCCGACTCGACTGTTCGACGACGAGGTCTCCGCGGTCGCCTGGCTCCAGGGTTTCTCCGGGTGACCACGACGCCCGGTCCAGGAGACGAGACACCTCGACGAGCCGTCGAGGCGCCGGTGCCATTCACCGCTGGACCACTTCCGGGCCACGACAACCAGCAAATACGGGATGTCGAGCAACGCCTGGAAGACATCGCGAGCGCCATCCAGGAGTTCGCCGCGCTCCGGTTCGGCGCTCGCGCTCCGGTCGGCCCCGACGGGGACATCGTCGATGCCGTCGCGGCCGGCGTGAACTTCCTCGGCGAGGAGCTCGAAGCATCGTACGGCGAGATAGAGCGCAAGGTCGCTGACCGAACGGCCGAACTCGTCGTCGCCACGCAGGAACTCGGCCGCCGAGCGCTCCACGACGCGCTCACCGGCCTGCCGAACCGCACGCTGTTCTGGGACCGCCTCTCCATGCGCCTGAACCTCGCCGACCGGCGCGAGACAGGTTTCGCGGTCCTCTTCGTCGATCTCGACAACTTCAAGGAGGTCAACGACACCCTCGGGCACGCCGTCGGTGATCGGCTGCTGGTCGATGTGACGTCGCGCATCCGCGAAGCGCTGCGGGTCGGTGACAGCGCCGCTCGCATGGGTGGGGACGAGTTCCTGGTCCTGCTCGACGATGTCGCCACGCCGGAGGCGGCGCTGGGCGTCGCGGACCGGCTCAGCGAGTCGCTCGGGGAACCGTACGAGCTGGGGACCGGTCCACGGATCGTGACGGCCAGCATCGGCGTCGTGGTGAGCCCGGACGGCGTCGAGTCAGCCGACGCAGTGGTCGCCGCCGCTGACGCCGCGATGTACGACGCGAAGCGACGTGGCCGGGGACAGTGCGTGCTCTACAGCGAGGACCGCCACGGCAAGGCGGGGAAGCTCCCTCTCGGAGATGGCGTTGGCGCCAACCAATACGAGAGCCGTCGCGAGGTCCCTCCCGACTGACTTCTGCTCAGTGAGCATGACCCCGGCCAGACCACACGAAGTATCCGGGGCCGGGGAGCCAGTGCAGGTCGAGGTCGCACGAACCCGACGTCCGCGTGCGACCGCTTGATTCGAAACACCACGAGCGGGTGATTGCCGACGCAAGACCCGGCCGCGTCGCTGATGGTCAACAACGCAGAAACATGCCAGTTCCCGTCGCGGCTCAAATGTTCGTCAGCTGCGAGGGCCTCGAGCAGTGATGGATCGATCACCAAATCGTCCGGTTGTTCACAGACGAATAACGATCGTGCGCGCAACCCGGAATCGTTGTCCTATCGGAACACTTGTGTTGATTGCCCTGACTCACACCCATTCAACCTTTGTCCACACCAACGCCGACATTCTCCGAGTCGTGAGTTTCCCAGACTCAACGAGACACTTCAGGCGTGTTGTTCTCGTGCCACCTCCTTCCCTATTGACGCGGTTTTCGGGCTCAAGGGCCTGTCCCCTCTGCCACGACCTTCCAGCCGGTCGGCATCTTCGCCACGGTCACGAAGTGCGTGGGCGAGCCGGTCACTGGGTAGGGCTTGTGAGTCGCCTCGACCATGACCGCTGCGGTCGCGCTCGCGGGTACCGAGCCGACATAGCCGCTCTTGCCTCCGTCGGGGTTCTTGCAGTAGTGCACTCCCTTTGATTGCTGCGCCACATTGAGCACCCACTCCTGGTTCTTGTTGAACGTGACCGGTCCCAGGTGCTTGGTGGCGTAGTACTGGGTCACCACCGCCCTCACGGCCGGTGCCAGCGGGGCGGTCGGCGAGGTGTCGAGGGACCAGCACGCGGAAAGGACCGCGACCGGCGTCACCGCGTTCGACTCACTTGAGGCGGGACCGTTGCCGGCGGCGTTCTTCGCCACCACGGTAAACGTGTACGAAGTTCCGTTAGTAAGGCCCTTCACGGTGCACGAGGTCGTTGCCGTGCTGCAGGTCCGGTCACCGGGTTGTGACGTCGCGGTGTAGCTCTCGATGGCGGCGGCTCCGCCGGACGATGGTGACGACCAACTCAATATTGCGGACGCATCACCCGCCGTCGCGTGCACCGATTCGGGGGCCGACGGAAGCGACGTGGTCGTGCGCAACGAGTAGATCAGGCCGCCGACCACCACGACAAGAACGATCAATATTGCACTGATCGCGGCCGGGCGTTGCCAGTTCGTTTCACTCATGAGCCAACTCCTTCGTCACCAGCCCCCCAGTGTCGTTTTAACACCTTTTCGCGAGTGACGAAGTCCGTGTGAGCATTGGCATTGAGCCAGTCAACTTGGCCACGGAGTTTTCCATTCCCGTTGGGTCCCTGTTTGCCGAAGGGGCAACGGCCGATACCGTTGTAGAGCTGGCCGGAGCGCGATAGAAGCGAATTCGTTGGGTGGCGCGATCGTCATGTGGTCGCGCGGTCGTGCCTGCCACACATGAGACGCCGAATCCACGTGCATGACCCGCGTGCGTCCTTGGGCGGGGTGGGTTTCCATACCCCGCTCGTATCCGATGTGCCGGTTTTCGGCCGTTGTGACGTCAACAAGTGCCTAACCAAAGTCCAAAAGCGTTGTCGCTTCTACCATGAACCAGCCCTCTATGCTAGCCAAACACCTGACTTTCCTGGGTGGCGCTCGGCCTCCAAGGGAGTCGGTTTGATTCAGCTTTCCGACAGTACTCTCGACAGTCTCCTCGATGCGTCACCGGACGCGATGCTCGCTATCGACGATGCTGGCTTGATCGTATTGGTCAACGCTCAGACCGAACGACTCTTCGGCTATCGCCGGGAAGAGCTCATCGGACGGCCGGTCGAACTTCTCGTCCACATTGCGGACACCAAATTCCGACCCTCGGCGACTGGCTTGCAGATGCCGGGTCGACGTCAGGACGGCAGCGAATTCTCGGCGTCGATATCAGTCTCAACAATAGCGACGGACGTTGGACCTCTGATTTCTGCGACAATTCGAGACGCCACCGAACGAATTGAAGTAGAAGCGGAACTTGTTCGAGTCAAGACAGAAGCTGAGCGGGTGCGCCTCGAGGCTGAAGCCGACCGCGTCAAGGCCGAGGGCGAGAAGACGGTGGCCGAGGGCGTGCGCCTCGAGGCTGAAGCC
>PKYK01000073.1 GCA_003133665.1 Acidimicrobiaceae bacterium | reverse complement strand
GTGATGGCTGGTTACACCTAGGATCCGCGCCGACCGGAAGACCTCCAGCGGACCCAGCGCATCCAGTTCGTCAAGACCGTCAAAGACAGTGATGTCGAGCCGCATGGTGAGAAACTACCAACGAATCCATTTCGCAATCGAACGGATCTTCAGTCCGTTGACCGGCGGGCGCTGACCGCAGCGGCCGGCACTCGCCACTTCGCAGGGCCGTTCACGCGAACCAGAAAAGGGGCACGAACTCGTCAGGTGGCGAAAGCCCGCAACGTCGCCCCGAGCGACGCCGCGTTGCGCTGGGCCACCGCCACGTGGAGGTCCATGACGTCGAGGATCTGGGCCACCTGTTGCTGGCCCACCGGGACGGGATTCGACTCGTGGAAGCGACGGACCTCGGCGGCGAACGCGGGGTCGGTCACGAAGGTCGACACCCCCGCAACCATCGCCACCGGCGAGCCGGCCGGGAAGCGCCCGATTGCTTCGGCCCAGCGCTCGGTCATGGCCCTCCATGTCCGCGGTCCGGCCACCCGATTCCTGACGAGCGCGCCGATCAGGTAGGGCGCGTCTTGAGTGCGCACGTCGGTCATGGCCCGCTCGAAGGTGCCCATCGCCACTGAAGGGTCGGGGGAACTCGCCGGAGCGAACAAGTAGCGCCGCTCGTCCTGGGGGGTCGCCGCAAGCGCGTGGCGCTGCTCGCAGAGCGCGACATCGCCGGGGCGGTTCTGGTGCATCGTGATCGAAACAATTGCGTCGGCGAGGTCGCCGCTCACCTCTCCCGCGTCGAAGCGTGCGGCGGCCTCGGCGATGACGCCGGCGTCCTTGCCGAAGGTGCCGAGGACCGCGAGGACCGCGGCGCGTAGTTCAGCGGCTTGCGACGACTCGCCGGCGACGGGCCGCCAACCCAAGCGGGCGAACACCGGACCGCACAGACGCTGCACCGCGGACGCCAGGGCGTCGCGCCCGGCTTCATCGACGATGCGGTCGGCCAGCGCGATCGCCCCGAACACCACGCCCCACGTCGACGGCTCGTCGAGATCGACGAGGCCCCGCGACAGGGTCAACAGGTCTTCGAAGGACGAGCGACCGACCAGAATCGAGGCCCAGGTGTCGGAGAAGAGCACCGCCCGCTCGATCTCTTCAAGCTCTCCGAGTCGGGCTGCGATCGCCGCCACTTGCGCGGACCCGTAGGCGGTGCGAAAGAAGCCCGACCCACCGGCGTTCACGATGGTGAGCCCCTTGGACGCCATGGTCATCGACGGTCCCTCCAAGAGATGGGCGGTGGTTGCTCCGCCGTCGAGTGACCGCACCAGGACGGGGACCTTCCAGCTGGAACCGATGTTCGACGGGCCCTGGGCCTCGGCGTAGACGAACGGCTCTTGGGAAATGGTGACGCCGTCGAAGGAGAGGATCGGAAACCCTCCCTGAAGGATCCAGGTGTCCATGATGGCCCCGACCGGCTGTCCGGAGGCGGATTCGAGCGCCGTCCAGAGATCGGCGGTGACGGCGTTGGCGTAGGCGTGGCGCTCCAGATACGAGCGGATGCCGTCACGGAAGACCGATGCGCCCAAGTACTGCTCGAGCATGCGCAGCACGGCGCAGCCCTTTATGTAGGTCAAGACGTCGAACATTCCGCGACAGTCATTGGGCGAGACGACCTCGTACTCAATAGGTCGAGTGGAGTGCTGGCCGTCAACGGTGAAGGCGATGTCGCGATCCGGGTTGAACCCGACCCACTTCTTCCACTCGGGTCGGAAGTGGTCGGTACAGATCGCTTCCATGAAGGTGGCGAAGGCCTCGTTGAGCCAGATCCCCTCCCACCAGTCCATCGTCACGAGGTCGCCGAACCACATGTGGGCCAGTTCGTGGTTGACGACGAGGGTCACCCGCTCCAGCTCGCTGTGCGAGGCCGTCAACGGGTCAATGAGCAGTTCGGTCTCTCGAAAGGTGACACAACCGAGGTTCTCCATCGCGCCGGCGGCGAAGTCGGGAATTGCGACCAGGTCGACCTTGTCACCGGGATAAGGAATGGCGAAGTACTCAGTGAAGAACTCGAGGGCGTGGACGGCCAACTCAGTGGCCCATCCGACGAGGTGACCCTTGCCAACGGGGTACACGACGCGCACCGGAGTACCGGCGGCCATCATGACGGGCGAGGCCTCAAAGGGGCCAACGACGAAGGCCACCAGATACGTCGACATGACCATCGTCTCGGCGAAGCTCACCTCACGGCGACCATCTCCAGCGGGGCGCGACGACACCTCCGCGGTGTTCGAGAACGCCGCCGCGTCTTCGGGAATGACCAGGGTCACCTGGTACGTCGCCTTGAGGGCCGGTTCGTCCCAACAGGGAAAGGCCCGACGGGCATCGGTGGATTCGAACTGGGTCGTGGCGATCGCGTGGGTGACGCCGTCGCCATCGACGAAGGTCGAGCGGTAGAAGCCTCGGAGCTGATCATTCAAGATCCCGGTGAAGCGAAGTGAGATCGTGGCCCGTCCGAGCGGCAGAGCCTCCGCGAATGTGAACGTCGCGGTCTCGAACTCCTCGTCGAACGTCGGCGCGTCCGACACGAACTCGACGTCACCTGATCGGACGGTGGCCGAAGAGACCTCGAGTTCTATCGCGTTCAGAGTGAACGATGTGATGACCTCGGTCACATCGACGTCAATGTCGACGGTCCCCGCGAAGGCGGCGGCCACCAGATCGGTGTCCAGCCGAAGTCGGTAGGCCGAGGGGACTACGGTCGTCGCGAGGCGATAAGGGTTGGTTCCGGTTTCTGATTGTCTGCTCACGCATCGATGCTATTGGACAGCCAACTCTGTGCTCAGCCGAAGACCCCCCGAAAGCGGTCCGGAGCACTGATCCTCCATGAAGTTGGTGCGCCACAAGAGGAACGGGGATGCACGGATTCGTAGGGACCTCTCGATCGTTCACTTCGATGGGGCCGTCCGCTTCGATCTGCGCCAATCGGCGAGTGCCATCGCAGCGTGGATGAGTGTCGATATCCCGACGGAGTTCCGGGCGCTCGTCCGCTCAAGGATCGAGCAGGACTGACCGGTCGAGATCGTTCACGTCCGTGACGCCGGTCAGCCCGAGGGTCACGAGCATCTCTTCTCGGATGATCCGCAGGAGGTGATCGATGCCCTCCTCCCCGCGGGCGGCGGCGGCGAACGCCCACGGCCGACCGATAAGGCACGCCCGGGCGCCCAGCGAGAGTGCTTTCACGACATCGAGACCACTGCGGATCCCTCCGTCCATGAGAACGTCACATTCATCCCCCACGGCGTCCACGATCGCCGGCAGAGCCACGATCGTCGAAGGGACATCGTCAAGTTGGCGCCCCCCGTGGTTCGAGACGATCACGGCATCTGCTCCCCGCGCGACCGCTTCACGGGCATCGTCGGGGTCGAGGATCCCCTTGAGAGCGATCTTCCCGCTCCACTGTGAGCGCAGCCAGGCGAGGTCATCCCACGTGACGCTGGGATCGAATTGGCTGGCAACCCACCCTTGGAAGTCCCCGGGCACCCTGGCCCGGGGCAGAGCCCGCTCCAAGTTGCCAAAGGTGAGGGGTCTGCCGCCGATCGCCACGTCGCGAACCCACGAGGGATGACCGATGATGTCGAGGCCACGCCGGAGTCGCTTGACCCTCGAGATGTTCCCGCTCACTCCATTGCGCACGTCGCGGTAACGCTGGCCCACCACGGGCAGGTCGACCGTCAACACCAAGGTGGTACACCCGGCGGCCCGCGCCCGGACCATCAGGTCCTCCGCGTACGCCCGGTCCTTCATCACATAGAGCTGGAACCAGATCGGTCGCTGGCTCGCCGCGGCGACCTCCTCGATTCCGCAAATCGAGAGCGTCGATTCACAGAACGCGATCCCCGCCCGCTCCGCGGCCCGGGCGGCCTGGACCTCCGCGCGTCTGGAGAACATTCCGCCGAATCCCACCGGCGCCAGGATGAGCGGAAGTGAGAGTTCCTCTCCGAGCACCGTCGTCGACAGGTTTCGCGATGACACGTCACGAAGGACTCGCTGGCGAAATCGAATGCGGTGCAGGTCATCACGGTTCGCCGAGAGCGTCACTTCCTGGAAGGAACCACCGTCGATGTAGTCGAACAACTGTCGGGGCAGTCGCCTCCGGGCGAGTTCCCGATAGTCCTCTGACGAGGCGGGAGCCAGATTGAGCGGGTGACTTCGACCTTTTCCGAACACACCTCATTATGCCCGAGACCGCAGGCGGGCCTGGGGTTGAACGATGATTCGCGCGAACACCGAGCGTTGGCGAGTTCCGGCGTCGGGTTCGGCGTTCACGTGAGAGTGAGGCCTTGATGCTCTTGTGCAGCGGGCGGTGATCACGTACCCAGGCGCTCCGAGGACACCGATGACTGAGGGAACGGTCTCTGCCACGCTCATAGGAGACGTGTCCAGAACGTTCGCTTCGTGGACACCGAGACCGGAGAACCGGTCGCAGAGTCGTCGAATAGTGCCGTCGGCCGTGAGCGCGTCGGCGTGACGAAGATCACTCAACCGTTGCGTGGCCCTGCGAGGCAGGCCTCGATAGTCGGACGCAGCATCAAATAGGGAACAGTGCTGCCAACGCCATCGAGTTCCTCGCGAACCAGATCGAAATACCAAGGACCGATGGTCCCTTCAAGAACGGTCGAATCGCCCGCCTCGGTCATGCGAGCCGCCGAGGCCAGGGATGATCGGATCATCGCCCGATTCTGCTGATCGGCTCGGACCTCCCATGGAGGGATGTGGCCATTCACAATCGAGGTCCAGAACAATCCGACTCGACCACTGCCGACATCGTGAATCGAGACGCGATAGGGGCCGACGGATGACTTTCCCGCCCCGGGTGGCCCCGTGAGAATCAAGTGAAACGGCCCGTCCACGTACGCAAACCTGACCGTTCTTCGGTGCAGCCAATCGACGAAGCGCCGCCTCGACGATCCGCTCCACTTCGCCTTGACCATATTCGAATCGGCACTTCCTCGCGGGTGTTAGAAATGCTCTGAACTCGGAGGAAGAGTGCGCGTACTCATTACCGGTGCGGGGCGCGCCATCGGCGCAGCCACCGCTGGCGAACTCACCAGGGCGGGGCACGAGGTTGTCGCGACGGCCCGCGACGTCTCGCTCTTGGCGGATCTTGATGTCGCCCAGCGACTGACTCTTGACGTCACGGACGACAATTCCGTTCGATCCGCAGTTGAAGCCGCCGGGGAGATCGACGCAATCGTCAACAACGCCGCGACTCACGGGCAGGGGACCCTCGAGGACTATCCCCTGGATCGCCTTCGTGAGATGTTCGAAACCAACACAATCGGTCCCATCAGGATATTGCAGCACCTGCTCCCTTCGTGGCGGGCTCGAGGCAGCGGTGTCATTGTGAACATCAGCTCCGTGCAGGGCCGCGTGGCTTCGCCGCTGGAAGGGGCCTACTCCGGATCGAAATTCGCCCTGGAGGCATTCTCGGAGGCTTTGCACTACGAAGTTCGCCACTTCGGAATCCGAACGGTGATCATTCAGCCCGGTTTCATCGCGCCGGGGATGAAGCCGCTCCCCCAACCAGAGCGCCACGAGGCCTACGAGGGACTCTGGGAGGAGTGGGCCAGCCTCGACACGAAAGTCACGGGGCCCAACGGCCGGCCCGGTCCCGAACTCGTGGCGAGAGCGGTCGTCCGGGCAATCGAAGACGAGACGACCCCACTGCGGGTACCGGTTGGAGACGACGCCCATCTGATTCTCGGAGCTCGAGCGCAACTCGATGACACCACGTTCGAAGCCACGATGCGCCGCACCCTTGATGTGAGTTGGTAGCCCTATGAATGCACGTGGGCCCGGAGCGGTCAGCCTGGCATGGTGTTCCGCTTGTTCGTGACACCATTCGCATCTGCTGCAACGAGTTGACGACCTTCGCGCGCCGCAGGGACCAATCAGGAAGAATCAGTTCACCAGCCTATTGTGGGAATCGTGATTCGGTCGCGTATCGCCAAATTCCTGCTGGTCGTAGTGGTTCTAACAATGCTGGCCGTGGGGCTCTATCTCCACAATCGCCCGAGCGACACCCTTGATGTCGCGACCTATCGAGCCACCTGGCAGGCCCAAGTCGATTCCCTTGTCAAAGGACGGCAGTCGGCGCCCTCGAGTTGTTGGGCGGCGCAAGGAAGCCTGGCGACACTTCCCGGCTTCGGTGCGGTCGACTCCTTGTGCTGGACGTCGATATCGGGTCATCAACTCAATTTCCGATTCATTCAGAAGACTCCGTCGTCGGTGACGGAGCTGTTGTACATGCCCGAATCGAGTGACTGGAAGTTGCAGTACGACTTCTGCGTCGTCCAGCTATCGGGTCCTTGGTGGGAACTGCGGAGTAGCAATTCAGGTTGCCCCCGTGGGTTCACTTTCGTCCCCGCCGCGTGACGTGCGACTACCCCGTTCGACGTCCCGCCACCAGACAGACATTGGACCACCGTTTCTCGTAGAAGGGGACTAGGCCGGCAATCTCTTCACAAGCCAGGTGTTTGCGAAATCAACACCATCCACTGTCCTCGTACGGCGCTCAACGACTTGGAATCCCATTGTCTCCAGTAGGGGAGCGGCCAGAAGTGAAGCGTCGACCCATAGCCGCCGCATAGAGCCCGCGCGGGCCTCCCTTTCGACGGCCTCCACGAGGACTCTGCCGCAACCTTGACGGTGATAGTCCGGACGAACGTACAGCAGAGCAAGTTCGCCGTCACCCGGTCCCCTCGGGATCAGATTCGCATAGCCGATGACAACGTCATCCTCCAGGGCGACGAATGACGATGTCTCCTCGATGAGCAGTGCATAGTCCCTCGACGACAAGCCCTGCAGCCAGCTTCTGACTTGTTCAGCGGAGTAGAGGTCTCCCGCTGATCGGACCGAAGACATCACGACTTCTCGAACAGAAACGTGGTCGCTGACTTCAGCGGGGCGAATACGCACTCGTAGAAACTATCTCCCGTGAGTCATGGGAGGGCCAGAGGCTGAACCCGTACACATCTGCCTATCGCTCACTGGCCGGACTGGCATCTCGACGAAGCGCTTTTGTCTTCCGGACAGCGAGGGCCGTCCACGGCACAGCCAACAACACCTCTATTGCCGCCGCTTGGTCGACATACTGGATGAAGTTACGTGCCGCGACAACTCGTACCAACGCTTCAAGAACGAAGAGCAGCGCCACAATGATGACCGGAACCATCGAGAGTCGTCGTCTCCACCAGGCACCGAATGCCCCAAAGAACGGACCGCTGAGCACGGAAAGAGCAAAGAACCTCTTTCCGCTGACCGCCGCCAAACGCAGGTCCGTGGGCCACGCGTGCGGGCCAAAATCCACAACAAAACTATTGACGAAGTAGAACCCCACCAGCGCCAAGAACGTCGCCTCAAGACCAGTGAGCGCACCGATAGCGAGTCGTCGTTCACCAGCGAAGGCGCCGCCGAGGAAGGCAAGCAGCAGCCACGGCGAAGCAGCTTGGCCCAGCGCGCCAAGAAGACCGCCGCCGTTCCCCTTCAGTAGCGAATCGACAACCCCAATCGTCATGGCGCCAATACCGACGATGGCTACACGTTGGGTTTGACGGCTCCTTGTCACTGGAACAGACTAATGACCTGCGCGAGGGGACACACGAAGAGTGGCCGATCCTCGATCGATCTTCATCACCACGTGATTCTGCTTCGCCTCCGGCAACGGCAGCTTTCTACGAGCGTGCGAAATGTATTCGTGTACCGCTCCTTGCTCGGAGTTCCGAAATGATGCAGCGGGCAGTCAGCCTTGGTCTGCTCCACCGAGCACGTGCTTTCGAACGGCGAATCGGGGCCAGGCCCTGGCGAGGTCATTATCTGATCACGGCTGATATCGGATTCTGAAAGATTGGATCGAACGCTGCCCGACTGTCGAGGAGCGTGGCCGCCCCGCTCAGCCAGGTCGGACCACTGATTCATGATCGAGCTGGTCTGGCTGAAATCCGACTATCGAATGATCTCGGAGGGAGTCGCCACGAGGAGTTCGGCGCCGCTTTCGACGAGTTCTGTTCGCGACCCGTATCCCCAGAGAGCCCCCACCGGATAGAGCGAGTGTGACCTGGCGGCGAGAATGTCCTCCCGGCGGTCGCCCACCATCCAACCCTCCTCTGGTGCCGGTTCGCCCAGCAATCGCAACGCCTCGCTCACGATCCCCTGCTTCGTGTCCAACGAGCCGTCGAGCGAAGCACCGCTCACTGATTGGAAGTAGTCAAGTATCCCGAGGTTGTCGAGCACCCTCACCGCGAAATCGACCCGTTTCGCCGTGGCGACGGCCAGCACCACGGAGTCGCTTCGAAGTTCGTCGAGCAACTCCTCGATCCCGTCGTAAGGGCTGCACCGGTCTACGCCCTCGCGGTCGTAGTACGCGCGATAGAGCACGACGGCATTGGCGATCTCACCATCGGCGAAACCAAGCCGTGCGAACGACTCGTCGAGTGGTGGTCCGATCAGATCACGCAGTTCATCGTCGGAGGCGTGCCGTCCGAGATCGCTCAGCGTCAGATGGAACGAGTGCAGAATGCCGTCTCCGGTGTCGGCCAGGGTGCCGTCCAGGTCGAAGATGACGAACGAGGGCCGGGGCATCGGCTCAGTCTTGGACGCTGAAGCGATACACGTTCGTCGAGCGCTGCACGAATCCCAGCTTCCGGTAGAGGGCGTTGGCCGCCTCGCGCGAGGGCCGACTCGTGAGATCGATGGACCGGACGTTGCGTCGCCGAGCCTCATCGAGTGCGGCCTGCGTCAACGCCGCGCCGGCGCCGAGGCCACGGGTGCGCTGGTCAACCACCACGTCTTCGATCCACGCCCGCAGACCGGTGGGGATCGGGAAGATCACCAGCGTGAGCGTCCCGACGATGACCCCCTCGTTCAACGCGACGAAGAGCGTCGACGCATCCGAACTGACCAGGTCCCGTAGGTCGTCCTCGGAGAGCCGAGGAGCAGAGGTCGAGAGCTGAGGCAGTAGATGGTTGAGACCGGCTAAGAGCTCCGGAGTGGCGCGATCGGCAATCTCGACCGTGATGCTCATTCTTCGCCCCGCCACACGGGACGGCGCAGGTCGTCGTAGAACACGTCGCGATGTTCCCCATCAATCGCGGCGAAGATCGGACCCGCCCAACGCTCGGCGCCCAGCGTGGGCGTCGGCAGGTTGTCACGGGTGAACCAGCCGGCGTCGGTGCACTCGAGCGGGTGAATGTTCAACGAACCGCCGGTCGCGCGGCAGAAGAAGAGCAGCGAGTACAGCGGTATGCGTGAAGACCCGAGTCGCATGCCGTCGAGCACCCCGATGAGCCGAACCGGTTCGACCTCGATCCCCGTCTCCTCCAGCACCTCCTTGACCACCACTTCGGGGGCGGAGTATCCGACGTCGCACCACCCCGTTGGGTACAGCCAGACACCCGAATCCGCGCGCTGAATGAGCAGCAGCTCGCCGCGATCGTTCGTCACGGCCGCACCGACCGCGACCTTAGGCGTGGCGTAGCCGGGCACGCCTTGGCCGACCTCCTTCATCCACTCGATGACGTGGCCCTCGGAGTCGAGCACGCCATCGCGCCCGGACTCGGCCGCCGCCTTGATGTCGCCGGCGATCTTCAGCACCTCTTCGAAGCGCTCGCGCTCGTACTGGCTCTGCGTGAAGCCGAGGCCGGTGCGCGCGACGCCCGCGAGCGACTCGGCCCAGCGGCGGAGCATCTTCTCGGATACGGGTTCACTCACGCTTCGACGCTACAACGACGATTAGGCCAACGTGGCGTCGAGCACTTCGTCCACGGTCCCGACGAGTCCCGTGTAGAAGGCGCCGAACTCGGCGTACAACGTGGAGGCCTCGTCGAAGCGCATCTTGTACACGCAGTCCTTGAGATCGTCGATGTGCACGCCGAACAACGTGACGCCCCATTCCCAGTCATCGAGGCCGGTCGATCCGGTGACGACCTGGAGGACGCGACCCTTGAAATCACGCCCCGACTTGCCGTGCTGGCGCATCAACTGCTCGCGCTCCTCGTACGGCAGCGCGTACCAGTTGTGCTCGTCGCCGCGCCGCTTTGACATCGGATAGAAGCAGAACGCCTTCATGCCCTCAGGCGGCAGCACGGGGAAGAGCCGGTCGTTCTTCATCTGTTCGGGCATGCCCTGGGCGTACTCGCTGACTTCGGTGACCGAGACGTAACTCTCGGCGACGCTGAAGCCCGCCGCCTGGATCTTCGACTGGAATCTCCGGATGTCCCATAGGTTCTCGCCCAGGGCCATGAAGCAGGTGTCGGCCTTCGCGCCGATGATGGCGGCCGTCACGACCTGCAATCCCGTCCCGACGGCCTCGTCGACCGCCTTGCGGACCGCGCCCGCGTCGACGACGCCTTCGGGGTGGCAGAACAGGTGGACGACGTTGAGTCCGCGCGAGGGACCGAGCGGTGCGGGGGTGGTCATTGCACCATGTTACGGGTCAGTCTGCAGCACTGGGCTGGACGCCAGAAAAGCCAAACCGCGGGGCGTACGCCCCGCGGTCCAGCCAAGATTGTGGAACGGCTTAGTAGTCTTCCATGCCTCCGCCGGGCATGGCCGACGTCTTCTCTTCGGGCTTGTCAACGATCACGCACTCGGTCGTCAAGAAGAGCGCCGCGATGGAAGCCGCGTTCTGCAGCGCCGAACGGGTCACTTTGGCGGCGTCGATGACACCGGCCTTGATGAGGTCCTCGTACTCGCCAGTGGCGGCGTTCAGACCCTCAGTGGCGTTGGGCAGATGACGCACCTTGTCGACAATGACGCCACCCTCGAGTCCGGCGTTCACCGCAATCTGGGTCAGCGGCGCTTCGACGGCCTTGGCGACCATGCGAGCGCCGGTTGCTTCGTCGCCGGAGAGCTTGTCGGCCGCTTCGAGAATGCGCGTCTGGCTGCGCAGCAACGCCACGCCACCGCCGGGGACGACGCCCTCTTCGATGGCGGCCTTGGTCGTCGACACGGCGTCCTCGATCCGGTGCTTCTTCTCCTTGAGTTCAACCTCGGTCGCGGCGCCAACCTTGATGACGGCCACGCCACCGGACAACTTGGCCAGTCGCTCCTGCAGCTTCTCGCGGTCGTAGTCCGAGTCGGTGTTCTCGATCTCGGCCTTGATCTGGTTGATGCGACCCTTGATGTCGTCCTCGGATCCCGAACCTTCGACAATCGTGGTCTCGTCCTTCGTCACGACGACCTTGCGCGCCGAGCCGAGCAGCTCGACCGTGGCGTTCTCCAGCTTGAGGCCAACCTCTTCGGAGATCACGGTGCCACCGGTCAGGATCGCGATGTCCTGGAGCATGGCCTTGCGGCGCTCGCCGAAGCCGGGGGCCTTCACGGCCGCGGACTTGAAGGTGCCGCGGATCTTGTTCACGACGAGTGTCGCGAGGGCTTCGCCCTCGATGTCCTCGGCGATGATCAAGAGGGGGCGACCCGACTGCATGACCTTCTCGAGGACCGGCAGCACGTCACGCACCGACGTGATCTTGCTCGAGACGAGCAGGATGTAGGCGTTCTCGAGCACCGCTTCCATGCGCTCGGTGTCAGTCGAGAAGTAGGGCGAGATGTAACCCTTGTCAAAGCGCATACCTTCGACGAGGTCCATGTCCATGCCGAACGACTGACTCTCTTCGACGGTGATAACGCCGTCCTTGCCGACCTTGTCAATGGCGTCGGCGATCATCGCACCAATCTCTTCGTCGGCGGCGGAGATCGAGGCCACTTGGGCGATCTGCTCCTTGGTGTCGGCGGGCTTGGCGA
The DNA here is from genome assembly GCA_003133665.1 of Acidimicrobiaceae bacterium. GTDB lineage: Bacteria > Actinomycetota > Acidimicrobiia > Acidimicrobiales > RAAP-2 > RAAP-2. The sequence continues at coordinate 10,980 of PKYK01000073.1, read as the reverse complement.
GATCGACGAGGGACGCCACGGCGGCTTCCACCGCGGCCTCGATGCCCTTCTTCAGCGACATCGGATTGGCGCCGGCGGCGACGTTCTTCAGGCCTTCGCGAACCATGGCCCAGGCGAGCACCGTGGCGGTCGTGGTCCCGTCACCCGCGACGTCGTCGGTCTTCTTGGCGACTTCCTTGACCAGCTCGGCGCCGATGCGCTCGTAGGGGTCCTCGAGGTCGATCTCCTTGGCGATGGAGACACCGTCGTTGGTGATCGTGGGGGCTCCCCACTTCTTGTCCAAGACGACGTTGCGGCCCTTGGGTCCGAGCGTGACGCGTACCGCGTCAGCCAGTTTGTTCATGCCGCGCTCAAGCGCCCGGCGGGCTTCTTCATCGAAAGCGATCAGTTTCGCCACTGTGATTCCTCCTAGTGCGATTCCACCTTTTTGGTGCAAAGCAATATTAGCAGTCGAAGGGGGCGAGTGCTAACGCCGATCAGCCGCCCGCGACGGCGGGCACCAGCGAGACGGTCTGGCCGGCCTCGAGAACGGTGTCGAGTCCCTCGAGGAAGCGAATGTCCTCGTCGGCCACGAAGACGTTCACGAAGCGGCGAAGGGCCCCGCGGTCGTCCAGCACCCGAAAGGCGATCCCGGGGTAGGCGGCGTCGACCGCCTCGATCGCCTCGCGAACGGTCCCCGCCTCGACCGGAACCTCGCCGGCGCCACCGACCAGGGAGCGCAACTGACTGGGCAGGCGGACGATGACGCTCACGACGCCGCCACCAGCTGGTGAAAGCGCAGCGCTTCCTCGGCGGCGGCCAACGATGGAGTGATGGTCGAGCTGAACGTCGCCGTGTCGACGATGGCGTCGAGGGTCTTCAGACCGTGGCCCGAGATTATGGCCACGATCGACTTCTCGGGGTCAATCGTGCCCCGCTCGATCATCTGGCGCAGCGAGGCGATGGTGACCCCGCCGGCCGTTTCGGCGAAAATTCCCTCGGTTCGTGCGAGCAGCCCGATGCACTCGAGGATCTCCTCGTCCGAGACCGAGCCGCAGTCCCCGCCGTGAGCACGGAGCTCGTCCAGCACGTAGGGGCCGTCGGCCGGATTCCCGATGGCCAGCGAACGGGCGATCGTATTGGGCCGTTGGGGCGTGATCACCTCGGCGCCAGTGGCGAACGCCGTCGCAATCGGTGAGCAGCCCGAAGCCTGCGCTCCGAACAACACCGGTGCGTCGCCGTCGACGAGGCCGAGGTCGATGAACTCGTGGAAGCCCTTGGCCACCTTGGTCAACTGACTCCCCGACGCCACCGGCACAACCACCTGGTCGGGGGTCCGCCAGCCGAGCTGCTCAGCGATCTCGAAGGCCAAGGTCTTGGACCCTTCGGCGTAGTAGGGACGAAGGTTCACGTTGGCAAACGCCCAGTCCGGATGCTCGGCGACGAGCTCCACGCAGAGCCGGTTCACGTCGTCGTAGCTGCCCTCCACCCCGAGCACGATGCCGCCGAAGATCGCGGTCATCGCAACCTTGGACTTCTCGAGGTCCGACGGGATGAGCGTGACGCTCGGCCAACCGATGAAGGCGGCGTGCGCCGCGACCGACGTGGCGAGGTTCCCGGTCGAGGCGCAGGCCGCCGTCGAGAAGCCCAGTCGACGAGCGCTCGAGAGCGCCACCGACACCACCCGGTCCTTGAAGGAGCCGGTCGGGTTGCGCGTGTCGTCCTTCAGCCAGAGTTCCTTCACGCCGAGCACCGCGGCGAGCCGCGTGGAGCGACGAAGCGGTGTCCAACCGGCCCCGAGGTCCACGGGTTCGACGCCAGGATCGGGCAGCAGCGCGCCGTAGCGCCAGATTGAATTCGGTCCGCGCTCGATCGACTCGCGGGTGACCACACCCTTGGCGCTCTCCATGTCGTACGAGACCTCAAGGGGCCCGAAGCAGAACTCGCACGAGTAGCGGGCCTCTGAGGGGTACGTGCTACCGCACTCTCGGCAAATAAGACCTATGGCGAAACTCATGACTCCCTTTTCATCGTTCGGGCTTTGGCACCTGGTGTGACGAGATACTCGTGATCCACACTGGTTGTCGCGACTTCGACGGGCCCGTCCCTCAGTCGCTCTTGATGACCCCTCAATTCTGGCGGCTCCGCTCCGATTTGTCAAGTGCGTCCCCCCGGCCTCGCCCCCTAACCTCTAACGGATGACCAGTGCCGACGTACCCTGGACGCTCAGTCGCGACGCGTTCGACCTCGAACGAGTCAGGCGCCTCAAGGCGACGACTTCGGTGGCGGTCGTGATCCCCGCCAAGAGCGAGGCCGCCACCATCGGCGCCGTACTCGACGCCGTTCAGCACGATGGTCACTTCGTCGACGAGTTGATCGTCGTCAACGACCACTCCAACGACGAAACGGCGACCGTCGCCAATCGCCACGGCGCGCGCGTCGTGACCCTTTGCGGCCCAAGTGGCAAGGGTGAGGCAATGGGCGCGGGGCTCGCCGTCGCGTCGTCGGAGATCGTGGTCTTTCTCGACGCCGACGTCCTGAATTCGACGGCTGAGTTTGTTCCCCGCCTCATTCAGCCCCTCCTCGAACGCAGCGACATCCAACTCGTGAAGGGCTACTACGAACGGCCCCTGCACAACATGCCCATCGGAGGCGGTCGAGTGAATGATCTGACCGCCCGTCCGATTCTTTCGCTGCTCTACCCGGGTCTGGGGGAGATTCGCCAACCGCTGGCCGGCGAGACCGCCGGACGACGTTGGGCCTTCGAAGCTATTGAATTGGAGACAGCATACGGAGTTGAGATCGCCTTGTTGATCGACATTTCGCGGCGGTTCGGCGTCCAGAGCGTCGCCCAGGTCGACCTCGGCGTGCGTCGCCATCGCAACCGCCCTCTCGACGAACTGCGGCCGATGGCCGTTGACGTCTTGCGCGCAGCCCTCGAGCGGTTCGCGGTGGTCGTGCCACCGCAGGGCTGACTACCCCTTGATGGCGACGTCGGGGCCCAGGATGACGATGACGTCGTCACCTGAGGCGCCGGCGACCGGGCTCAGGCCGGCCAGTGGTTGGATCGCCGAACTACTCACTCTGATCGCCCCGGCGATCTGTTGGGCGGCCCAGAGGTAGCCGGGGTTGTAGTACACGATGGTCGCGGTGACCTTGGCGGCGTTCAGTTGGGGCAGCGTGTCCCAGCCCAGCGTCTGCAGCTGCTGGGTGTACGAGCGGGCGAGTCCGGAAACCGCCGTCCCGTTCGCCACCTGCACGCGGACCTGCGCCTTCGAGCGCACGGTCGTGGTCGTCGAACCCTTCGCCGTGGTCGTCGTGGCGGGCAGCGTCGTCGTTGATGTGTTCTGACTCACCGGTCCCGTCGAGCGCAACATGACGAACGTCGAGGCAACGAACAACGCCACGATGATCAGCACGATGCTCAACGCGGGCTGGTAGTGCGAACCGGGGATAGGGGTCTCGTGCGGAGGTTGGGACGACTGGCTCATTGGTCCCTAGCCTAGAGCCGGCCGTTCCTAGTCACTAACCTTGGTATTTTCAAGCCGGTGTGGCGCAGTCTGGCAGCGCAGGCGATTTGTAATCGTCAGGTCGTGGGTTCGAATCCCTCCACCGGCTCCATGGGAAGAAGAGGGCGGATGAAGCACCTTGAGCGGTTCGGCTCCGAACTGAGGGAGTTCCGAGCCTTCGCCCTGCGCGCCAACGCGGTTGACTTGGCCATCGCCGTGGTGCTGGGTTCGGCCTTCACCGCGGTCGTCCAGTCGATCGTCCAGGATCTCTTCACCCCCGTCATCGCGGCGTTCTTTGGCCAAGCCAACTTCTCGCTGCTCTATTTCACCGTGCACGGCAGCCAGTTCCACTACGGGCTGGTCGTAAACGCGATCGTGACGTTCATCATCGTGACGATCATGCTCTTCTTCTTGGTCGTCAAGCCCCTCAACGGGTTGCGTCGACGCCTGGGTCTCGACGCCGACGCGACCCTGCCCAGGGCTCCGTGCCCGGCCTGTCGCACCGAGATCGATCTCGAGGCCCGGCGCTGTCCGATGTGCACCGAGGTCCTCGCCGAGGGCTGGGCTGCGCCCGCTCAGTAGACCATCACCTCCACGCGGCGATTCGACGCGCCCGGGGCACCAGCGATGGCGCCCTCCCCCGCGGTCCTGATGGTGACCCCCTTCACGTGCAAGGCGGTCAGTTGCGTGCGCAGGTACAGCGCCACCGCGTTCGCCCGCAGCCGACTCACCGACAGGTTGCGCGACACCACGCCAGTATTCGTCGTGTAGCCGTACAGCGCCACCACGGTGTACCGCTTGTTCTTGATGAGCGAGGCGAATCGCCGCGACTGCTTCTTGAGCGTGGCCGTGAGAGACGTGGTGTAGCCACTGAAGGACCCCACCGCACCGAGCACGACCGCTGGCGTGTGTCCCGTCCACTGCGCGAAGAGGGTCAGGGGCGCGCCCAGCGTCAGGGCCGTCCCGCTACCGAAGGAGGTGCCGGTGCCGTTGGCGACCGTGTTCCATCGGACGAGGGTGAATCCGGGATGACTCAGTCCGGTCACGCCGGGCAGCATGATCGACGAACCCACCGGACCGCTCATCGCAGAGACGCCGCCGGTACCTCCGTTGGCGTCGAAACTCACTGTCACCAGGGAAGATGGGTGCCACTGGGCGTAGAGAACAACTGACGTGGAGGGGGTGTAAGGTGCCGCGGCCACTCCGACCAACACTCCACCGGTTGGCGCACTGAACCAGCCCAGGAAGTCGCTGCCGGAAGACGACGCCACGGGAAGGACGAGCGGACTCGCGCCGTAGTTGAAGCTGACCGACGCTGGACTCACCAAGCCGGGGCCAGCCACGTAGGCGACGACGTACGTGTCGAGAGTCCATCGGGCGTACAGGCTGATCGATGAGCTCGGTGAATATGCGGTTCCGTCCGTGCCGATAAGGGTTCCGCCGGACGGTGCACTGAACCAGCCCGCAAAAGCGTGGCCTTGAAAAGTGGGCATCGGTAACGTGAGTGCCGCTGTCCCGAAGGTGAAGGGAACGGAAGTCGGGCTCATGGACCCCCCGTCAAGGTTGTACACCAGCGTGAAGACGTCGGCGGCCCACTGCGCAAACAGGGTTACGTCGCTATTCAAGATGAGTGGATCGCCCACACCATAAGAGGTCCCGGTGCCGTTCGATGACGTGTTCCAGCCGGTGAAGGCGTAGTTGGCGTAACTCAACGTGCTCGCTCCGGGCAAAACGACTGACGACCCCTGCAGGCCACTCAACGTGGTGACGGATCCAGAGCCACCATTGGCGACGAACACGACGTTTTCTGTGGGGATCTGATTCCACTGGGCATAGAGCGTGAGATTACCCGAGGTGAAGTCGTAGCTTGAGCCGTTGGCGTAGGAAGTACCGCTTCCGTTCGCGTTGGTGGTCCAACCAGCAAAGGCGTACCCCGGATTACTGAAGAGCGGTGTGAGGCTCGAAAACAGTGTGAGAAGCGCCGCCACGTGACCAGACTGCGTCGAATGCGTCGTGTCTGATCCAGAGTCATTCTCATTAAATGTCACGGAATTCTCAATCCACTGGGCATAAAGCATCAGTGGGCCAGCGGCAAAGTTGTAAATCGCGCCATCTGCAAATATCGCGCCACTCCCATCTGCGGACGTGGTCCAGAATCTGAAGGCGTAGCCGGGATTTGCGAACTTAGGTGTCAAGTTGGCAACAAGAGTAAGCGCAGTCGCAATATCTGAGGTCTGCGAAGTGACCGTTTGATCTTGGGAATTGACGTTCTCGACAAAGGTGACTGGGAATGAACTCGCAAACGCCAACGCTGGCATGGCCATTGCGAACATCAGAGCTACGAGTATGACGGCGAACGAGCGGCGAACGAGCGAACCTGAACCTGGACTAATTGCCCTAGTAGAGCGGCTGCAATTGAATGAGGGAATTCTCATTTGCCCTCGCCTTGAGAAGATGCTTCGGCTTCCAAGCGTTTCGGGTTACTGACTCTCGCTGCAATCCCAGAAAACGCTCTTCCCGTTTCTCGCAACTGCGTGCAGGGTCCAGCTGAATGTATCCAATGCATCGTCTTGCCTTCCGTAGGAGGATCGGTGCGTCTGGGCACTCAGGCGTACGTAGAACAACTTCGCTACCCGTCTTGGGCGAACCTGCCGCGGGCTGGAAGCCACGTCGACACCGTGAGGACTTGTCACAATGCGGACAACGTGTTTCTTGAAGAACCCTTGCGTGTCATCGCTATCACACTCCGCGATCAATCGAAGAGCGTCACATCGCAAACATGATGAAATGTTTTCACTCACAGGTGAACAATCAATCGACTGTCTTGAGCTAACGACGCAGTCTGCGCTGACGCGCCACCTCAAAGGCCGCGACTGAAACCGCGACGCCGGCGTTGAGCGAACTGATCTTGCCGAGTTGGGGAATGGACACAACGGCGCCACATCGTTTGCGGGTCAGTGCCGCGAGTCCCTTCTCTTCGCCGCCGACAATCAATGCCACCGGCACCGAGCCGAGGTCGAGGTCGTAGAGCGAATCCTTGGACTCACCGGCGAGCCCGACCGTCAAGACCCCGGCCTTGTTGAGTTGATCGATCGCCGCCGGAATGCCACCGACGTCACAGAACGTCAGATACTCGATGGCCCCCGCCGCAGTCTTGGTGACGGTCGGCGAGATGCGGGCCGCGCGGTGACGAGGCACCACGACCCCCGTCACGCCGGCGCCGTCGGCGCTGCGCAGCATGGCCCCCAGGTTGCGCGGATCGGTGACGCCGTCGCACACCAGCAGGAACGGGCGGTCGTGCTGCAGCAGTGTCTCCAGGCCGACCGTCTGGAGCCGACTGGCAATCGCTATCACGCCCTGGTGGCCTTCGGTGCGCGCCTCTCGGTCGAGCCGGGCCATTGAGACCACCTGAACCGGCACGCGCTGGCGCTGGGCTTCGAGTTCGATGGCGTCCAGGATGTCCGAGGGGTCCTGCGCGTCCGCGACGTAGATCCGCTGGATCTGGCGTCGGCGCGCCTTCAAGAGCTCCAGGACGGCGTGGCGGCCCTCTACCTGTTCGCCACCCAGACCCTCCTTTTCGCGACTAGGCGCGCGACGCGCGCCCCCGGTCGGTCCGGGACGGCCGCCACCACGAGATGGTCGACCGTTCGGGTTCGCGCGACGCGGGGCTGGACGGGGGCTCATTTGATCTCCTCGAGCAGGGCCACTGCGGTGGCGCCGATCCCCTCGATCCGGCCCAGGGCGCCGAGCCCTTCGGTGGTGGTGGCCTTCACGGACACCACCGTGCCCACGGCCGAGGAGAGTTCGTCCGACATCGCGGTCATGAAGTCCGCCAGTCGGGGCCGCTCCGCGATGATCGTCACGTCGGCGGAGGCGACGCGAAAGCCGGCGTCGTGCACCAGGCGCAGCGTGCTCTCGAGCAACGCCCGCGACGAGATACCGGCCGTGGCCGCGTCGGTGTCGGGGAAGTTGCGACCGAGGTCGCCCAGGTTCGCCCCGCCCAGCAATGCGTCACACAGTGCGTGCGTGGCCACGTCGGCGTCCGAGTGGCCCGCCAGACCCGCGGCGTCAGGGATCGCCACCAGCCCGAGCATCAGCACGCGCGACGGGTCGTCGCTCACGCGGTGCACGTCGATGCCGTGTCCGATTCTCACTGGCCGCTCCCCTGCAGGGCGGCCGCGCGCTCGAGGTCGCCGGGTTGGGTGATCTTGATGTTGTCGAGTTCGCCGGCTATCACGACCACCCGAGCGCCGAGTGCCTCGACGAGAGCCGCATCGTCCGTGGCGTCGCTCGCGCGGGCGTGCGCTTTCGCGAGCACATTGTGGCGAAACGCCTGGGGTGTCTGAACGGTCACCAAGTCGTCGCGCGGGACCGTGGACTCGACGACGGTGGCCGAATCCCGTCTCGTGACCCGCTTGACGGTATCGGTTATCGCCAGGCCCGGCACGGCCGCGTCGGCGCCGTCGCGCACGGCGGCGACCACGGCCGCGAAGAGCGCAGGGCTCGCCAACGGTCGGGCGGCGTCGTGGACCACGATGATGTCGGCGTGCGGGCACTGCGCGAGGCCCGCGCGAACCGACGCGGCCCGCGTCGCTCCTCCGGTCACCACGACGTCGGCGCCCTCGCCGTCACCGGCGTAGTCCTCGGGAACCACCAGCACGACGAGCGGGGCCACCGAACGGGCGTGTCGCACGCTCATGGCGCTCACTGAATCGTCGCGCAGCGGGGCGAACTGCTTGGAGCCACCGAAACGCACTCCCTGGCCGCCGGCCACCACGATGGCCGCCACGGTCATGACTACGGCAGGACCGAGGCGAGCTTTTCTTCAGCCGCTTCAGTGTCAACGTTCAGCGCGAAGGTCAGCTCCGAGACGAGGATCTGGCGGGCCCGGGTCAGCATCCGCTTCTCGCCGGCCGACAGCCCCTTGTCCTTGTCACGAATCGAGAGGTTGCGCACCACCTCGGCGACCTGGTAGATGTCGCCCGAACGGAGCTTCTCGGAGTGGTTCTTGAATCGCCGCGACCAGTTCGTCGGCATGCGCGCTTCCTTCTTGCGCAGCACGGCGAAGACCTCCTCGACCTCCTCGTCATTGATCACGTCGCGAAGCCCCACGGACTCGGCGTTGGCGACCGGAACCATCAAAACGAGGTCGGTGTAGGCGACTTTCAACTTGAGGTAGTCCTGCTTCACGTCAAAAGCGGTCATCTTCTCGATCTTTTCCACGGTGCAGGCGCCGTGGTGGGGGTAGACGAGACGATCTCCCTTTTTGTACTTGCGAGCAGTCATAAATCAGGTTCTCCTCAAAGAGAATCCGCCCAGGGGGGCGAAAGGGGGATTAATCATTCTACCGCACTTTGCTCATTGCGTGCCGGTTCGTGCGGCCTCGATGGCTTCGGCCAGGGAGCGGCAGCGATGCACCGTGAGTCCGGCCACCTCGTCGAGCTCCCCCTCGGCCGGAACGATGACGGTCGTCGCGCCGAGCCGGTGGGCCTCGCGGACCCGTCGCGAGAGCCCCGTGACGGCCCGCAGTTCACCGGCGAGGCCGACCTCGCCCATGGCGGCCACCGTGCGCGGCACCGCGAAGTTCAACGCCGCCGAGGCAACGCAGAGCGCGAGCGCCACGTCAACCCCAGGTTCGTTGGCGGGCAGTCCGCCGGCGGTCGCGGCGAAGACGTCGAAGGCGCTGGTGTCCACCGCGCAGCGTGCCTCGAGCACGGCGAGCAGCAGCGCCAGGCGCTGGGACGAGACCTGGTGGGCGACCCGTCGGGGGGAACCCGAACTCGACGCCACGAGGGCCTGCATCTCGACGAGCAGCGAACGCGTGCCGTCATTGATCACCGTGAAGACCACTCCGGGCACGTCGAGCTCGGGTCCGCGCAGGGCCAGCGCCGCGTCGGGCAGATCGCGCAACCCCTCCTGCACCATTTCCAGGAGGCCGACCTCGCCGGTCGGTCCGAAGCGATGCTTCAACGCTCGAAGGAAGCGCAGGGAACCGTGGCGATCGCCCTCGATGCGGACCACCGTGTCAACCAGGTGCTCGAGTGTCCGCGGCCCCGCCAGTTCGCCGTCCTTGGTGACGTGACCGACCAGCACCAGCGCGGTGCCGGTCGACTTGGCGACGGCGCAGAGCCGCTCGGCGGCGTGACGCACTTGGGGAACCGATCCCGCCACGCTCGCCAGGGCGTCATCGCTCAACGCGGAGATCGAGTCGATGACCGCGAGCACCGGACGCCGGTCGCGCAGCAACTGCTCGGCCGCGGCCACGTCGGTGGTCGCCGCCACGTCGAGGCCCGCGGGCACGTCGCCCATCCGCCGCGCCCGCTGGGCGACCTGGGAGGTCGACTCCTCGGCGGCGATGAGCAGCACCGCCGTACCCGAGCGCGCCAACGCGCGAAGCGACATCAGCGCGAGCGTCGACTTGCCGACGCCGGGCTCGCCGAACAGCAGCGTCGTCGATCCGGCGACCACCCCGCCGCCGAGCACTCGGTCGAGTTCGCTCACGCCCGTCGAGAAGGGGCTGGTGGCCTGTTCGCCCACGTCGCGCAGTGACGTCGCCTCGAGGGTCAGGCGGGAGCGCGACGCGGAGCGCGACGCGGAGCTCGTTCGCTCCTCGTCGATCGTGTTCCACTCGCCACAGCCCGGGCAGCGGCCCGCCCACCGTGGTGAGGTCGTGCCGCACTCGCGACAGACGTGGATCGAGTGACTCTTCACTCAGGTGACACTACGAGAGCGCTGTGACGCTAGGCGTTGGGCGAAAGGTCCTCGAAGTCGACCGACGGCGGCAGACCCTCGACCCCTTCAAAGGTCAGGAACGTTCCGTCGGGGCCTTCGGCCGAGTCGATGACAATCGTCTGACCGGCGCGGAACTCCTTGAACAGGATCTTCTCGCTGAGCACGTCCTCGACGTACTGCTGGATGGCGCGACGCAGCGGTCGAGCCCCCAACTCGGGGTCGTAACCCTTCTCCGCCAGGAAGTTCTGAGCGCCGGCCGAGAGTTCCAGTCCCAATCCCTGCACGGCCAGCTGGTCGCGCAGCCGCGTGACGAAGAGGTCCGCAATCAGGATCACTTCTTCCTTGGTCAGCTCGTGGAAGACGATGGTCTCGTCGATTCGGTTCAGGAACTCGGGACGGAAGTGGGCCTTCAGCGCGTCGTGGACCTTCTCCTTCATTCGCTCGTGCGAGACGAGGTCCGATCCCTTGCGGAATCCGATCGCCGCCTTGCGCAGATCCGCCGTGCCGAGGTTCGAGGTCATGATCAGAATCGTGTTCTTGAAGTCGACCGCGCGTCCCTGGGAGTCGGTCAGACGACCGTCCTCGAGGATCTGCAGCAGCGTGTTGAAGACGTCCGGGTGGGCCTTCTCGACTTCGTCGAAGAGCACCACCGAGAACGGCTTGCGCCGAACCGCTTCGGTCAACTGACCGCCCTCGTCGTACCCGACGTAGCCGGGGGGCGAACCGACGAGCCGACTCACCGAGTGCTTCTCCATGTACT
>PKYK01000074.1 GCA_003133665.1 Acidimicrobiaceae bacterium | reverse complement strand
AGAACTATTGACAGTGCCAGTAGGGAATGCCGGATCCGGTGCTGGAGCGACCGTTGTCGTAGTGGTCGGCGGGGCGGTCGTAGTGGTCGGCGGGGCGGTCGTAGTGGTCGGCGGGGCGGTCGTAGTGGTCGGCGGGGCGGTCGTAGTGGTCGGCGTTACGGTCGTGGTGGTCGGCGTTACGGTCGTGGTGGTCGGCGAAGGAATCGTCGTGAACGGCAACAGGGTCGTCGTGGTCAGCGGCACGGTCGTCGTAGTCGGCGGAGTCGTGGTGGTGGTCGGCGGAGTCGTCGTGAACGTCCTCGACGATGTCGTTCCTCGCTTCCGGAAAGACGTAGTCAACTTCCCGGTTGCCGTACTGACCGGCGAGGTAGCAGCGCTTGTCACGGTTCCCGTGCTCCCACCACCCTGCCGATTGGTTGAGGCGCTCGCATCGAGGCTCACCAACGCAAATAGAACCGAGGAGGCAACAGCGAGAGTTATCAGTTTCGGAACTCGATGCGCAGTCCTGCCCCTTAGGAATTGCCCTTGCTTGAAAATGTTCATGAATCCAAAATCGCAAACTGAAATCACATTGCTGCCTACGGAATCCCAACAAATGCCCAATTCCGACCATTGGGATCGGCACCGTCGATGGCCCCGAGGTTCGATGAATGATGCAGGGTCCGGCGACTTCCCCGACCGAACGGCCGACAGGGTCCGACGTCAGCTTTCCTGTCGGAGATGGGACCGGGGTCCGTGTGGCAGCGTTGCTACGACTCACAAGGCATCTTCTGGGTTCCCAGGCTCGTCATGGCCGCATCCGCGACTCGGCAGCTTTCGTGAGCGATTGTCAGCCGCAGAACGATGCCGACGCCGAATTGGCCCAAAGAGTGTCGGTTCTAGTTCGCTCCGGATAGACCTGGGTGAACATCGTGGGCGAATTCGGCGCCACGCTTCAACCAGAGGCGGACACGACAGAAGGTCGTTTGGGGTGCGATTTCAGACTTCGTTCACTGCACGGACTGATACGCCGCCCAGGCGTCGCCCACGATCCTCTCGAGGTCGGATCGTTCAGGTCGCCAACCGAGGATCTCGCGAGCCCGCCCGCTACCGGCGATCGCCGCTGCCGGATCGCCGGGTCGCCGATCGCCGTATCGGATTTCGAACTCCGTGCCAGTGACACTCTGAACCATCTCGGCAACCTGCCGATTAGAGGAGCCCACGCCAGTGCCCAGGTTCAGGATCAATTCCGGATGATCGTCGAGGGCGGTGATCGCTAGGGCGTGCGCCTCAGCGAGATCGCTGACGTGAATGTAGTCGCGAATGCACGTCCCATCGGGCGTCGGGTAGTCGCTACCGAAGATGTCGAGGCGTTCCCGTCGACCAGCGGCCGCGTCCAGGGCGATGGGAATCAAGTGGATCTCCGGACGGTGCCGTTCGGGGTGCGCCAGTGTGCCGCCGGCGGCGTTGAAGTAGCGAAGTGTCGCTGCGCGCATTCGACCGAGCGACACGAGCCAGCGAAGGCCCTCCTCCACCATCAGTTTGGACTGGCCGTAAGGACTGTGCGGCTGAGTGGGCCGGTCTTCATCAATCGGCATGACTACCTGATCGCCGTAGACCGCGCACGACGAAGAGAAGACGAAGCGTCCTACACCCGACTGCACCAATACGTCGAGGAGGCGAAAGGTCGATGCCGCGTTGTTGGCGAAGAACGCCTCGGGGTACTTCATCGACTCCCCCGGCTCGATGCGTCCGGCAAAATGGACGCACGCCTCAAACGAGCCGAGCGAGCGGACGAGTTCAGTATCGCCACAGTCACCTTCGACGAAAGTCGCCCCGGACGGGACGTTGTCGGCCTGACCCGACACCAGACTGTCGAGCGCTACGACCTCGTGGCCCCTCTCGATCAGCAGTTCGGCGGTCGTCGAACCTATGAACCCGGCGGCGCCGGTTACGAGGATTCTCATGTCGGCCTCCCGTTTGTGACCTCGTCCAGCGGCATGACCTGCGCAGCGATTCCCGCCGCTTTTCCGGCCACGCACGTTGATTCGCACAACGCGTCCCCCGTCCAATCGACGCCTACGGAACTGGGGCAGAACAACACAGGGGACATCTTTTCACGAATCGCGCCGGTGCGGGTGCACATCGACTGTCTCGGTGGCCACGTGCTGGACGAATGGATGCGGAAGTGAGCCGAACGCGCAGTACGCAGTTGAGTCGCCGCGGACACTGCATCGTGGCGGTGTTGGCGCTGATCAGAAGCGAGGGCGTGGGCAGCACACAAGTCAGGATTCACGATCTTGAATCGACTGAGGGAATGGGCCAATTCGGAACTGAGAATTGATTTGGGACGTGGCCCACCACGCAAGGGCATGCTGGTGGACCACCTCAGAGAGAACTGAGAAAGACCCTCGCCAGAAGCGAGGTACAAGGATCATTCCATTACGATTTTGAAAAATCGCCGACTTGTCATGCATTTGTCCAACGTTTGATGACCTGTAGATAAATGTCGTTTCCAACGCTTCTTCACACTCATTTACCGACGTGCCCGATGGATTCGTGCACCGGAAAAAAGGTCTTGGATGGGACTGCAGCATGCGCGCAGTGCAGTCACTGCGAATCGGAAGAGATGAGTGACACGGCGTCATGCGTCCATACGACCGAGTAATACTGCATCGGTCGATACCGTTGAGTCCCACCGGCGCGCTAGCGACACCGCAAACAGGGTGATTCCGATCGTCGGCTTGCCTCGAGCTTCATCAGTGATCAGCAGATCGGCTTTCGCAATCGTCAAGCTCGAATCGGCCTCACGATTGAAGTCACGCTCGATGATCTCGAATTTGGCCCAGTTGCTGGCGCTAGGGCGTTGACTGTCGTCAGAAGCAGTGTTTCTCAAGTCATGGCTAGGGACTTGGCTCTGGCATTTCGTGACTCATGCCTCTTGGAAGCTGGCGAAAGTCCGATCCACCACTGCGATCAGTTGCAACGCAAATACTGACGTAACTGGTATCGTCACCATCGAGGAGTACTCAACGATGTCAATATCGCCTTTGCGCGGTTGGGGACTTCAGGGAAGCGATGCTCAATGGTCAAGAAACCTGTTACTTCCGCAGCGGACTCGGGTCACCAAGACCTCACTGCGGACCTTTCGAGAGCGCTCGAGGCGGATCAGTTCTTCCTGGTCTACCAACCGACCATTGATCTTCAGACCAACGCGTTCGCGGGTGTCGAGGCTCTGATTCGTTGGCGACACCCTGACCGCGGGGTGGTGGGTCCCGAGGACTTCATCCCAGAACTCGAGGCCAGTGGTCTGATCATTCCAGTTGGCCGGTGGGCACTCACTACGGCGTGTTTCCAAGGTGCCGCGTGGCACGCGAAAGGTTACCGGTTCGCAGTGTCGGTCAATATCTCGGGGAAACAACTCGCCCACGCGGAGTTCGCTGGCGACGTCGAAACTGCGCTTACGTCGAGTCAGTTCGACCCCGCACATCTGATCCTGGAGTTCTCCCAACAAGCACTGACGGGTGATAGAGCGGCAACCGTGAGCCGCCTCGAGAAGTTGAAGGCCCTGGGAGTTCGCCTCGCCGTCGATGACTTCGAACCCGAATACTCGCCCCTCGCCAATCTCGAGGAGTTGCCCATCGACATCGTGAAGCTCGACCGCGAGTTCATCGCGGCAATCACGAATTCGTCCAAGACCGCAGCACTAGTCCACACCCTGGTTCTGCTCGCGAGGTCGCTCAACCTCCAGATCATCGCCTCGGGCATAGAGGACGCCGATCAGCGCCGGCAACTTCAATTCGAAGACGTGGACATCGGACAGGGTTTTCTCTTCTCCAAGCCGCACGAGGTCGAGGAGATTGACCGCTTCTTGGAGGACTTCGCCATATTCTCTGGAAAGCCCCTCTAGGGTCGCGCGTGTCATCAGACCCTTTCCGCCGAGAATTCGGCACCACTGGCTCAGCTACGTGGGTCCGCACGTGATTGTGATTCACTCGAGCCAGTCCACTCCCACGATGCCAAACGAGAGGAGGTAGGGCGGGCCATGGCCTCCGGAATTGACAGCAGTGAGAGCCACGAGAAGTCCGACGGCCCACACCACCTGTCTCGAACGGGCGTCAGCGAGGGCGAACCTGGGCGCGCGTTGGAGTTCACACATCGCTACGCGGAACTTCGCGCCAATACCGGTGGAGGGAAGTCCGCGGCCGGCGCGGGCTATGAATCAAATCTCCTCGCTCTGCTCGACATCGCCGTGCCCGCCTTCAGCGATTGGTGCGCGATCGACATCGCCGATTCGAATGGCGTATTGCGCCGGCTGGCAATTCGCCACAGCGGTTGCGACCATTCGACTCACGTCAGCGGACACGGAGAGTGCGGCGCGCCAGCCTTGCTGGAGCGCGTGCCCGAGCTGGCGGAGTTAACGAAGCGCGTCCTGGCGAGCGGACGCACCGAAGCGTGGCCCAACGGCGCTGACCCAGAACTGCCCTGGTGCCTCGTGGTGAGTCTTCGTGTTAACGACCTTCCCTTCGGAACGATGACCTTCGTCTCTGACGAGAGTCGCCCGGGCTACGGATTCTCAGAGATTGCGGCGGCCGAAGAAGTCGCGTGGAACACCGCGACGACCATTGAGCGGATCCTGCTGCATCAGGACGCCCGTGACGCCGTGCGCAGAACCCAACGAATTGCCAGTCAGCTCCACCAGCTCATCGCAGCATCGATCACGGTCGCGGGTCTCAGAAACGAGCAGGACATCCTCGTAAGTCTCGCCAACAGCACGCGCAATGTCTTCGACGCTGACGTGGCAATTGTTTCCCTGGAATCGGGACCGGTGGCCCCGCTGCAGGTGGCCGCTCGTCGGGGAAAGGGGGCGGCCATCGTTCCGGCCGGCGATGACTCACCGTTCAGTGACCTTCCAAGTTCACGGCACGGAGGCACCGCTCCCTGGCGCGAAGACGACTGGCTAATCGCGCCACTACTCGAACGACGGGATCACGCCCGAGGTGTCGTGGCGATTCGCCGGGACTCTGGTTCCGAGTTCGGTTCTGAGGACAGGGAAGTGCTGACTCTGCTCGCCCAAGTGGCCTCGAGAGCGCTGGACGCCGCCGAGCTGAGCCGGACGATTCAAAACAGCGAGGCCCGTTGGCGCGTCCTCGTTGAGACCGCGCCGGTTGGAATCGTTGAAGTCGACACTGCGGGACGGGTCCGTTGGTGGAACCGAGCGGCCAGCAGGCTGTTCTCCTGGCCCGATTACGCCGAGACGTCCGACGGCGCCCCGCCAGTTTTCCCCGACGCCGCCTTGACCAGACTGAACGCACTTTGGTCAGACGTCCTCGAGGGCGTCGCCACCGGTGGTCGTGAGTTTGTGGACGTTGAAATCGGTGGGAGGAGGAGAGATCTGACTGCGTCGGCCGCGCTGCTGCCTTCCGCCACCGGCGAGGCCCGCAGCATCCTGACGCTGGTCGACGACGTGACCGACCAACGCGAACTCAAAGCGGAACTTCGCCACGCTCATCGGATGGAAATACGAGGGCAGGTGGCGAGCAGTGTCGCCCACGACTTCAACAACCTGCTGACGCTGATCTCGGGTTACGCGGAGATCCTGTCCCAGGACCTCGAAGCGGACGATCGCGCCTTTCAAATGGTGAAGGATATTCAGGCAACCGCCTCTCGGGCCTCGATGCTGACCGGACAACTGCAGACGATCGGCCGGACAATGGCGCCCGAACCGGTGGTACTCGATCCCACCGCCGCCATCGAATCAAACGCCGAAGTCCTCGAGCGAATCGTTGGCATCGACGTGGAGATCGTGTGGTCGCTCGACGCGCACTCACGCAACGTTCGCGTCGACGCCGATCAGTTCGAGCAGATGATCCTCAATCTGGCACTCAACGCCCGAGACGCGATGCCCGAAGGGGGCCGACTGGAGATCTCGGTGAGTCCCGTCGCGATCAGCGCCGACCGGGCTCTCGACTTGCACGTCTCCGCAGGTGAGTACGTTCTGATCTCCGTTGCCGACACCGGGTCGGGAATGGACGAGGATACGCGTCAACGCTGTTTCGAGCCACTGTTCACGACCAAGGGACCCTTCAAAGGAACGGGGCTCGGGCTCGCCGCGGCTCGCCGACTGGTCGAAGAGAGCGGAGGCGCGATTCGGTGTCGCTCCGAGGTCGGCCTGGGCACGACGTTTGAGATATTCCTCCCCGCCGTTGACGAGGCGGCCGCCGAGGAACCGCCATCGACCGACGTGGTTCGGCCCCGCGGTTCGGCGACGGTGTTGCTGGCCGAGGACGACGAAGGGCTACGCCGCCTCATGGGTCAAGTCCTCAGACGTAACGGCTACCAGGTGCTGGAGGCCGACTCGGGCGAGCGAGCGAGCGAATTGGCGAGGGACTTCGACGGCCCCATCGACCTGCTCTTGAGCGATGTGGTGATGAACCTCATGTCCGGACCCGATCTGGCCCAATCGCTCCAGTCGGTGAATCCGGCGCTCAGGGTGTTGCTCGTGTCGGGAACTGCGGATGCGACGGTGCTGCAAAGTCTTCTCCCGGGGACCTGCGCGTTTCTGGCCAAGCCCTTCAAGCCCAGCGAACTCGTGGACCAGATTCATGAACTTCTGGCGCGTCGCGCGTAGCGCAATCTCCTTCGATCCGTCGCTCCGCGTGCCTGGGCCGGTGCCGGTGCCGGTGCCGGTGCCAGGTTGTCGCTCTCCGGAGAGACGGTCGTTGCGAGCGAGTCACGCGCCTCTCGACGGACGCAAGACGTTAGTCGGCGGCCGAATCCGGTTCGAACCGGTAACCGACACCGCGCACCGTGGCAATCCAACGGGGATGATCTGGATCGACCTCGATCTTCGAGCGAAGTCGCCGGATGTGCTCGGTCACCGTTGCCTCGTTCTGCCATTCACTTGACGACGACCACACGTGCTTCAGGAGTTGTTCGCGAGAGAACACCTGCCGAGGCGACGAGGCGAGGAAGGCGAGAAGCGCGAACTCCTTTGACGTCAGTTCGAGAAGAACGCCGCCCATCCTCACCTCGTGCGTACTTTCATTGATGTGGAGTTCGCCGAACTTCAGATTGGGCGCATCGATCTGGTGCTGCAGGACGTTGACCCCCGAGCGGCGCAGGACCGACTCGATTCGCGCCGACACCTCGCCAAGTGAAAACGGCTTAACGATGTAGTCGTCGGCACCCATCTTCAGACCGGCGATCCTCTCGGCTTCGAGACCCCGCCCCGTCAGGAAGATCGTGGGGACGTCGCTAATCAGCCGCAGTTCACGCAACACGTCTCGCCCGTCCTCGGACCCAAGGACGATGTCGAGCAGGATGAGATCGGGTTCCATCGACGATGTGGCCGTCAGCGCGCTGGGCCCATCTGAGGCCACGACGACTTCAAAGCCCTCACCGGTGAGGAATGTCTCGAGCAGTCTGACGATCTCGGCGTCGTCGTCAACTATGAGAATCTTCGTCATTGCGATCCGCCCGGGAGACGGCCACAACGCGTCGCGATTCGCAGCCGCCGGCCCCTTCTTGAATCGACACGGCATTGGCGAACTGATGCTGCAAGACGAGTGGGCGGCCGCACGAAGTTCATTCTACGGACACCATCGCCTGATTCGTGGTGAACCTGGCCAAATTTATGGCCCCGAACTCTTCCTCCCCGTGGTTGGCCGCAGTCCGAGCCCCCGGGGACCGCTTCACCAGTTCGGGGATGGTGCCGGGGACTCGAACGGCTCGCCACCCCTCACCCAACTCAGTCGAAACGCGAGCCACCCCATCGGTGGCGCGATCGCCCGATCACCACCGCTCATCCGACTCGAATGGCCCGTTGCCGGGCCGTGTGAATTCGCTGCGGTCCCGACGAGGTGACGAGCAGGCATTCGCCGGTCTGCACCCCCGCACGGTGATCCTTCGTGACCACGTTGGGCTGGACCACGAGCATCATCCCCTCCTGTAACACCATGTCCGGGACCGCTTCGTTCTGCCGACTGGGCGAGCCCAGGACCGGCGCCAGGTAGCCACCCCCGTAACCGTGCACCAAATCGTCGTAGGTCGTGAAACCGGCGTCCTCGATGACTCGACCAGCTTCGACGAGGTCACTGGCCGGCGTGCCCGGCACCAGACAGCGAGCGATCGCGTCGTACGCGGCGTCGGCGACGTCATGAAGGTCGCGAAAGAGCGGCCGGAGTTCCTCGCCGACGCTGAATGTCCGCAGCACCTGCCCGCCGTAGTCCCAGAAGTTGGCCGTGATCTCCGTGGTCACCACGTCGCCGTGGCGAACCACGCGGCTGGAAGGATGTTGTCGCGGCACGCAGTAGGAGGGATCGTCCATCGCGTTCACCGCGAAGTAGTGGATGCCATTCACTCCGCCGTAGGGGTGGTACGCCGCCTCGACAATGGCACCAAGGTCCCGCTCGCTCAAACCCGGTCGCAACTTCTCTGCGAGGGCGCCTATCGAAAGGTCGGCCATGCGTGCTCCGAGGCGGAACCACCGGAGCTCCTCTGACGACTTGATGAGCCGCAGACGGTTGTAGCCGGCGTTCAGGTCGACGACCGCGCCAACGGCAGCCTCCAGCGCCCTGGCGGCTGCGAATGGCAGCGGCCCAATCACGCCGACACGCCCCCTCGCGGCACCCCGACGTCGCAACTCGGCGATTGAACTCGCGATGGTCGACACCCCTCCCCACGCCACCGTCGCGTCACTCGCGAGTTTGGTGGCCAGTGGCACGTGGTTGAAATACTGGACGAAGAGCGCGTCGCCACGGCCCGGGCTCACCACCAACTGCGCTTCGTTGGTCACCAGCCACTGCGAGATCCACGACACCGCCCCGCCTCGTCCGCCAGTGCCGTAGAGCAAGAGGTGGTCGACCTCGGATGAAGCCATCAGCTCTTCCACCGCCCGTCGTCGACGGGCGAGCTCTGCGCCGCTGAAGCGTGGGTACTCCTCGCCGAGCAACGCCAGTTCGGCTGGCTCGAACACTGCCTCAACGTTGGCGTCGCCGTCAATCATCATTCTCCCCCCGCCAGGCGCGACCGTCGCGATAAGGGCCACGGTGACGTGGCGAATGCCTGCCCTCAATGCGTAGCAAATTCCGACGCGTTCGTGGTGCGATGGACCGGGACAGCGTGCGCTGCGGCCGGATTCAGACACCCGTTGGTGGGGGACGTTCTGGGAAGTGTTACTTATACTGAGGTCTGGCCCACATTGAGTGAGGGAACCGTGCCCTGCGGTCCATCCCGATGCTCAGTGAGCAGACCGGCCCTTGACGTTCTCGAAAGCAGAGCACCACCGATGAAGTTCGCACGCGCAGCACTCCTGATCTCGGCAGTCGTCACCATGGCGACCGTCATGCCGGCCGGTGCAAGTATGGCGCCCACCTGGAAAGTCGCGCAAAACGCGGCGTTGCCGCCGGGCGGCACGGGAATCCCGCAGGGCTATCTCCCGGCCCTCTCGTGTCCCTCGGCCGGAGACTGTGTCGCCGTCGGCGACTTCAGCGACGCCTCCAGCACGACCCGGGGACTCATCTTGAATGAGACACGTGGCGTCTGGAGGAATCCGACCATGATCACCCCACCCGCCAACGCGGCGGCGAGCCCGGGCATCACGCCCTACGCCGTGTCGTGCGGCTCGGCCGCAAGCTGCGCCATCGTCGGTTCGTACCAGGACTCGTCGAACAACGTCCGCAGCTTCGTCGAAGAGAAGGTGAACGGCCGTTGGAAGAGTGCAACACAGGTGTCGCTGCCAGCGAACGCCCTCGGCTCAGGGCAGAACTCACAACTTCGCTCGGTGGACTGCGCGTCAGCAGGCAACTGCAGCGCCGTCGGGACCTACATTGTCAAAGCCGCGCGCGCCCAGCGAATTGAAGGACTGGTGCTCGATGAGGTCCGGGGCAAATGGAGGAGGGCCGCCGAGACTTCGCTGCCCTCGGGCGCCAACGAGAACCCCTTCGTCTCGCTGGGCCAGTTGGCCTGCGTGTCTGGCGGAAACTGCAGTGCCACGGGCTCGTACATCGATGCGAACAACTTGACCCACGGGTTGATCCTCAACGAAGTCGCCGGAAAGTGGTCGCGGGGGACCGCGGTGACGCTTCCGGCCAACGCCAACGCCTATCCCAATGTGTCACTCAGCTCGGTGGCGTGCGCGTCCGTTGGCAACTGCACCACCATCGGCACGTACGAGAGCGAGAGCGCCAACCTCGAGGGATTCACCGTCTCCGAGTCGGCCGGCCGGTGGGGTCGCGCGGTGGCGATGAAGATGCCCGCCGGTGCCGCGGCGAACCCCCACGTGTTCTTCTATGGTTTCAGTGGGATCTCGTGTCCGTCCGCGGGCAACTGCAGCACCGGTGGACAGTACCGGGACAGCTCGGGCAAGTACCAGGGCTTCCTCATCGATCAGGTCAACGGGACTTGGAGGCCCGCCGTCGAACTGACGCTGCCGAGTGGCTCGCTCATGGCCGGCAAGAACGGCGGCGTCGTGGCGATGTCGTGCGTCGTGGCTGGCCAGTGCAGTGCCGGCGCCGCGTACCTGGATGGATCGAGCAGCTACCAAGCCCTGACGGTGAGCGAAGTTGACGGCGTGTGGCAGACCGGCGCCAAAGTCACCTTGCCCTCGGGAGCCACCAGCGTGGGCGTCGACGGCGGCGTGTACGGGCTCGTCTGTCCGGTGAGTGGTCAGTGCACGGCCACCGGGAGTTACCTGAGCGGTTCAACGAACTACCAGGGTTTCACCATCACCACGAACTAGTTAGAGACGGAACGGACACGGGTTCGACGTCAGTTTCGGCACGCGCATCCGCGCGATGACGCTGCCCGGTGAAGGGTGACAGTACTGGGCGATGCCGAGGTCGCCCGCGACCGACAAGAACATGAAGGCGTCCTCGTTCGAGAAGCCCCACTCGTCCACCAGCAATCTGGCCGCCTCTTCGCACGCGAACTTCAGCGCGTCATCGATGCTGTCGCCCGACGTGCCGTGGGTGTAGAAAGCGTCGGCCGTCTCGGTGATCGGCCAACCTCCCCTCTTGCCCTTGATGACGTCTACCTTGATGAGGGCCGTGCCACCGATCTCCACACCGGTGCCGGAAATCTCCCCGTCGCCCATGGATGCGTGCATGTCACCGATGGCCAGTTGTCCCCCGGATTGGAAGACCGGGAGGTGGACGGTGGCTCCGATTCCGTTGACGTGATCATCCATGTTGCCCCCATGGCGGTCGGCGAAGAACGTCGAGACGTCCCCGGAAGCGGGCGACACCCCAATGACGCCGAACATCGGACGAATGGGGAACGATACGCGGTCGTTCATCGTGATGACACCGTCGGCGACTTTGAAGATTCGCGTCGTCGGCGATTTCACCTGGTCGATCAACTGACCCCATTCGGGAATACACATCGCGGCCCCCTGGGCTCCGGGGCGAATGTCGAGCAGGGTCACCGAAAGGGTGTCGCCCGGCTCGGCGCCTCGCACGGCGATCGGACCGGTGGCGCTGTTCACCCGGTTCAAATCCAGCTTCTCTAGCGTGTCGCTCTCGCTCTGCACCTGGCCGGTGAAGCAGTCCCAGGTCTCGATCTCGATCACCGCGCCCGGATCAACACTCAGCACGGGTTCGCGTTGGGAATCGAACGACCAGACGTGCTGATCGCGGCCAATCTTCACGGTGGCTTCGCTCATGATGCTCCTTCTCCGGTTGTCGACCAGATTAAGGCACCGAACCCTGCCGACACCAGCGGTCCCGATGCGGCAAGGCTCGGCGACTCGTTGATGAACGCTCCGGGCCACCGTCCGGGCGACATTCACGGAAGGTTTCATCTGATTGCCACCTCGCGATAGCGGGCCTTTCACCTTGCGATAACCCAGCCTTCTTACGGTTGCGACGTGGCCCACCTCCGATCTCATCCCCTCCACGGACTTCGGTCGTGCGCCGCACCACGAAGGGCGTCCACCGTCCGAACCGCACGGAGACGCCATGTTTGATCCCGAGGGTCGCAGTGTGGTGCTCGTTGTCGAGGACGAAGCCAGTTACCAAGATGCGCTCAATGTCGGACTCACGGTAGAGGGATTCGTCGTCGTCGCTGCGAGCAACATCGCCCAAGCCCGCGTACTCATGGACAGCACCAAGCCCGACCTCGTGCTGCTGGACGTCATGTTGCCCGATGGTTCCGGCATTGACTACTGCCGTGAGTTGTACGACTCGACGCGGGTGCCGGTCATCATGGTCTCGGCGCGCACCAGCGAAGTTGACGTTGTGCTCGGCCTCGAGATCGGGGCCGCCGACTACGTCACGAAGCCCTACCGACTTCGCGAACTCGTCGCGCGCATGCGAGCGGTGCTGCGCCGTCCCGCACCAACCGCAGAGGAGGAGGCCGTCAGTTTCGGCGATCTGCGCATCGACTTCGTGCGCCGAACGGTCACGCTGCGCGGGCGCGAAATCGAACTGAGCCGCAAGGAGTTCGACCTCCTCGCCCTCTTCGCTTCACGGTTGGGACAAGTGGTCACTCGCGAGGTCTGCCTGGACACGCTGTGGTGGGGCCTCGAGCTCTCCGACACCCGGACCCTTGACACGCACGTCAAGCGCCTCCGCCAGAAGATCGAAGCTGATCCGGCCAATCCCCGACATCTGATCACCATCCGGGGCGTCGGATTCCGGCTCGACGCTTGATCGTTCGAATCGAGTCGCGAGCGACTCACGGCGTGCAATGTGAATCCCGGTAGGTGGGTGCGCCAACTGCCCGCAGTACTCTTACGTACGACAAGAATTTGGACCGATGAGTCACCAATGAATGCCAATTTCCCAAGGAATTCATGGTTATTTTGACACTGACAACACAAGAGTCTTAGATTGTCATACAGTTACACGATGTAGGGGAAACGCATTCAATCCGTTCCGTGCGAATACTTCTGAAGGATCCACCGGAGTAGGTTGAGGCATTCAAAACTAATAGGGGGAACCTTGAAGAGAATAGTGACAGCAGGCATCGCTGCAGCAATGAGCGTTGCAACTGGATTGGTGGGTGTGGGAGCCATGGGCGCCTCCGCTGCAGGGAAGCCAATCGTTATCGGTGCAATTGCGGGAACGACCGGAGCGTACGGGTCAACCGGCGTAGCAGTTATCAACGGGACCCAAATGGCCGTCGCGAAGATAAATGCTTCCGGCGGCGTGATGGGTCGCAAGCTCAAGCTTGTGTGGGGCAACGACAATGCCAGTGCGACGACTTCGGCCTTGTTATTCAAGAAGTTCGTGGCTCAGGGGGCAATTGCCATGCTGGGATCGCCTGACACGGCAACTACAACCGTTGCATTGGCAAACTCAATGCACATTCCCGACCTCGGCGCAATCGACGACGGTGGCCCGGCCATCTATCCGAACGGACCGAAGGGCAAGCCTGCGCCGTGGGCGTGGAGCAACAGCTTGAACACCTACGCGTGGGGACAGGTTGTCGGAAACTACGCGAACAAGAGTTGCTCAAATGGCTTGGCCGTTCTTCACGACCCAACCTTCTACGGCATGGGCGGACTGGCCGGCATTCAGCAGACTTACACCAAGGCCCTTGCGGTGAATGACTCAATCTCTGAGGACTGGTCGTCCGGATCTACGGCGACGCTGGTCTCGGAGATTACCAAGATCAAGACGTCCGGGGCTACCTGCGTCGACGTGTGGCTAACCCCTCAGGACCAAGCCACGTTCGTCAACGAGATGCACAGTCTGGGCGACAGCTTCACTGTTCTGGGCAACGACGAGACCTCGGCTGACGCAACGTTTGCTGGCCTCGCTGGCGCCAACGGAAACGGCATGATCTCAGCTGAGCTCACGGCGTCCTACGCTCCTAACGCAACGGTGCGGGCGTTCGCAGCGGCGTACTTGAAGAAGTACAAGATTGCAACGACACCGTTCGCCGAGTTGAGCTATGACGCGGTCTTCATGTTGGCCAAGGCGATCACGGCTGGCAAGTCGACGTCGCCGAAGTCAATTCAGACTCAGTTGAACAAGATCACCAACTACCCCGGTCTCACCGGCAAGTTGACGTTCACGAAGCAGATTCACGTGACGATCAATGCACCACAATTGACGACCGTTCAGTACAGCACCGCATCAAAGACGTGGCTTCCGCTTAAGTAGTAAACACAAGTAGTCAAGTTGTCATCAGACCTGCCGGCCCTCGTAAACAGCCAGGGCCGGCAGGTCTGAGCAATCTAAGTCGAATGGTTCGGCGCGTGCCTCGGATCTCCATTCTTTAAAGAGGGTTTGATGCTTCAGGTACTCCTGACAGGTTTGGCCACCGGCGCAATCTACGGTCTCGTTGCCATGGGGTACGCCGTGGTGTACTACGTCACTCGCGTCATCAATTTTGCAACTGGCCAGTTGCTGATGGCATCGATAATGGTGACTACCGTTCTCTCGATGCACGGGACTCCCGTGGCCCTGGCCCTCGCAGCCGGCGTTGCGACATCGACCCTTGGCGGAGTCGTGGTCTACTTCCTGGCGGTCCGACCGGTGCTTCGATTCAATCGGCTGAGCTTCGCCTGGCTGGTCAGCACCCTTGGCGTCGGAATCATTCTTGAATCACTTGCTGCGGTCATCTGGGGCACTTCCTCGCTGCCGTTCCCAAATCTGTTGAACGGCAGAGACGTGAGCATTCTTGGTGCGGCGCTCACGTGGCAGCAGATTCTCACCATCGGTATCGCACTCTTCACGGTTGTGGGATTTGAGATCTTTCGAAAGAGGACCCTCTTTGGCAAGATCGGGATGGCGATCTCCAGCGATCCCGACATCGCCTCCGCCATCGGTGCGAACGTCACGAGCTACGCCGTGGTGGCGTTCGCCCTCGGTGGTCTGCTGGTCGGAGTTGCTGGGATTCTGGTGGGCCCGCTTTCATTCGCCAATCCCTATCTGGGCGAATCGTTTGGAATCTCTGGCTTTGTCGCCTTGATGATCGGGGGAATCGAGCAACCGGCCGCCAGTATGGGTGGCGGCCTCATTTTGGGGGTCTTGACGATTCTCGCCAATACCTATATCAATGCACAAGCCTCAGACTGGTTCCCCTTCGTCGTCGTCATGGTCGTCCTTCTCGTCACTCCCAACGGAGTCTTCATGTCCGGAGGCGCAATCAAGGGCATTTGGCGCCGATTCCAAACCTCGAGAGTCGAGGCGAAGTCGTGAATGAACTAACCGCAGACACCGCGCCGAGGCTGCAGCGGAGGCTGGCTTCGGTGGCCGTCTGCTTGTTGTATGCGGCGGCGACGCTCGGGCTCGCTCACAGTTCCAACTACCAACAAGGGCTCTTCCTCGTAGCGGCTGTCTTTTCAATACTTGCCCTGAGCCTTGATCTCGTCGCGGGAATGCTCGGTCTGTATTCGCTGGGGCACGCTGGGCTCTTCGCACTTGGCGCCTACGGAACCACCATCTTGAATTCACACTTTGGCTGGAATCTCTTTGCTCTGCTGCCCGTCGTCGTGGTCGGTGTTGGTGTCGTTGGCATCATCATCGGTTCTCTGGCTCTTCGAGTCAGCGGGCTCTACTTCGCGATCACGAGTTTCATCTTCACGCTCATAGTGGGCGTCGTGGCGAGCGATTCCACGATCACCGGCGGCTATCAGGGGCTGCCCGGACCAATTTTCCCCAACTTTCCTTCAGCAATGTCGTCCTTCGGCACCGCCCTCGTCTGGGCAGTTAGCGGGGCGTTGCTCGTTGCGGTCATTGTCATTTGGAGTATCCGCAGTTCGGCCCTCTACCCCGCACTCTTGGCAATCCGCGATGCTGAGCCGTTTGCGGCATCGGCGGGAATCAATACCGCGCTCACTCGGGTGTTGATGTTCGGCTTGTCCGCGGCGCTGGCTGGACTCGCCGGCTGGACATTCAGCTTTCTTGGATTCATTACCCCCGGACAGTTCAATGGAACCACCTCGATAAATATTCTGGTCATGGTGATTCTCGGCGGAATGAATACGCGGTTAGGACCAATTGTTGGTGCCGTTTTCATCTCCCTATTCCCAGTGGTCGTCAACTGGAATCCCCTCTGGCAGGAGATCCTTTTCGGAGCCATCTTCATCTTCGTGATTGTCTTCGTTCCAGAAGGTTTCGTCGGCGTGATCTCACGCATTGCGCGGCGAATTCGAGCAGGCCTGACTCCCTCATCAGCAGCGCCAGAGGTCAATGAGCCGACGACCTCCCTCGGCCACGGATCACAGCCTTCCTCGGCACTTCCCAACACTTCGGTGTCGGCAACCGCTGCAGAATTCGCCCTGGAGGCCCGGAACATCTCGTTCAGCTACGTCGCCGGCGTCACCGTTCTCAACAACATTGATTTCGTGGTGCGGCCAGGCACGATTCACGGTCTGATAGGTCCGAACGGCTCTGGGAAGAGCACCCTCGTGAACCTGCTTTCGGGCCAGCTGACGCCTTCAAAGGGCACCGTTTCTCTCAACGGTCATCGGGTGGAGACCCTGAAGGCACCCAAGCGGCCCGGCTTCGGCTTGATGCGAACCTTCCAAACCGCCGTGATGGTTCGCGAAGTCAGCACCGAAGACAACGTCACCATTGGCCTGATCCACAAGTACCGCTGGATCACGGCCCGATCGCTCATTTGGCCCTTCTTGCCCAGCGGACGTCGCGACAGTCGTTCCATGAAGTCGTCGGCTCACGGCGCGCTGCGCAGCGTGGGGTTGGGAGAGGAGTGGACTCGAACGAAGGTTGCCGATATCCCCCACGGCGTTGAACAGTTGACGCAACTCGCCGCCGCGTGCGTTGGACTGCCGTCGATCCTTCTCCTCGACGAACCTCTCGCCGGCCTGTCCGCGGGAGAAATCGCCCAAGTTGCCACTATTCTGCGCTCATTGCGCAGCAGTGGCGTCACTGTCATTGTCGTAGAACACCAAACCCGATTCATCTTCGACGTCTGTGACGAAGTAACGGTTCTGGCTGCTGGAGAGTTCATCAAGACTGGCCAAGCGAGCGAAGTCCGTTCGGATGACCGAGTGCGAGAGGTCTACTTAGGACAATGACTGATGCCGTTCTGCAGATTGAGACACTTTCGGCCGGGTATGGCCGCTTTGACGTCATCCATGACATCAGCATGAGCGTCGCCAACGGCGAAGCAGTTGCTCTCCTCGGACCCAATGGCGCGGGGAAAACAACCGTCCTTCGATCGATCATGGGACTAATCCGACATCGACGGGGTGCCATTCGAATCGCGGGCACCGATGTGACGAAAATGCCGGCGCACCGCGTTGCCAAGGGTCACGCCGCTCTGGTGCCGGAAGGTCGGCGCCTCTTCTTGAACCAAACCGTCGAGGACAATCTCCGCCTTGGAGCAATGCGTCACCGTCGAAATCCTCAGAAGGTCCAAGAACTCCTCGACTCCGTCTTTGAACTCTTCCCGGTGGTCGAGCGGCATCGCCATCGTCCGTCATCGGCCCTTAGCGGCGGCGAGCAACAGATGGTGGCCATCGGCCGGATGATGATGAATGACCCCACGTTGATGCTTCTCGACGAGCCTTCGCTGGGTCTCGCCCCCCTGGCCATCGATGACATGACTAGGGCACTGGTCAAGCTCCGCCAACAAGGGCGTTCGATTCTTCTGGTGGAACAGCGAGTTGATCTGGCCCTCAAGGTCTGCGATCGGATCTATGTCTTGTCCGACGGCCGGATCATCGATGAGAAGCGAACCGGCGAGCTTGGTGACGACGGCCGCGCACTCATTGACGCCTATCTCGGTTGAACCCGAGCCATCCGCAACGAAGCTAGCTCCGCTGCTTCTCGGCTTCGAATTTCGCCGCCTCTTCCACAAGGATCGGCGCAGCCGTGGTCGTCGCATGGATCCCGAGGACGCTGGCGATTTCCATCACCTCGAGAATCTCTTGGGGGGTGGCGCCGTAGCCGATGGCATTTTCAATGTGCAACTTCAGGCCCTTGACGTAAAGGTGGGTCGCGGCAGTATCGAAGGCGATGTACACCATTTCCTTGACTTTGGGCGACAACGTTCCCGACCGCCACGGCACCGACGAGAACTCGGTGTACGCCGCGAACAATTCAGGGTCGAGCTCAAGCATCTCATCCCAGAAAGGGTGCCAGTAGCCCCTGGTCTTCGTGAAGTCAGCCTTTACCACTTCCTGATACGCCGAGAGGGGGGCGGGGCCGGTTCGAAGCCCCTTCTCAACCAGAACCTCGACCAGAATCGGCACGCCTATGTTCATGGCGTGGATGCCGAGCGTTGAACTGAGCTCCAAGACTTCCATGATCTCCTGCACCGTTGCTCCGAAGCGCAGGGCCATTTGAATGTGCTGACGAATACCCGGGACGTACAAGTGCGTCGCCGCTGCGTCCACTGCGATGTACATGAACTCCTTGGTCTTGTCGTCAAGGTGGTTCTTCTTCCACGGAACTGCCGAGAAATTCAAGTACGCCCGCATGAATTCAGGATCGAGTTGAAGAATCGTCTCCCAATGATCGCCCCACGTGCCGCGAATTCTTATGAATTCATCCTTGATTTCCTGCTGTTCGTCAGTCAATGGCATGGTTTCTCCTCTTTAGTAAGTCGCTATGACTCATAGGCAATTACGATCACGAAGCTTCCCTGGCTCCCTCGTCCCCTTGCGAAAGTCGCAGGTCATTGATGGCGATGTCACCGGCAACCCTGACGTGCTGTGCACACAGCGCGGAAGCCAGCACCGCATTGCCGTCAGCAATCGCTTCAACCACCGCATGCAGCTCGGCGGCGGTTTCCACCGCCCGCCCGGGCCTTGAGAGAGATCGAGAACGCAACGCCCGGACACGGGCCTTGATCCCATTCA
The DNA here is from genome assembly GCA_003133665.1 of Acidimicrobiaceae bacterium. GTDB lineage: Bacteria > Actinomycetota > Acidimicrobiia > Acidimicrobiales > RAAP-2 > RAAP-2. The sequence goes on along the minus strand of PKYK01000074.1, from coordinate 25,913 downwards.
AGGTCTGCTCCAGGACCTCGCTCCGCGCGCCGGCAATCAGCACCCGATAGAAGTTCTCTTTCGCGTCCAGTAGTTCCTTGGTGTCGGTGGTGCGTTCCACGGCCTTGTCAAATTCGAAAATCAGTTCCCGCAGCGATTCGATCTCTTCAGCGGTTGCTCGTTCAACGAATCTCGTGACGACGAGGGATTCGAGTGCGGCGCGAATCTCGTAGAGGTCGGTCGCCTCCTTCACCGACGGCGAGCTGACCCGTGCGCCCTTCTGGGGAACCACGGTGACCAGCCCCTCGGAACTGAGTTGCCGCAGGGCTTCCCGGAAAGTTGTGCGCGAAATACCCAAACGATCGATGAATTCTCGCTCCACCAGGCGCTGACCCGGCTTCAATTCAAGATCGAGAATGGCTTCGCGCATCGTGTTCACCGTCTGTTCTCGCACCGGAATTGAGGACTTCGAATTGAGTGACTTCTTCGGGCGTCTTCCGGGGTTATTTGGGGGAATCATGAGATAACTATAGGTAACGGGATCGTGGACCGGAAGAATCGAACACCGAACGGCCAGTTCCCTTCTCCGGCGACGGGCTAACTGGCATCGCGAACTCCCTGACTCCGCAACCACCGAGCGATTTCGGTGTGATCGGCACCTGGCGGAAGTTCGGCGGCGGCCTCGGCCCATAGGGCCACCGCCTCGCTGCCGAGTTCACACGGGACGCCACCCTCAACCGCAAGTTGCACCGCGATCTTCATGTCTTTCAACATCAGACGGAGGGCGAACCCGGAATTGAAAGTCTCCGGCAGAATGAAATTTGGCCACTTGTTCTCAGTCGACCCGCTCCTTCCGCTTGAACCATTGAAGACGGACAGCATCACCTCCGGATCAAGTCCAAACTTCTGGCCGGCCAGTATTGCCTCACTGGTGATCAGCAGGTGGGTTGCGGAAAGCAGATTATTCAATGCCTTGACGGCATGACCCGAACCGATTGGTCCGGCGTGAACTACCTTGCCAAAGACCTCCAAGATCGGACGAAGGTCGTCAACCAATTCGGCGCTTCCGCCGACCATGACGGTGAGTTTTCCATTTGTCGCGCCGGTCACGCCGCCCGAAACAGGGGCATCGATCATCTCACAACTGCTGGATTTCAGGAAGTTGGCCAACGCTCGGGTGCGGAGTGGCTCCGATGAACTCATGTCGACGACGATCGTCTCGTTCCCCAATTGTGAGAGTACCTCGGGGTCTTTCATGACCGACTCGACGATATTTGAATCCGGCAGCATCAGAATCAGTACGTCCGCTCCGGAAACGGCATCTTCAACCCGCTTCGCCTCAGTGACTCCGAACGCCACGGCTCGTGCCCGGGCTTCGGGAGAGACGTCGAAACCGATTACACGATGGCCGGCCTCAACCAGACGGCGCGCCATCGGCGTTCCCATCGCCCCGAGGCCGATGAACCCAATCGTTGAACGACGACTAATTGTCTTCACTGAACTCTTTCATTACTGCTTCGGCTATCCGAAACGACTCGAGCGCGGCCGGAACGCCAACGTAGACCGCCGCTTGCAGCAAGGCCTCTTGGATCTCTGCAACCGTCACCCCGTTGTTGAGCGCTCCACGAACATGAACGCCCAACTCATGTGACCTATTGAGAGCGGTCAGCATCACAATATTGAGGAGGCTCCGCGTCTTGCGAGGGAGCCCGTCTCTCGACCACACCATTCCCCAGCAGTATTCGGTTACGAACTCTTGAATGGGGCGTGCGAATTCACTCACTTGGGCAATCGACCGGTCAACGTGTTCGGCTCCCAGGACTTCTCGCCGGATTCTCAGTCCTTCTTGATAACTAGTCTCATGACTATCTGCGGATGGCATTAACGCTCCCCTTCGGTTGCTACGGCATTGAACTGGTCATCGGTTACTTCTTCGGCCCAGGCGGTGACGCCCAGCGAAATCGCGGTATGGGTCATAAACGAGTCAGGGGATCCGCCATGCCAATGGCGCTCCCCCGGAGGAGCCCAGATCGTGTCGCCGGCGCGAATGACCCGCACGGGGCCCCCTTCAGCCTGGATGAGTCCCCGACCCGCCAAGACGAGCAGGATCTGCCCGTTCTCATGGCTGTGCCAGTACGTTCGGGCGCACGGCGTGAAGTTGACGGTGTTGATCGTGACGCCGTCAGTTGACGGCATCGTCATGTACGGGAATACAGATCCGGTGAACTGCGAACCTGCCTTGCCCGCAATGCCCGCGTGATTCTTCGGAGGAATAATGATCACGATGCACCATCTTTCTTTTCGTGAAGTCGAACGCCGCCGGAGATATCTCCAATAGCGTCAACAACGGTATTGCTGATTTCGTCGGCATAACCGAGGGCCTTCGCCAAACCAAACGAAGCCAAGGGTCCCGAGGCGTTCAAGCTCGGCATGGAGAGTTGACCAACCAATTCGGTGTACAGCACGACGTCCTTCATCATCAACGTATTGGTGAGACCGCCCTTGAGGTAGTCGCCCGTGATGATCTTGGGGAAGCGATTGAGGGTCGCGAAATTGACGCCCGAGCTCTTGTTGAGCACGTCGAGCAGAACGGCCAGATCCAGCCCCGCCTTCTTGCCAGCGACCATGACTTCAGCCGTTGCGGCCAGCGATACGGCATTCAAGAAATTGTTCAGGAGTTTCGCGGTGTGTCCCGCACCAGAGCTGCCGACGTAGAAGATGTTTGATGCAAAGTGTTCGAGATCCGCCTGCACCTGGTTCAACACACTCTGCTCACCACCAACCATCAGAGTCAGCTTGCCCACGTCAGCAGCCGCAGCTCCTCCAGAGATTCCGGCATCCAGGTACGCTGCTCCCTTCTCGGCCAACAACTTATGAATCCTTCGTGTTGACTCTGGTGCGGCGGTGGACAGGTCAACGACGACATGGCCATTTCTGGAATTGTCCAGCACTCCGTCTTGACCGAGCACCACCGACTCGACAACCCGGCTGTCGGGAAGGGACAGCAGCACCACGTCGCATTGGCCCATCACCTCCGCCACCGAGGAGGCGCTCTTGGCACCGGCGGCACTGATGACATCCGGATTCGTGTCAAATCCGACGACCTGCCCGCCTCCTCGGACGATGCATTTGCTCATCCGGCCACCCATGTTGCCCAGTCCAATGAAACCAATTGATGAAGTCGTCATGCTTTTCTCTCTCTCATTCGCGACCGTAGATCAGACGATCGACTGACTTGGTATCCCAGGCGCCGGCTCCGCCCGAGGGTCGAACGGTGTTGACGATGGTGGCGCCACCGTCAGCGCTCACAATTTGACCCGTGATGTACGAGGAGTCGTCACTCAGGAGAAAGGCGGCGGCACCGGCTATTTCTTCGGCGCTCCCCGCTCTGCGCAGTGGCGTAGTCGAAGCGCGCTGAACCATGTCATTCTTCCCGCCGGCGGCTGACGCCGCGTCGGCGAAAAGGTCCGTTGGAACGATCCCGGGGGCTACACCATTGACGCGGATTCCGAGTGGACCACCGTAGACCGCCGCTCCGTGTATCAGTCCGACCACCGCGTGCTTCGACGTCTGATACGGCAGCAAATCCGCGCTGCCGGTCAAACTGGCAATAGAGGCGGTCACCACGATTGCGCCTTTGGACTCTTGAATCTGGTATTGCCGAAACGCCGCCCGAAGTCCCAAGAACTGGCCCCGAACGTTGACATTCATTACATGATCGAACTCGTCGACCGTCAAGTCGGGCAACGCCGCGAAGCTACCGAAGATCCCGGCGTTGAGATGATAGAGATCGACACGACCAAAGGTGGACACGGCGTCATCCATGTAACGCTGCACGGCGCTCTCGCTGGAGATATCCGCCTCAACGGCGATCGACTTGGTCGGTAGTGAAGCGACAACGTTCTCCACTGTTGCCCGGTTCACATCTACGGCCACGATGGAGGCACCCTCACGTGCCAATCGCTCGGCTGATGCTCGGCCCAGCCCCCCGCCGGCCCCAGTAACGACCACCACGAGCCCTGAGAAACGAAGATCCATCATGGTCCCGTTCCACTTGCGGCGCTGAACACACCGATGGTGGCCGCCAGATCCGCGAACTTTCCGATTGCGGGGGTGAATCGACGGAGCGTGTCCGGATCGTGTCCGGACACGAGATGGGCGATGCTGCCCGCCGACTCCATTTCTCGAATCTGATCGAACCCTTCATACATGGCCACGAGGTCAGCTACCGACATGAAAAGCATGTCGCGCTCGTATTCTTCGTAGTAGTGAATCGCATCACTCGCGAGTAACACCACTCCCTCCGAGGTGTCGACCTTCACCACGCACTGGCCCGGCGTGTGGCCCCCCACCACGAGGATTTGAACCCCCGGCGCGATCTGGAACTCCTTGCGAATCAACGTGAGTCGTCCTTCGCGAGACACTTGGTCGATGTAAGCAAGTTCCTCGTCTTCGACGGAGTGGTGGAACATCGCGCGATGGGCATGTCGACCGGACCAGAACGAGAACTCCTCTTCGGCCATGAACACTCGCGAGAGTGGAAAGTAGTTCAAATTGCCGGCGTGATCGTAGTGGGCATGGGTCAGGACCACATCGGGCGCGTCACTCGGGTGAACCCCAAAATGCTCAAAGAGCTCGGGTACCTCAGCCAGCAGGGTTCGCCCGCGAATCTCCCCACCGTGTTTCGAGAAGCCCGTGTCCACGACAATGGTTCGTTCTTCGTTGCGGACAATCCAGAAGAAATAGTCCATGTCAATCGGCGCGTCATCCTCGTGATACAGCTGGTAGTTCAGGTAGACGTCGCTCTTCGCAGTCGCACGTGTTCCGTACTTGACAATCGTGACTTGGTAGTGATCACTTACTTGATGCACTCCCGACCTTTCTCAGACAGTTTGGTCCACCTTGCGCGCGGGCTTCGAAGCGGCTGGCTACGCCAACACCGTCGCGATGCTGCCCGCTGCGCCAGGCGCGGCCGGAAACTTCTCACGGGTTCTGCCATCGTGTCCGGGAATGATAACGGCCCCAGTCTCTTTGGCAAGCTTCAGAATGAAACTCAGGGCATTGCGCATTTCTTCAAGACTCGTGAATGCGAAGAACGGCCATTCGTGCTCAATTTGCTCGTAGAAATGTGCCGCGTCACTCGCCAAGATGAGTGGGCCGGTTTCGGTCTGGACCAGAGCCACCACTTCGCCCGGGCAATGGCCTCCGACCTGGTAGACGGTGATACCCGGAAAGACCTCTGTTTCCGCAGATATCAGACGAAGTCGCCCTTCCTTCTGCGCCTTCTCCACGGGTATGAGGTTCTCCACTGTCGTGAACTCACCCTCCAGGGCGTTGGCGTCCCGCTTGCCGAACCAATAATCGTATTCAGCTTGGCCCGAAATCACTTGCGCGTTTTCGAAGAGCTCGAGATAGCCGATGTGATCGTAGTGAAAGTGGCTCGTGATCACCATGTCCACGTCAAGCGGGTCCAATTCAATCAGCTTCAGACTCTCTGGAGTTGGCAAGACGCTTATCTCACCCAGCCAGTCGCGGGCAGAAATGTCGTAGCCGGTGTCCATGAGGATGACCTTGTCACCAGACTTCATGACCCAGAAGTTGTAGTCCATGTGCAGGTCGCCATCAGGCAGCCCGTACGAGGCGTAGTTGTAGAACACGTCGTTCTTTCGAACAACCCGCTCTCCGTACCGCACCGACCAGACCGATTGAATCTTCGCGTCGTCGCTTGCCATTTCATCCCCCTCATTGTGAATTCGGACCGCTGTGGTTGTGAGTCTTTCGGCTCCAGCAGCCGACTATCGCTTCAGACGCGATTATACGATTGTCATACAAAGAACGCAAGCGTCGAAATTGCTTCTGGCACAAGAAACACGCCATTGTCTGTCACTTTTCCAGTAGACCAGCACTGCCCGGGCCGTTGTCCCACAAGGTGCCCGGAGGGGGTTAGATTCGACGCTGTGCGCCTAAATGACTTAGCTCCAGACTTCACGCTGCCAGATTCACGGGGGACCGAACAGACGCTCTCGGAGTTGCTCGCTCTCGGACCGGTGGTTCTCTTCTTCTACCCGGCTGCCATGACCACCGGCTGCACGAAGGAGTCGTGTCACTTCCGAGATCTCGCCAGCGAATTCACGGCCCTCGGCGCTCATCGCGTTGGCATCTCGATGGACGGGGTCGAACGCCAGGCCGAGTTCACGTCAAAGAACCAGCTGGACTATCCCCTGCTGGCCGACGTCGACGGCCGAGTGGCCAAACAGTACGGCGTGAAGCGAGCCTTCGACTTCATGAAGGTGAAGCGAACGACATTCGTGATTGGCCAGGACCGACGGGTCGTCGAGATCATCAGCAGCGAACTCAACATGGACGTCCACGCGGACCGCGCGCTGGCGGCCCTGCAGACGCTACGCGACTAGGTGTATTCGGCCATCACGTTGGTGCCAGTCGACTGAGCGGCAGCCGTCCTCCGAGAGAACCGTGGGGTCGTGAATAGTTATGGCGCGCCAGCCACTGACTAAAGGCTGCCGTTCGGCTCTCGTTGCTGGTGAAGACCTGGTGGTAGGCCCACTCGACCTGGAGGGTGCGGTTGAAGCGCACACTTTGCCGTTTCGCCAGGGGCAGTGGGGCTGGATGAAGACCGCGCGAGCCCCGAGGATCGCCATGACCTCACGCCAGGCGTTGGCGTGTCGATAGCTGAAGGCGTTGTCGGTCATCACGGCCTCGATCGCGACGCCACGCTCGGCGAACCAGGCGCCGGCCCCGTCGAGAAACCCCGCGCAGGTAACTCGATTCTCGTCGGGTGGGACTTCGCTGTAGACGAGGCGCGAGTGGGCGTCGACCATCGAGTGGACGAAGTCGTAGCGGGTTCGGGCCAACTTGTGGGCGGAGTCGTCGCTCTTGGCCTCGCGTCCCCATGTCCGCCAGCCACCTCCTGGGGGAATCCGACCGATCTTCTTCACGTCCACGTGCACGAGTTCGCCGGGGCGATCCTTCTCGTAGCGACGAGGAGTGATCCGCGAGGCCCGGACTATTTCACCCGTGAGTGGGTCGTACTCACTCAAGCCGGTTCACCGGCCCGGGCCAGCACCCGAGAGATGACGCGCGCCGGCACCCCCAGCTCGTGGCTGAGAAACGCCGGGCCGACGCGACGGGCCCGCCGGGCGGCCTCGATGGTCGAATCGGTGCGTTGTGGGCTGTGGTGGGGTCGGCTCGAACGATCTTCGAGACCCCCCGGACCCTCTTGGGCGAAGCGGGTCACCCAGCGACGCGCGCACTGACGCGAGACGCCCATGGACTTTGCCACGTGCACGACCGGGGTTCCTTCTCGGAGCCGATCGACCAGGATCTGACGACCACGCGGCGTCAAACGTGCATTACGGTGCGACATGAAAGCCTCCGGTCTGTTGGTTGTGTGTCGACCACCACCATTCCGGAGGCTTTCGTCTACGTCAATGGCACCAACGTGTTGGCCGGGTACATCTAGAAGCCTCTCAGACAGGTCACGAGGCTGCGGCGTGCCGGTAGGACAGTCCTCACGAGTCGAAACTCGCTGTGAAGACAGTCCGGACCGACTAGCCGCCGCCCGTGAAGTCGAAGCCCCGCGGGCATCCCCTTGTCTTGTCATTCAAAGGCGCGATTTGCCACCAAGGGCTGCTCAGGTGGGCGTTGCACGAATCCGGCGGCAGCGGGAACCCATCGAGATACGCGAGGCCGCTGTAGTCCCCGCCCAAGCCGGTCAAGAACAACACCGCTGTCCCCTTGCGCAGAGCCGCCTTGTCGACGATGACCTCCGCAATCTTCCCAACACCGGGAAGGTCGCGGAGCGGACCCACGGGCGCGACCGCGCCTCCCGCGCCACCTTCGGAGAGAGCAATCTGGACGTCAGCCGCCCAGGTCTTGCTGTTTTCGCTCACCTCGTACGAGTGGGCCGGTCGGTTATAAAGGACCCCCGCGACCACCACAACCACCACGGCCCCGGCGACGAGCACGTAGCGCCGTGTCCAGTGACTAGGGCGGAGCCGAACCTGTATAGCCTTCGAGTCCTTCTCAGCGACCGTGGGTGAACGGGCATCCGTTAGTGGACCTGACATAGTGGCCACCATGCCCGTGGCCGCGTCAAGCGCACTCGACGATCTCGCGTCGTGGTGCCGGTTCTCATCCGCCGTACGCCGCCGCGGCCCGTACGGACTGCGGAAGTGGGTCCCGGACCACGACGGGTATTTGCGCGACGAGTTCAGTGCGGGCGAACTACCGGCGCACTTCTCGGACGGGGCGGCCGAGGTGGCGCTGCGCGAAGTGAAGGAGGTCATCGGGGACCGGGCGTTCTGCTTGCGCAACGCCCGGCGGACTGCGCTGATGCTCGAACTGGTCCGTCTGCGCCTCAACCGCTGCGACGACGAGTTCGCCTACTCGCGCGACATCCGCGACTGCCTCGAGGCGGGTGGTCCACTGGGCCGTCAGATGACCATCAGGGACCGGAAGGGCCACCCGAGTCTGCGTCCTTGAGCGGGCTCGCTACGGTCGTACCCCGCACGCACCGAGTTGGGTACGAGCCCGAAAAGAAATCATCAGGGCTACTGCATTCTGAATGCGATGCCCAGCCCAAGGACGCTTCATTGGACCGTCGGATGCAATTTCCTTCGTCGTTCTCCTCATAGTCCGGAACCCGCGGCTCAAGCGAGAGATTCTGGGGGCTACACGCAAACGTGAGCGAAGCAATGTCAAGAGAATCGCGTTGGCGCCTCGAAGGCCGCAAACGGACGAGGCGAGTTACCGACGCGCGAAGAGATAGTACTCGCTCTGGTAGAACGCAAGTTTCCCTATTAAGGGATCGTCGAACTTCAGCCGGTGAGCTACCAATTCAAAACCTCGCTCAATCAAATGCGGCATGAATTCGGTACCGTCATTGAGTGCGGGCCCTGGCTTGTTTGGAACAATAAAGAGATACCGGACGTTACGTTCTACGAGCCAATCAAGCCAACGAGTAACAATCTCGATAGGCATCTCGGAGAAGGAATGGACATTCGTCGCGAGGTCGAAGTCTTCCTTCAAGTCATCGACCTCAGCGAGCGAAAGCACCGAAACCCGTGAGTCCTGATCTTGATGTCTGATGTAAGCACGACAGATTGCCGTCGAAAGAGCAACCCCGTCCGCGCCATAGAGATTCTCGTTCTGGGTTGTGTCCGCCAGCCGGTGGAGAAGCCTGCCATAACCAGCACCAATGTCAATAATCCTCAGTGAGTCAAGTGAGCCAGACGGTAAATGGTCTCTAAGGAAAGTAACCTCCATGACGCTGTCAATCAGATCTCTGGACCAAAGGCGTCCACCTATTCGAATGCACTGGACACCAAAATCACCGTCCTCTCGAGTGCGCGTGAGCAGCCCGTAACTGTCAGTCTTCTCTGCATAAAGTGCACTTATCACGAATCTCGAGATGTCGTGGGACTTGAGTTGCCACACATAGGCGTTGTCAGCTCGAAATCTCATGAGATCAACGTCTTTGACTCTGTCTTCGAAATCGGTTCCCTGATACCAGAAGTCGGTGAACGATACTTTGCTGAGGGGGTGGTTCAAGTAGGCGTGCCACAGGTTTTCGTACTCGTCCAGATCAACAATCTGGAGTTCGGGAAGCTTCTGCTCTTCAAGAAATGAAAGTTGCTTTGCCGAACTTCGGCCGTTCACAATCAGCCCATAGGATTGTAACTTGCGCTCAAGAGGTATGCCGATACTTCTCTTCATAGAGAACAAAATGCCCACAGAGGAATAGTACCGACATGATTCATGCTTGAGTCTCTGGTTCGACGAATTCTCTGTGTCCTGGTAGCCAGTGGGTCACGCACGTTGCGACGGTGACAGCCTGTCTTCGCAGCGTACGGAAGCGGCTGTTATGGACGGCACCGGATCGTCAAGTATCGTGTCCTGCAAACCACTTGGTTGAATGCCGTCTCGATCTGAGTGAAGGGGATCGTCGGGCCCCTCTATGACTCTTCGAGCAACGTCTCTACGTAGTTCGACATGGCTTGTGGCGACTCTGGCACCGAGGTAGAGCCGTATGAAGCGCGATTCTCATTCGCCGCAATAATCAAGGCGTCGACGTGACTCGTCGACAGCGACTCCAAACGAACGTGCTCGCCATTCCGGCGGCTTTCGTCTACGTCAATGGCACCAACGTGTTGGCCGGGTACATCTAGCCGGCGATGAGGGCCGGAGCGGGGTCCTGGAAGAAGCGGCCCACGTGAGCGAGCACGGCTGATGCTAACGCCCCGTCAATCTGACGGTGATCGAACGACATCGCCAACTCCATCACGTATCGAACCACGACCTGGTCGTTCACGACCCACGGCGCCTTGGCAATCTGGCCCATCGCCAAGATCGCCCCGGTGCCGGGTGGAATGATGGGCATCGCGGCGTCAACGCCAAATGGGCCCACGTTGGTAATCGTCAACGTCGTGCCGATCATCTCGTTCGGTGTCGTGGTCCCGTTTCGGGCCTTGTCGACCACGACGTCGAGTGCCGACGCCATGGCGACGAGGTCTAGCTGATCGGCGTCCTTGATATTGGGAACGATCAGACCCCTCGGCGTGTCGGCGGCGATGCCGAGGTTGACGGTGCGGCGCACCACGACCTCGTTGGTCGCATTGTCGAAGCTCGAGTTGATTCCCGGGAAGTGACGGGCCGCATCACAGAACGCGAGAGCGGCGATGGTGAGCGGCGAAAGACGCACCCCCGACAGATTGGCGTGCTGCTTCAGCGAGGCCAGCAACTCGACGGTTCGGGTGACGTCGACGCGCACCCACACGGCCGCGTGCGGCGAGGTGAACGCACTCTGCACCATCGCGTCGCTCATCGATCGCAGGACGCCTTTGACCGCAATGCGTTCTTCCTTCGGGCCCGTCGCCCATGATTCGAGCTCGCGGCCGACGAAGCGCGACGTGGAGGTCGGGCCCGTGATCGGAGCGCTCGGACGAGCACCCGGCACTGGCGAACTGCTCAGGGCTCTCTCGACATCGTCGCGGGTGATCAATCCTGCCCGACCGGTTCCCGCCAGGGTCGCCAGATCCACGCCGTGCTGCTTGGCGTAGAGGCGAACCGGCGGGGTGGACCGTGGGGCGAGACCGGGCGTTGCCACGGCCGGCGCGCCAACCGGGGTCGGCGCCGACGAGTCACCAGCGGTACGGCGGTGACGACGGGTGGCGACGGCCTCCTCGTCGGCGACTCCGTACCCGACGAGGACCGCGGTACGCCCGACCCCTTCGGCGACGGGCCCAGAGCCCTCGGCGCCGACGGCGCTCTCGGCGGGACCGATGTCGCCGCCGACCTCGAAGACGATCAGGGGTTTGCCGACTTCCATGACGTCGCCCACGTTGCCGTGCAACGCTACGACCGTCCCCGCGTAGGGGCTCGGCAGCTCCACGGTGGCCTTGGCGGTCTCGATATCGACGAGAGGTTGGTTCAGCACGACCACGTCACCGACGCGAACCTTCCAGGCGACGATTTCGGCCTCGACCAGTCCTTCGCCAACGTCGGGCAGCAAGAAGGTGCGCTCACTCAACTTTCGAATCCCATCACTCGGTCAACGGCATCCAACACCCGATCGACACTCGGTCGGTATTCTTCTTCGATCCGTGACGGAGGATACGGCACGTGATACCCGCTCACGCGAAGTCCCGGGGCCCGCAATGAGTAGAAGCAGCGCTGGGTCAACTCCGCCACGATCTCCGAACCGATCGATGCCATGTGGGGAGCCTCCTGCACCACGACGAGTCGCCCGGTCTTCTCGAGCGACGTCACCATGGTGTCGAGGTCGAGCGGAGCCAGGGATCGGGCGTCGATGACCTCAAGGGAGACGCCTTCGCCGGCGGCGGCCTCGGCGGCGCGCAGCGCCGTCTTCACCATTGCGCCGTAGGCAATGAGGGTGACGTCACGGCCCTCGCGACGAACGACCGCGTCAAACAGACCGCAGGGCGGGTCGTCCAAATCGACTTCGCCCTTCTCCCAGTAGCGGCTCTTGGGCTCGCAGAAGATGATGGGATCGTCGTGTTCAATGGACTGCTGGATCATCCAGTAGGCGTCGTTCGGAGTCGAACACGAGACCACGCGAAGCCCCGCGGTCTGGGCGAAATACGCCTCCGGGCTCTCGGAGTGGTGCTCGATTGCGCCGATGCCACCCTGAAACGGCAGACGGATGACCAGCCCCATCGTGTACACGCCGTCGGTGCGCTTGTGGAGCTTGGCGACTTGGGAGACGATCTGGTCGAAGGCCGGGTAGACGAATCCGTCGAACTGCATTTCACACACGGTGCGGTACCCGCGTATGGCCAAGCCCACTGCGGTGCCGACGATTGCCGATTCCGCGAGGGGAGCGTCAATCACACGATCTTCGCCGAAATCCTTCTGGAGACCGTCGGTGATGCGAAAGACGCCACCGAGCTTGCCGATGTCCTCGCCCATGAGAAGAACCTTCTTGTTCTTCTCCATCGACTGACGGAGTCCTTCGTTGAGGGCTTTCGCCATCGTCATGGTCTTCGTGGTCATCAGTGCGAACTTCCGCCAATCCCGAGTTCGATCATCTCGCGACGACCCTCTTCGACCAGCGGGTGCGAAGCGGCGTAGGCGTGCTCGAACATCGAGAGTGGGTCGGGCCGATCCATCGCCAACACGTCGTCTCGGAGTTTCAACGCGACCACGTCGGCCTCGGCGGCGACCTCATCAAACGCAGTCGCTTTGACCTTGTACTCATGAACCAGCAGCGCCTTCACCCGTTCGATCGGGTCGCGGTGCTTCCACACCTCGACTTCGGCGTCGATGCGGTAGCGCGTCGGGTCGTCCGACGTGGTGTGGGCACCCATGCGATAGGTGTAGGCCTCAACCAAAGTGGGACCGCCGCCGACTCGGGCATTCTCGAGTGCGCGCTTCGTGACCTCATACACGGCCAGGACATCATTCCCGTCAACCCGAATGCCGGGGAAACCAAATCCGTGGGCGCGGTGGTAGAGAGGGATCTTGGTCTGCAGAGACGAGGGCTCGGAAATGGCCCACTGGTTGTTCTGCAAGAAGAACACGATCGGCGTGTTGAACGAAGAGGCCCAGACGAACGACTCGAGCACGTCGCCCTGGCTCGAGGCACCGTCGCCGAAGAACGTCATCACGGCCTCCTCGGCCCCGTCGCGCTGCACCCCCATGGCGTAGCCGACGGCGTTGAGGGTCTGGTTGCCGAGCACGACGGTCGGCGTGGAGTGGCGGTACTTCTGGGGGTCCCACCCGCCGTTGCTCACCGCGCGAAAGATTCGCAGCATGTCCTCGGGCGGCACACCGCGGCACCAGGCGATGCCGTGCTCGCGGTAGGTCGGAAACGTGAAATCCGTGGGAGCCAGTGCTCTGCCGGCCCCAATCTGGGCCGCCTCTTGCCCCTGGACCGGCGCCCAGAGCGCCAACTGACCCTGTCGCTGGAGCGACGTCGCCTCGCTGCAGATCCGGCGAACGATCGCCATGTCACGATAGAAACCGAAGATCTCGTCACCGCTCAGCGAGCTTTCGTACTCGGTGCTGTCTACTCGCTCACCCTCGGGTGTAAGTAACTGGACAAGTTCCTCGTCGATCATCGACTCTCCTTCGTCACCACCCCCCGTCACCTTAGTCTCGTACGATAATTGGGGTGCCCAGGCTCTTCGTCGACATGAGCCCACTTCGCACGAATCGAGACTTCCGACTTCTCTTCAGCGGACAACTCGTCTCACTACTCGGCAGTAACGTCACGGTGGTTGCGGTGCCCTACCAGGTGTACCGCGAAACCCATTCGAGTCTCTGGGTAGGGATCGCGAGTCTCATCCAACTTCCCTTCCTCATCACGGGCTCACTGTGGGGCGGCGCGCTCGGCGACCGTTTCGACCGAAGAACCCTGCTCGTCGCCAGCTCGTTCGTCCTGGGCCTGATGAGTGCCGGTCTCGCGCTGAACGCGCAGCTGACGCGCACGCACTTCGTCGTCCTCTTGCTGCTCGCCGCCTTGGCGGCGGGAGCGGCGGGATTCTCCGGACCGATTCGCAGCGCGGCGATTCCGTCCCTCGTGGCGCCGAACGAGCTGGTCGCGGCGTACTCGCTCAACCAGATCGCGGCGAACACCGCGTTGGTCGCCGGCCCGGCGCTGGCCGGCGTGCTGCTCGCCAGCGTCAGTCTCTCGTCGTGCTACTGGCTCGACGCGTTCACCTTCGCCATCTTGATGGTCGCCACCTACTTCATGTCGCCGATGAAACCGAGCGGTGACCACATCGGCGTCGCGTTGCTGCGCGCGATCGGAGACGGCTTCAGTTACGTGCGCAGTCACGCCACGGCGCAGGCGGTGTACCTGATCGACCTGAACGCCATGGTCTTCGGACTGCCCCGAGCTCTCTTTCCCGCGGTAGCGCTGTCCATCTATCACGGGGGGCCGCGCCTGCTCGGTCTGCTGTACGCCGCCCCCGGCGCGGGGGCGATTCTGATGGCCGTCATGACGGGATGGATCGCGAGGGTCCGACGCCGGGGCCGTCTGGTAGTAGTCGTGGTAATGGCCTGGGGCGCCGCCATGGTCCTCTTCGGGCTGATCCACGAGGTGTGGATCAGCCTCGCGTGCCTCGCCGTCGCCGGTGCCGCCGACGTGATCTCAGCGGTGCTGCGCAACACCATCTTGCAGAACGCGATCTCCGACGAGTTCCGCAGCCGAATCTGGTCGATCCAGATGGCGGTGGTAACCGGTGGGCCGCGCCTCGGCGACCTGGAGTCCGGCGTCGTCGCCAGCCTCGTCTCGACCGAGTTCTCGATCGTCTCGGGCGGCGTGGCCTGCATCCTCGGCGTGCTGGCCCTGACTCGGTGGCGCCCGAGTTTCTGGCGCGACGAAGCCCGTTAGGCGGAACGCACCGGAATCGATCGGCGCTTGGCGTTGGTCACGTTCGCGAGCTGGCCACAGGCGGCGTCAATGGAACGCCCGCGGGTGTTGCGCACGGTGACGTTGATGCCCTGCGCCTCGAGCCCATCGCGAAACGACCGCACCCGTTGCGCGGAGGTGCCACGAACGAGGTACCCGGGCGTCGGATTGAGCGGTATCAGGTTCACGTGGGCGCGCAGCGAGTTGGCGTAATCGGCGAGCTCGTCCAGAGCCTGGTCGGTGTCGTTGACGCCGTCGATGAGCGCCCATTCGAAGCTCAATCGGCGCGACGTCGTGGCCACCCAGTTGACGCACGCCTCGTGCAGCCGTTCGAGAGGGTAGCGACGGTTGAGGGGCACCAACTGGTCGCGCGTCGCGTTGTTCGCCGAGTGCAGACTGACGGCCAACGTCAGCGGCAGTCCCTCTTGGGCCAAGCGCTCAATCGCCGGAGCGACGCCGACCGTCGACACCGTGAGGTGACGCGCGCTCATGCCGCGGTACTCGTGCAGACGCTTGACCGCGTCAACCGTCACCTTGTAGTTCGCCAACGGCTCGCCCATACCCATGAACACCACGTTCGAAAGTCGTCGGGGCCCGGCCGCGCGCGCGGCGAACATCACCTGTTCCAATACTTCGCCCGCGGTGAGGTGGCGTGTGAAACCGGCCTGGCCGGTGGCGCAGAACGTGCAGCCCATCGCGCAGCCGGCCTGACTCGACACGCAGACCGTGACCCGGTCGTCGTAACCCATCAGGACCGTCTCGATGGTGGCACCGTCGGCGAGACGAAAGACCCACTTGCGCGTCGCTCCTTGGTCGCTCTGCACGTCGTTGACGACCTCGAGGCTGGGCGCGAAGGCCTCACCCAACCGGGCGCGCAACGCCCTGGGAATCGTGGTGATCTCGTCAATGCGCTGACCCTCGGTCCAGAGCCCGCGCCAGACCTGATCGACGCGGTAGCGGGGCTCACCGGCGAGCAGTTCGGCCAGTTCTTCCTTGGTGTATTCGTAGGCCGAAGGCATGGTCTCACGCTAGGGGCTGGTCGGACGCGCCACGCCACCCCTTTCTCTGCTTGACTCGGTAACGGTCCGGCCGACCCCGGACCGACCCCAACGACAGGAGCAGCGCAATGGAACTCAACAACACCTCAGCCATCGTCACGGGCGGAGCCTCCGGCCTCGGTGAGGCGACCGCGCGGGCGCTGGCCTCGCGCGGCGTCAAGGTAATCGTGGCCGACCTCAACGACGAGCGGGGAAGCCAGATCGCCAGCGAGATCGGTGGCGCCTACGCACACTGCGACGTAACCAACACCGAACAGGTCATCGCCGCGATCGAGGCCGCCAAAGCAATGGCGCCGATCTGGATCGCCGTCAACTGTGCCGGCATCGGCTGGGCGACTCGCACGATTGGCAAGGACGGCGAATACGCGTCCGCCCACGATCTCGACCTCTACCGCAAGGTCATCGAGATCAACCTGGTGGGCACCTTCAACGTCTGTCGCCTGGCCGCGACCGCGATGAGCCACAATACGCCCGACGTCGACGGTCTGCGCGGTGCCATCGTGAACACCGCGTCGGTCGCCGCCGAGGACGGCCAGATCGGTCAGGTCGCCTACTCGTCATCCAAGGGCGGCGTGGTCGGGCTCACCCTCCCGCTCGCTCGTGACCTCGCCGCAATCGGCGTTCGCGCCAACTGCATCCTCCCGGGTCTGATCGACACGCCCATCTACGGCACCGGTCCCCAGTCCGATGAGTTCAAGGCCCGCCTCGGCGCCGGCGTCCTCTTCCCGAAGCGCCTCGGGTACTCCGAGGAGTTCGCGTCACTCGCCGTGGAACTGCTCGCCAACAGCTACATGAACGCCGAGTCGGTTCGCATCGACGCCGGCATCCGCATGCAGCCCAAGTGATCCGACCCGCGGGCGTCGGCGACACCGCGCCAATCACTCGCCCTGGAGATCCCGGCGCCTGAAGGCGGCGACGCCCGCCAGCGCCGCGAGCGCGCCGACCACCACCATCACCGTGTTGGACGTCCAGTCGATTGGCGCCGAGGGGGCTGCGGCCATCTGATGAAACACGGACGTGTCGATGATCCAGTGATTGACCCCCACGACTCCGCTCGTGATCTCGACCAGGAGCGACCAGACCAGTACGGCGTAGGTGACCGCCGCCGACATCCGGGGACGCGCGCCGACCACGAGCACGCCGATTCCGAGGATCAGCACCGACGGGGGCACGACGTTGAGGCCCGCCTGGAGCATCGTCGTGATGTCCACTCCCGCGTGATCGCTCGCCGCACCGACCCACGTCGAGAGTCCCGCGAGCAGGCCGCCCGCCACCAGCACGCCCGCGGCCACGACGATCCTCCTGCCGAGCCACGAGACCCGCGAGAGCGGGCGGGCGAGAAGGTGCTCGAGGCGGCCGGTCGACTCCTCCGACCTCGCGGCGGTGACCTGTCCCGCCGCGACGAAGCCGAGCACCACCGCCATGATCAGCAGCGCGACTCCGAGGTACGCTTCGGCTCCGCTCACCCCCAGTCGCTCGAAGACGAGCCGCAGGCTTGGCGAACTCGTGATCGCCTGGCCTCCCGCCTTGGCGATGCTTCCGAGCAGCAGGCCGTAGGCGACGATCGACGCCGCCCAACCGAGCAGGGTCGGGCGCATGAGGCGAAGTGCGAGTCCCGCCGGCCCCGAGAGGAGTCCAAGGTGCGGCCGGGAACTCGAGTGGTCGGGCAGCGTGCTGGCCCCAAGATCCCGGCGGCCGGCCAGGTACACCGTGAGCAAGCCAGCGACGACGACCAGGGCCGTGATGGGAACGAGCGCCAACGGGTTCGGCGCCGTGAGGGGCTTCATCTCCTCCACCCATCCGAGGGGGGTCGCCCAACGCAGCCACCCCAGGCCGGTGTCCGAATCGGCCACCATCCGGATCGCATAACTCGCCCCGAGGAACGCCGACGCGGCACCAGCGGCCTGACGGCGTGTCGATGCGAGTTGACTCGTGAGGGCCCCGGCCACGAGGAACATCGAGGGCCCGGCCACGATCGCGACCGCGAAGAAGAGGGCCCCACCGGCGGCGACGTCAACTTTCGACGTCCTCCCCAGTGCCACGATGAGCAGACCCGTTGTCACGAACAGCGCCACCAGGCCGGCGGCGTAGGCGACCAACGCCTGGAGGGCGGCCCCTCGCCGCGTGGTGCGTCCGGCGAGCAACAACTCCCACCGGCCGGCCTCCTCCTCGCCGCGCAGCAACCGCGTCCCGATCAGGATTCCCCAGACGGCGCCCGTGATCGTAAGAACGGTGAGACACTTCCACACGGTGAAGCCCGCGACCGTGTCAATGCGGAAGGCGGGACCCACGAGCGCGCTGATTCCGGCGTTCGATCCGAATTCCTTCACGAGGAGTCGTCTCGCCGCAATGGACTTGTAGCTCGTGGCGTACGTGAGCGACTGGGTCGCGACGTAGACGCCAAAGACCGCACCCCACCCGACGGCCGACCTCACCACCTTGCGACCCGTGATCCGGGCCACCACCGTGCTCGACCACGCCCCCGCGGTGAAGGGTGCCTCGGGTCGGACGTCAGCCCCCATCGGGCGAACCGATCTCCCTCGTCGGGGCGGCCCCGTAGTGGGCGAGGAAGAGTTCTTCGAGCGACGGCTCGCGGCTGAGCAGTTCGCGCACGCCGGAGCCGGCGAGCGCCCTGAGGAGGGGCTCCACGCTTCCCCGCACCTGGCATTTCACGGCCGCGCCCAGCACCTCGACCATCGACACTCCCGGCACCTGGGAAAGATCCGGCACGGCGCCGTCAAAAGTCGCCTCCACCAGGAACGCGGAGAGGTGACGCATCTGGGCCATGGTCCCGATCTCAACGAGGACCCCCTCTCGCAGGATCCCGATCCGGTCGCAGAGCACTTCGACCTCGCTCAGGATGTGCGATGACAGCAGCACGCTCTGACCTCGCTCCCGCGCCTCGCCGATGCACTTGCGAAAGGCCTGTTCCATGAGCGGGTCCAGTCCACTCGTCGGCTCATCGAGGATCAGGAGGTCCGGTCGCGTCATGAGGGCCGCGACCAAGATGAGCTTCTGGCGGTTACCCTTCGACAACGCGCGGACCTTCTTCGACACGTCGAGGTCGAAGCGTTCGACGAGGACGTCGCGGTAGTCGGGGTCGACGTGCCCCTGGACCTGACCGAGAAGGTGCAGGGTCTCCGACACGGTCAGCGTCGGCCACAGACTTGCCTCCCCGGCCACGTACGCCAGCCGGCGGTGGGCTTCGACGGTCTGACGATGACAGTCCAGACCGAAGATCTCGCCACGCCCGCCGGAGGGAATCAGGAGTCCGAGCAAGAGGCGGATCAAAGTCGTCTTTCCCGCCCCGTTAGGTCCGAGACAACCGACCACTTCGCCTTCGCCAACTTCCAGGTCCAGGTCACGCAATGCCTGCGTGGCACCGAAATGCTTCGACAGGGCGAACGTTCTAATCGCCGGAGTTGACAATCGTCGTCCTCTCTCGAGCAAGCTTCGCTGCGCGAATCTTCCCATAGGTCGCGCGGGCACAAAGGCCTTTTGCTGGCCGCCGCACGAACGCGACCCGCTCTTCAGGTGACGACCAGGCATTCGCGATGCGGCCGTTGATCACAGTGGTCACTGCGTTTGGCGAATGACCGCTCGCCTAGGGAAGGGTCGCCGCGAACAGCGCTCCGCAGAACGTCGGACATATCCGGTGATCAAGTGGCCGCCATCGGACCCGCCGCTAGATCTCGCGGGCCTCGGCGACATTGTCGAACCGGGCGAACTCGCCGCGCCAGGTGAGATGGGCATTGCGAGTCGGACCATTACGGTTCTTTCCCACGATGATCTCGGCATCGGACTTCTTGTCATTTGCGACTTCGCCGTACTGCTCGGGACGGAAGAGGAAAAGCACCACGTCCGCGTCCTGCTCCAGCGATCCCGACTCGCGCAAGTCGGACATCACCGGGCGCTTGTCGGCGCGTTCCTCAAGCTTGCGCGACAACTGTGAAAGTGCGATGACCGGCGTCTGCAGTTCGCGGGCCAGGATCTTGAGCGATCGGCTCATGTCCGACACCTCAACCTGACGGTTCTCCGAGCGCCCACGCGAACTCATCAATTGGAGGTAGTCAACGATGACGACGCCCAGATCACCATTCTGCTGCTTGATTCGCCTGGCTCTGGAACGGACGTCCATGACGGTGAGACTCGGGTTGTCGTCAATGAAGACTTTGGCCGACTGCAGGTACCCGAACGCCTCGTGGGCGCGATTCCAGTCGGCATCGCTGAGATCTCCGGTTCGCAACTTCGACGAGTCGATTCGGGCGGTCGAGGCCAGGATGCGCTCGGCCAATTCCTGACGACTCATCTCCAGGGAGAAGTAGAGGGCGGGTCGCTGCACCACCGCACCGACGTGGATCAGGATCCCCAGGGCGAACGCCGTTTTTCCGGTGCCGGGACGGGCTCCGATGATGGTCATGCTGCTGGGCTGGAGTCCTTGCAGAACCAGATCGAGCGACTTGTAGCCCGTCTCGAGTCCGTTGAACTGACCGCGCGTCTCGCCGCGCTCCTCGAGAATGTTGGCCTCGGTGAGCAACAGCCCATGGAGCGGAGATACCGAGTCAATCTTCCGATCGTCACCGATCTTGTTGATCTTGCGCTCCGCCTCGTCGATCAGTCCCACGACGTCGTCGGTCGCGACGTAGGCGTCATCGACGATCTCTCCGGCAACGGAGATGAGGCGTCGCTGCTGGGCCTTGTCACGGACGATCTCGGCGTAGTGCTGCGCATTGGCGGCCGAAGGCGTATTCATCTGCAGCGACGACAAGACCGCGAGCTCTACGGCTACCGCACCACGCTCCTGCAACTTGGCCTGTACCGTGACGTAGTCCACTGGCTCGCCCGAATTTGCCAGCGCTACGATGGCGCTGAAGATCTGCCCGTGCAGCGGGCGATAGAAATCTTCGGGCTGCACGGTCTCGTAGGCGACGCTCACTGCTTCGGGCGAAAGCAGCATCGCACCGATCAACGACTCCTCGGCTTCGATGGCGCTCGGTGGCACCCTCCCACCAATCGAGGGTGGTCGACTGCGGTCTGCTTCAATCTGCGTCATAAGACCTCAACGGTTGTCGATAATGGCTGTGTGTCACAAGAACAACAACATGGGGATAACTCTGTGCCTAACCTCACCACCAACAGCATGGCAATCACCTGTAACAAGCACTTCGCCGGGGCAGGGCCCCGGCGAAGCACAGCGACAGGATTATTGCGGATTACTTCGCAACGACCTCGATGGTGAGCGTCGCAACCACGCCGTCAAACAACGTGGCGGTTGCCGAAGCCGTGCCCACTTCCTTCAGGTGTTCAGCCATATGAATCGCGTGTCGGTCCAGCGAGATGTTGGTCGCAGTGCGAATGGCATTCACGATGTCAGCCTCGGTCACCGACCCGAAGAGTCGTCCATTGGTGCCCGCGCGCGCGGCCACGGTAATGGTGGCCTGTTCAATCAAGGCGCGCTGAACCTCCGCGGCCTCTCGACTCTTGGCGTCGCGAACGTCACGGGACTTGCGCATGGACGCCGCCTGGGCCTCCATGGATTCACTTGCCGCAAGGCCGGCACCGGTCGGAAGCAGGAAGTTCCGGGCGTAGCCAGACTTCACTTCAACGATGTCACCGCGACGGCCCACTCCGACAACGTCACTGCGTAGCAAGACTTTCATTCGCTGGCCTCCTCGACGAGCTCGGTCTTCAGGACTTCAGCAGCTTCGCTCGCGTCGTCCAGCACCAGGTCGCTCTCGACGGCCTCGACGGCAGGACTCTGGACGGTGGACTCCGCGTTGTCACGGTCGGGACGCGGGCCGCGCGGGCCGCGGTCGTCACGGCCACGGCCACCGCGACGCTCGGTCACGGTCCGCTGGGTGTAGGGCAGGAGGGCCAGTTCACGGGCGGTCTTGATGGCGTCGGTCACGTCGCGCTGGTGCTGCTGGCAGTTTCCTGACACACGACGACCACGGATCTTGCCGCGGTCCGAGATGTACTTGCGCAACTGGGCCAGGTCCTTGTAGTCAACGGTGCCAACTCCGTGCTGGCAGAACGAGCACGGCTTCTTCTTGACGCGACGGCTGTCGATCTTCGGCGCGCGCTTTGGTGGCTTCGGGTTATTGATACGTGGCATTAGAAGGGCTCCTCATCAAAGGCGTACGTGGTCGGTTCGTTGGAACGAGGTGTGGTGTTTGATTGGCTGCCCGAGGCAAAGCTGCTGCCCTCGGGGCGGGGGGTCTTGGTGACAACGGCGGTGGCCCATCGAAGCGAGGGGGCAATCTCATCGGCAACAATCTCGAAAGCGGAGCGCTTCTCACCGTTCTCGGTCTCCCACGAGCGCTGCTCCATGCGACCGGTCACGACGACCCGTGCGCCTTTCGACAGCGAGTTCGCGGCGTTCTCGGCCATGGGCCCATAGCACTGGACATCGAAGAAGGAGGTCTTCTCCTCCCACTCCTGGGTCTGGCGGTTCTGCCAGCGACGACTGACGGCGACCGAAAGGCGCACCGCGGCCTGGCCACTGTTCAAAAACTTGAGTTCGGGGTCCCGGGTGATGTTCCCCACGACGGTGATGGTGTTGTCGGCCATTTCTTCTCCTTAGTTCGCTCGGCGCCCGAACTTAACCCTGAGCCGTAACACGGCGGGATTTCGTTCGCTCATTGCGACGAAGGATCTTGAAACGAAGGACCTCGTCCGAAAGGGTCAGGATTCGGTCGAGCTCGACAACTGTGTCCGACTCGCCGCTGAACTCCACCAGCACGTAGTAACCCTCTTTGCGCTTCTTGATCTCGTACGCCAAAGGACGCTTCCCCCAACGGTCGATGGTTCCGGGGTGTCCGCCACTGGTACGAACGGTCTCGAGTGCTCGATCGAGTGCCACCTGGATGGACTGCGCGTCAACGGTCGTGTCGAACACGATCATGGTTTCATAAGGCCGCATGGCCGGTTTCCTTTCCCTCTGGTCCGGCCAGGCCGGGCTCTGCGGAAAACAGAGCAGGGTTCTGTTGTCACTTCCCCACATCTATGGGAAGGACCACTCTACTCCAATCGGCCAATTCTGGCTAGTTGAGCAGGTCCTCGGGGTTGGCGTAGGTCTCGGTTTCGCTTGGAAACGCGCCACTCCGCACGTCTGCGGCAAATCGTTCCAGCGCCTCGGTGATCACGGGACCCAGGTCGGCGTACTGACGAACGAACTTTGCCGGCGCGCGGTTGGTGAGGCCCAGAAGGTCGTGAAACACCAGCACCTGCCCGTCCGTGTCCGGTCCGGCCCCGATGCCGATCGTCGGAACCTCGAGAGATTCAGTGGCGAGGGTCCCGACCGCACTGGGCACACCTTCGATCACGATGGCGTAGACACCCTCGTCCTGCAACGAAATGGCGTCCTCCACCAACCATTTGGCGGCCTCGCGGGTCTTTGCCTGAACCTTGAAACCGCCGAAGGCCAGCACGCTTTGGGGGGTCAGACCCAAATGGCCCATGACCGGGATCTCCGCATCGAGGATGGCCCGCGCCACGCTACGGCGAATCTGTCCCCCTTCGAGCTTCACGCTGTGCGCCCCCGCACGAATCAGGGCTCCCGCGTTTCTCACGCTGTCGCCAGCATCGACGTGATAACTGAGCCACGGCATGTCGGCCACGATGTGCGCCCGGGGCTTCGCCGCGGCGACCGCACGCACGTGATGGCACATCTCTTCAACCGTGACGTGGAGTGTGTCGTGGTGTCCCAGAACCACGTTGGCCACCGAGTCGCCGACCAGGATGATGTCGACGCCGGCGGCGTCGACGAAGCGTGCGCTCGGTTCGTCATAGGCCGTCACCATTACCAGCGGTTGGCTGCCGCTCCTGCGCTTGCGCGCACGAATTGCCGGAGCGCTCAGGCTCACTGACTGACCTTCTTCTGTTGCGTCGGCTGGGCCTTGCGCGAGCGTCGACCGCCGGCTGTCCACTTTCGTACGAGGTGGTGGAACGAGCAGTCGACACAGACCTCGACGGCGTAGCACTGCACGGGCTCTTCACGGCGCTCGAGCTTCAAGAGCTCGGCGCGCGACGTCGGACAGGTCCCGCCCGCCGGGAGGCGAGCACCGAACACGTAGGTGACCTCGACGAGCTCGACCTCGTGACAGACCGGGCACGTCTCACCGGTCGATCGCCCAATGTTCCTGGCGGCTCGAAGGAGTTCCGGGTGGGCGTCGCAGATGTCTTCGTAGCGGAGCAGGCCTGCGGCGACCTTCGCCAAAAGTGCGTGACGGACGAGTCCGAACTCGACGACCGCGCCGTCGGCGGTACTGGTGCGAAAACTCTTATCCATTACGGGCGACACTACCGCTACCTTGGAATGCCACGTGTCTTACCGAATGTACTCATCGATATATCGAAGTGATATGATGGCCTGCGTGTTAGATATTGCCATCCTCGGACTTCTCATGGACCGCGACCACCACGGCTACGAGATCCGCTCCCAGTTGCGCGATCGCCTCGGGGTTTGGGCCAATGTCTCCTTTGGATCGATCTATCCAGCTCTCGCTCGCCTGGAGCGTCACGGCTGCGTCGAGGCGGTGACGCCCAGTGAATCGCGCCTCGGATCAATGTCGACCGGATCGCTCTCGGGCGAACGCGCCTCACTCCGCTCTCTTCGCACCTCGCCGGGCATCGGCCGGCGTGGGCGCAAGGTCTACCGCATCACCGACCGTGGGCGCCAGGAGTTCGTGGCCCTGCTCGCCAACCCCGCCACCGTCGACGATGGCAAGAACTTCTCACTGCGCATGGCGCTCGCGAAATACCTCACCCCCAATCTTCGCGTGGGCCTACTGGAGCGCCGGCGAGCCGATCTCGTCGAGCGCCTCGTCGAAGTACGGGCCGGAGCGCACAACGAACAATTGGACACTTATGCCCGCAGCGTGATGGAACACGCCGCGCAGGGTGTCGAGTTGGACCTCGCGTGGATCGACAACCTGTTGTCCACCGAACGAAGTAACCAGAAGACCTTCGCTCAAGAAGTGAAGTAGGAAAGGAGAGCCATGGAAAAGATTCGCGTGGCCATCGCCGGCGTCGGAAACTGCGCCAGTTCACTCATTCAGGGCGTGACGTACTACAGGGACGCAAAGCCTGGCGACGACGTGCCCGGTCTCATGCACGTCGTGCTCGGTGGCTATCACGTCAGCGACCTCGAATTCGTGGCGGCCTTCGATGTCGACGCCTCCAAGGTCGGCAACGACCTCGGCAAGGCCATCGACGGCGGCCAGAACAACACCATCAAGTTCGCCACGGTGCCGTCACTCGGCGTCACGGTGCTTCGTGGACCGACCATGGATGGCCTGAACAAGTACTACCGCGCCTCGATCGAGGAGTCGCCCGTCGAGGCCGTCGATGTCGTCCAGGCCTTGCGCGACGCCCGCGCCGAGGTGCTGGTCTCGTACCTACCCGTTGGTTCCGAAGAGGCGCAGCGCTTCTACGCCCAGGCCGCCATCGACGCCGGCGTCGCCTTCGTCAACGCCATCCCGGTCTTCATCGCCTCGGACCCCGTATGGGCCAAGAAGTTCTCCGACGCCAAGGTGCCAATCATTGGCGACGACATCAAGAGCCAGGTCGGGGCCACCATCGTGCACCGTGTGCTGTCGCGTCTCTTCGAAGACCGCGGTTTGACCCTCGACCACACGTATCAGCTGAACGTGGGCGGCAATATGGACTTCAAGAACATGCTCGACCGAGAGCGCCTCGAGTCGAAGAAGATCTCAAAGACCCAGTCGGTGACTTCCCAACTGGAGACAAGCCACATGTCACCCGATGACATCCACATTGGTCCGAGCGACCACGTCCCGTGGCTGCTCGACCGCAAGTGGGCCTACATCCGCATGGAGGGTCGCAACTTCGGCGACGTTCCTCTCAATATTGAACTCAAGCTTGAAGTGTGGGACTCACCCAACTCGGCCGGGGTGATTATCGACGCCGTTCGATGTGCCAAAGTCGCCCTCGACCGCGGCATCGGTGGTCCGATCATCGGC
>PKYK01000065.1 GCA_003133665.1 Acidimicrobiaceae bacterium | reverse complement strand
TCGATCCCCACCGGCCCTACTAGGGGGACTGACGAAAATAAGTCCTTACGACTTGCGGAAATAGAGTCACTCGGTTCCTCTTCCTACGAGGCACGCCACCCCTGTGTGATCACGTGGCCCTAAGAAGCCGCAAACGACGCCGACCGAGAACCAACCACACCCCTCGGCAAACTGCGTGGGTGAAGGAGTGAGGTAAACAGCCCACTACTGCCGGCGGCGACTCTCGTGCAAGGCTGCGTTCATGGGACTTCTAGGGTCGATGTGGCGGATTAGACGGTTACTGTTCCGGTGAGCAGTCAGCGGCGCAAGGCGGCAGCCGCAGTAGCAAGACCGACGAGCTCCGCGGTGGCCGGTGTCAGGGGCGCTGGCAGACTGCGCGCGTCGAACCACTCGAGCCCCGTCAGCTCATTATTGGCGACGAGAGCCGGGGCGGGCGCGGCGGCAAACGCGGCGAAGCGCACGTCGAGATGGAGAACCGGCTCGGTGGTGGTCCGGCACCGGTAGGAGAGAGGCGGACGTCGATGGGCGCCGGGTGGACGTGCGCCGCGAGCGCCGCCTCCTCGAGGAGCTCTCGAGCAGCGGCGGCGCTGAGGCTGGCGTCGCCGGGGTCCAGGTGCCCACCGAGCGGGCCCCACTGCCAGTAGCGGTGGTGGCGGGCGAGCAGCACCAGCCCACCGGCGTCGATGACGAGCACGCTGGCCACCAGATGGGCGCCGTCGCGGTGACCGGCATCGAGGAACGCCAGCGCCTGGACCCACACCGCCTCACGGCCAGCGGGCGCAGGGGTAGCCGCAAGGAGAGCAGTCGTCGAGTCCCACTGATCGGCGGCGTGGCGCACAGCGCCCGATTGGGTCATGACCTTCATCGTAAGAGATTGTGCCGGTGCGATGCCCGATCGCACTCACCAGACGCACCGTCAGAACAACCTGTGAAAATTTGCGACGGAAACTGTGACCGAGTGCGAAGCACTGTCTGAATCATGCGTCAGGAGAACGCCTTTGGATTTTTCGTAAGTCCCCGCCAAGTGGCCTGAAGTAGGCCCCTGCCACTTGCCGATTCGGCCCAACCGAACTGGTGCGCCTCGGCGAGGTTGCGAAGGTTCGCCATGCCGTACGCGGTGCGGATGCGTCGGGCGCTCGGATGAACGAGGCGAACGGCGGTCGTGTGGCGGAGACAGTGGTACAGGCCGTGGCGAACCCTTAACGAGTCCTTAACGGTCCGGAAACATTCGTGCGGCACCATTAGTACATCATCTTCGCCGAGCGAAGGAGTAACCGTGTACGCCAACACCGCCAACACCCCAACCCCTGACGAGCTCTTCGCCTGGTGGTGCGGTCTCCAGACACCCGCCACGATGGGTACCACCTTGGCCGACTGGGAGGTGGTCCAGTACCGCGACGCCTGGTGCTTCACGCGCCGGGGGAGCCGTGACAATAACGCCTACTTGATCCGGGGCACCAGCCTGACCCACTTCGGCTGGGACCACGACACCCTCGAATCGGCGTACGACATGCTGACGCGAAGCTGGCGCCCGGAGCCGGTCGACACTCGTGTGGTGCGGCGCTCGCTGGCGGGGGAAACGAAGAGTTAGAGCCGGGCCGATCCAGTTCGCGGTCCCCGGGGGGGTGCAGTGGTCGGATGAACGTCGCATGAGGGACGGAGTGGGGTGAACAGGAGTTGCGAAACGGCCGTGGGGCAGATGGACGGCCGTGGAGCAAGCTCCGGAGTGAGGAACAGATCGCGCTGGGCCGCACCACTAGTCAAGGTGTGCTCGACGAAGCAGATGGGCTCGTGGGTCGTTGCCAGGCCGGCGATTTCCCCTGTGAAAACTAGCGGCTTGACCCATGAAGAATCTTGATGCGCTCCTCAATCCCGGGTCAGGGCAGGGCCAATGGAACTCTTTAGGTCCCCACTGATTGGAGCTGGTCGAGCAGGTTGCGGGTGTTGTGATACGGACATTCGCCATCGCTATTTTAACGACCGTGTCCTCCTTGCTCCATTCCGGACCAAGGAGTATCCGTCTCAGTTCAGTCGATGCTGGCCTGACCCATGCAGATACTGAGAATCCGACTTCAAGTCACGTGGCACTACGGAAGAACCTTCGCCGCCTCCAGCCCCGGACGCACGGAGGCAAGGTAGACGACCGATGCGATGATGTTGGGCCAAATGAGAAGGACCACCCACAGTGTCCTGCTGCTGGCGGCTGCCCGGCATGTTGCGGACGGTCTTGATGTCGCGTCAATGTTGCAGAAGAGCGGAAGGTCCGTCACCGACACCCCAACCGCCCCAAGAATCTCCTTGACGAACGTGGGAAGGAGGGCTGCCGCGGTCATTGTCCAATTCCTTCTTGTCTACCGTCACGGCCTGTACCGGTGGGTGGCTCGTGTGCCGGGTGCCAACGGTCGTCTGCTGCACTGAGACGGATGCCCCA
Source organism: Acidimicrobiaceae bacterium (assembly GCA_003133665.1). Classification (GTDB taxonomy): domain Bacteria; phylum Actinomycetota; class Acidimicrobiia; order Acidimicrobiales; family RAAP-2; genus RAAP-2. The sequence goes on along the minus strand of PKYK01000065.1, from coordinate 3,429 downwards.
TTTCCGGATTGAATTCCTTAACGCAGATCATGAGTGAACGCTAGGCGCCAAGGAAATCAGCCGTGGAGATCAACGTTGCAGGCGAGGGCCTCTGCCCACAGACGATTCCTTTCTTCAACGTAAACGGCATCAGCCAACCAAACTCTTCCGTGCCCCTCGTTCCAGAGCCTGCTCCACGGCTCTACACCCGTCTCGCGGCCGTCGCTCAGAAGCTCGTACATCGACCGAATCCGTGGGCCGAGCATGTTGACGAGGCGAGAGCGGTCGTGTCTTTCAAGTCCATATCCGTTGACTAGACCAGCGAGCCTCTCTGCCGCCGCCTCATCGCTGAGCGAAGCGCTGGGAGAAAGTGGAACAAATCCATGTGCTGCGTAGGCCAGATCCCAAAGCCGCGAGCCGGGCCCGGCTCCGTCCCAGTCAATAAAGGTCAACCGGGCGGGCGTGCGCACGAGGTTCCATGGTGCGAGGTCCTGATGACAGATGAGTTCCTCCCGGTCCGGAACGATGGCAACATTCCAGACCGCATCCGGTGGTGGCGTGAAGGCACTTGCGGCATCGTGAAAGCGTCGGATCAATTGGCCAACTTCAGTGATGCGCGACAGGTCGAGATCAGAGGGATTCGGATCGACGTATCCGTCGACGAATGAAAGTACCTGTCGTGCGACCTCGTCGTATCCCATCGCCCGAGGCGCTCCTTCGAATCCAGCCACTTCCAAGTGGAGCAACAGGGCGTCTACACTCGCCGACCAAGGCATCGCTGGGCGACGAACAGTGTTGCCGATCCGAACCACTCCCGTGCTGACGTTTCCCCCGAGCAGCGGCTCTTCGTGAGGACCCTCTTTCATGAGACATCAGCGTAGGGCAATGTTCCCAGTGACCTGTCTTCCAGTTGGAGATTATTGACGTCGGTCCACCGGTTCGAGCATTCGGCTACGAAACACTGCCGCTTGGACTCATGATTGAAGAGTTCTTGCCGTTGGCGAGCAGCCATTTGCGGGTGCCGCCAGAAGGCAGTCTCATCACGCTGACGCACGAATGCGATTCACGTGACTGGTGCTTGAACTCCCATGGGCGGATGAGGTCATTCGGAATTGGATACGTTCGACCCTATTCGCGTTTGGCGACGAAGACTGGGATCTCGCGTGTGGTCTTTGCCTGGTACTCGGCGTAGGCAGGGTAGGCCTGCACGGCACGATCCCACCACAGCGCTCGCTCGGCGCCGCTCACTTGTCGGACCACGACGTCGAAGGGTTCGGTACCGTCCTGCAACATGACGTCGTCAGGGTGAGCCAGGAGATTGTGGTACCAGACGGGGTTGTCAGGCGCTCCGCCTTTGGAGGCCACGAGGGCGTACTCGCCGTCATGCTCCACCCGCATGACGGGGGTCTTGCGGACCTTGCCACTGCGATTACCGCGGGTTGTGAAGATGATGATCGGAAGCCCGGTGCCACGCAGGGTGTTAGCTCGTGCGCCACCAGAGTCCTCGTATTCAGCCACCTGCTCACGAACCCACTGCGCGGGGCTAGGTTCGTACTCTCCTTCAACAGGCACGGCAAGGCTCGCACTTAGGAGTGTGGACAGTCATTCGGACCCTTCTTCTTGGTTGGACGAAATCGATCCGTCCCACAGCCAAATATCGTAAGACCCCGCCTGCAGAAACGCAACTAGTCGACGAATTGAACGAGCGGATACGAAAGCTGCGGGACGCGTTGCAGACCGTAGAAGATCATCGAGAACTCGTTTCGTGTCGGACCCCTGCCGTTAACCCGCGCACCACCGAGATCGAAAATCCCACGCTTCATCCCACGCACCGAACCGGTGCTACCGGATCACACTGACCCCACCGGACCAGTTTCTCCTTCAAATCCGGACGATTCCGACAGCACCGGACCATTCCGCCCGCTTCTTCCACCTCACATTCCCTCGGTCGTGGGCTCGATCCCCACTAGTCAGGACACGGCATCCGGAGACGTCGTGGCGCTGGTGCCAACAAACGCAGGAAGCGCATCTTGTACCGAAGCGAGGGAGCACCTCGGTCTCTCTGAAGAAGCATCAGCAGGCCGCAGATGATGAACGTCAGGCCGCAGACTATTGCGATGACCAGGCCAACGCCGTGGCTCGCGATTTCGCTGCCCCCGAATCCAAGGCGAGTCCTGGGCGCCGCATTGATGAACAGGAGGTTGCCGAGGAGTTCCGCTCCTCCGGCGGCCAATGTGGCCCACGCCATCACCCGAATATTGAGACGCTTTTCAAAGGGTATTTCCATGGCCAGGTGAGGGACGACGAGGAGTCTGGTCGTCACGACTAGCGCCACCAGCCCCGCGGCGAAACTAAGCCATCCCCAGCTGGAGAAGCCGGTGGAAACCACGAGGTGCGTGCGCAATACCATTGTCACCTTCAGCGACCACCAGGGCAGGAACATGGCAACGAAGAGCAAGACCGTCGCGAAAGCCAGAAGGATGGCCGCCACCCGTGTCATTGTCGTAACGGAATCCGAGGTTGGCTTCCCACCGCATAAGGCCCCCATGGCATCACTTCCTCGCCCAACGTCCGAGACCCGGTCAATTCCAACATAGTTCCAGTCATTGTCCGGTCGCTTGCCGCCACACTTCGGCGAATGCTCGGATGAATGACCTCACTTCAGGAACTGGTCAGGTGGCGCCCCTCGTTTGTGGATGTATCGCGTGGGGGTCGGATCTTGCCGCTTGGGATCAAGCTTTCGGCGACCATTGCCCTCAGGTTCCAAGTTGCAGAACTAGCGCGCCGGTTCGCCAACTCGAACCGGCAGATCGTGCGTTCTTGATCTGGGAATCCCACCTCTCATCCCACATGACGAATGGACGCCGCCAGACACAGTTCCTCTTGATGTTGGACGAGACTGATACCAACGGACCACTTCGACCGTTTGCAGCCATCTCATGATCCCTCAGTCGTGGGTTCGATCCCCACTCGAGATGCCTATTCGAATAACCGTTGGAGCACTCTACAGATTGAAAGATCTAACCACAGACCTGTGGGAAACTCTCTTCCATTCTTCAGTATTCTCAGTTGCCAACATCCACTAGCCAGTTGGTTGTCAATGAACCATTCGATAGCTCTTTCGACCTGCGGCTCGTCTTTCGAAAAACCCAACCGCGATAGGCTGTCCGTTGCTGAAATGAGATCAGTGAACCAAAATGGGTAGGTGAATTTGAGCCAAAATTCTGGATTTCCCCTATCGGGATAGTTATCTTTCTTGAAGAAGCTAGAGAGCAACAGGTTGCCTGCTTCTCTTGCCTCAGTTGAATTCTGGTGGACTCCATGTGCTGCATAGGCTCTCAGGACAACACCGGTAACGAGATGAGAATACGGCTTTGATCTATCCGGTTGCAGGGTCGCCGTCTTCATCGCAATAACATCAAGTTTTGGGACTGCTGTCGGTTTAGTTGA
>PKYK01000047.1 GCA_003133665.1 Acidimicrobiaceae bacterium | reverse complement strand
CTACTGGCACTGTCAATAGTTCTGAGCCATCCGGCTACGCCCCCCCAGGTGCGGGCGCGCTGTCGGGTTACACCCGGAGCTACGTGACCGACTTCACCGGCTCCTCCCTACCTTCGGAATGGGGCACCTACGCGGGTCAGCCCGGGGGCGACCCGGGCGCCATGTTTGGGCAGTCACACGTGACGGTGAGCGGCGGGATGCTTCTGGTGAACACCTTCCAAGATCCGGCGTTCAACAACAATTGGGTGACCGGCGGAACGTGCCTCTGCGGCATCAAGGGCCAGACTTACGGCGCGTACTTCGTCCGTTCTCGATTGACCGGCGCTGGACCGACCGGGGTCGAAATCCTTTGGCCTGACGCCAACGTCTGGCCTCCCGAGATCGACTTCAACGAGACCTTCGGCAGCGTCACTGACACCTCAGCGACCGTTCACTACAGCTCCGCGAACAGTCAGATCGAGCGGAAGTTGGGTGTCAACATGACCCAGTGGCACACCTGGGGCGTGATTTGGACGCCGGCTTCAATCACGTACACCGTCGACGGGCAGGTATGGGGATCAGTAACCACGGCCAGCGCCATCCCCAACATTCCCATGCACATCAGTCTTCAGTCGCAGACGTGGTGCGCGTCAGGTTGGGCATGCCCCAGCGCTCCGCAGTCGTTGCAGGTTGACTGGGTCGCGCAGTACGCCGCGAACTAGTCGTCAATTCCTCGAACATTCAATCAAAAGAGTTGCAAGGGCGAAACATTGGAACACTTGATACCTAGACGGATCACTTCATCTGCAGTGATTGAGTCTGACGTTCACGACCGAGAAGCCGACGGGTCGGAGACCCGAACATTGAATTACACAAATGTGTTTCGTTTCAAGTGGTCAATAGTGGGAAAGCGTGAGTTCGATTTCCACCCAACAGAGGAGAGGGGTGCGCAGGTGAACAGAAAATGTGACCACGGTTCAATCGACCGCGACCTTCGGCGTGTTGAGCGATCCAGGGTTTCTAAGAATCCGGCTGCGGGAGAGTCCCGTGAAGTGGCTACGCTCCATGTCTAATTTCCAATTGACAGTGAATGACATTTCTGGAATTATTACGGACGCAGGGGCTGATGAGGAGGAACAGGGTGTCGCCGGTCAACCCTTCGACGCGGACGGGTCGTATGAACGACGCCCCTGAAGGCCATCGTCGACCCTTGGCACCGACTGTTTCGGTCATCATTCCTACCTTGAACGAGGCCGGGAATCTTCCCTACGTCATCAATACAATCCCTGATTGGGTCACTGAAATCATCATTGTCGATGGTCGCTCGCGTGATGATACGGAACGTGTGGCGAGGGTGCTTCGGCCCGATGTACGGATCGTCGAGCAGACGCGTCGTGGCAAGGGCGCGGCCCTTCGCGCCGGCTTCGAGGCGGCGCGCGGTGACATTCTCATAGTGATGGACGCAGACGGGTCCATGGATGGGGCCGAGATCGGTGCATTCCGGGACGCGCTGATGAACGGTGCGGACTACGTGAAGGGGACGCGCTTCGCCCCCGGCGGGGGGTCGGTCGATATTACGAGACTCCGTCGATTTGGAGATCGCGGCATCTGTTTCTTGGTCTGGCTGCTCTTCGGTGCGCGCTACACCGACGGGACGTACGGATTCAAGGGCGTGTGGGCTGACCGCCTGGATGCCCTTCAAATCGACACGGACGGCTTCGAGGTTGAACTGCTGATCGATATCCGGGCTCATCGCGCCGCGCTGCGAACGGTCGAGGTGCCGTGTTTTGAGACCCATCGAATCCATGGCAGCAGCAACCTCAATGCAGCCCGCGACGGCCTGAGTTGCTTTCGAGTGATAGTTCATGAGAGATTTCGGAGATACCGTGTTGCGGCGATCTGAGGACTTCATGGGAGCCAGGGCATTGAAGGTGGGAGAGCGCGGGAGTGCCGTGGTGGTGGCCGGCCCGAGTTCCTCACTGACCATTCCCGGGATAGTCGTTTCACAGATAGTTCAGGCCCTCGCCAAGAGAACTTCGGTTACCCACATCGAGGTGGACTCGAATACCGACCTCATGGCCGGACTTCATCGGGCGCCTTCGTTGGCCGCGGCGCATGACGCCATCGAGGGCGGTTCGATTAGCCGCTACCAGGTGCCCTCCAACATCCGGCTGAGGGCGCAGGCCTTTCGCGATCTGATCGGTCCGGGAGTCGAGACGGTGGTGGCCTACGCCTGGCCGGGAATCGACAACGCGTGGATTAGGCAGTTCATCGACGCCGGTCGTTCCGCCGGTGCGTTGACGGTGGTGGCCTGTGCGAGTCTTCCCCAACCCAATCACGCCCGGGCGGTGAGTCTCGCCGGCACGTTGGTCAATGCCGACGTCGTCCTGGTGGGCGACGATCAGCAGGCCTCGGAATTGGCCAGAGCGTATGGTCGCTCCGGTCCGGTGGTCGAGTCGCATCGAGCGTTGTCGCTCGGCGGTCGGAGCGGGCGCCAATCGAAGCAGCAAATCACAGCTTTCTTGCCCAGGGACGACACTGATTCACTGTCCACGCTCCTGGCGGCCTTCGACGCCATTCCTGAGGCGTGGATCGACGTTTACAGCCTCGAGGTGGTGATGCGCTTCGGTGACGCCGCTGCGCCGGGGTTGGTCGCGAATAGTTATCATGCGAATCACGTGGAACTGATCGGTGAGAACATCTCCTCCACCGACCTTCGGGAGTTGTGCGCGGCTTCATCGGCGCTGATCATTGCCGAGCCCGCGGTGGATTCACGGGTGTTCTCGATGGCCGTTGAGTGCGGTATAGGTACAGTTGTGCTTGGTACCGTGCAGGTGCCCGAGGTCGGGCGTGGCTACGTCGGGGGGCTCCTCGCGGATGGCAACCGTACGGCGTCGGTTCACGTTGCACTAACCCACGCGCTGCGGCTTGCGGAATTGCAGTTTCCCAAACCTGACAGTTGGGATGAACTGGCTCAGCGGATCATCGGTACGCGTCAGCAACCAGATGCTGCAGTCCAGTCGAGAATTAGCGTTTGATGCGAATCTCAGTCGTTATTTGCGCTTACACCATGGACCGGTGGAACACCCTGGTCGCCGCGGTGCGGTCTTGCGGGGAACAGACCCTCAAGCCCGACGAGATCATTGTTGTTATCGACTACAACGAGGAACTTCGCGCTCGAGCGACCCAGGAGTTCAAAGGTGTCTGTGTCGTAGCGAATCAATCGACCAAAGGTGTGTCGGGAGCTCGAAACACCGGCGTCGCCGCCTCGACGGGTGAAATTATTGCCTTTCTCGACGACGACGCCTATGCCGAGGCCGATTGGCTGGAACAGTTGACGCTGCCAATGACCAATCCCAAGGTCGCTGGAGTGGGCGGATGGATTCTCCCTCACTGGCCGGACAGTCCGCCGACGTGGTTCCCCGAGACGTTCTACTGGATACTCGGGTGTAGTTACGCCGGTCTGCCCGAGACCAACTTTCCCATTCGCAATCCCATCGGGGCAAGCATGGCGATACACCGCAGAGTGTTCGCGTCGGTCGGCGGGTTCACCGAGGGCATTGGTCGCATCGGAGTGACTCCGCTGGGATGTGAAGAGACGGAACTCTGCATCCGCTACACGGCGGCTTTCCCCGACGAGCATTTCGTGATGGCGCGTGACGCCATCGTTCACCAGTGGGTTCCGGTGTCCCGACTCACTTGGCACTACTTCTGGACGCGCTGCTGGGCGGAAGGTCTGTCGAAAGCAGCTGTCTCGTTCCTGGTGGGATCCGATTTCGGCTTGGCTGCCGAGCGCCAGCATCTCGTTCGATCATTGCCTCGCGAGTTCGCCCAGAACCTTGGGATGCTCTTCGTTCATCCACGTTCCGCTGCGAGCCGGCTCGCGCTCATAGTGGTAGGAACGACGTGCGCTGCCGCCGGTTTGGTCTGGGGGCGGGTCGCCGTGCGCCAGACGCCGATTGCGTTCAGCAGTCGTGACCTCACGCAGTTGACCAACGCTCTTCGAGGTGAGGGTGGACCACTGCCGCCGGTGCTTCGCTAATTGAATTGCTCCGGCGCGCATCACGCCGACGCCGCGAAGAGCGACAACGATTTGTCGAGGAACGTGAAGGGCACGTGACCGGTGACGCATTCCAGTCGTAACGTTGGGATGACGGCTGCGGACGATCGCCCATCGGCTTCTACGTACTGGGCATAGCGCCACACGAACTCGGCATTCCTGGTGCGAAGCACCTCACGATGAATCGCGCGATTGGTTCGGTAGGATTGGCCCTTGCTCGCTGATCAGGTCGAAGAATGGGTTTTGGTAGCGTGGGGTGCGAAGGAGATTCCTTTTGAGTGCAATGAACCGAGACTCGGCGACTGGCGTGGTTCGCAATCCCGCTGATCTCGCGAGAGGTAGTCACGCGAAAGTGCGACAGAATCGGCATCGCAATCTGAGGCCAGTCATCTCAATGGTGCTGTTGGCGATCGACCTCGTTTCGCTCGGCGTGACGGTAGGTGGTGTTCACGGACCGGCGCGGTTCATCTTCGGCGTCACCCTCGGCCTGTTCATTCCGGGTTGGTCGGTGGTTGGGTTGCTGAAGTTGGATAGTGCGGCACTGGAGTTTGCGTTGACGGTCGGGGCGAGTATGGCCATACTCGTGGTGGCCTCTCAAATCCTGATAGGCATGCACGCCTGGCACCTTTTTGCCCTGGAGGTGGTGACGTGCCTGGTCTGCCTGCCGTCACTCGTCGTGCAGTCCCGAGGCCTTTGGCAGTCGACTGACTCGAAATGATCGACGTCCTGCTGGCCAGCGCATCGTCGCTCGCTACTTCTCCCGCTGAACTCACTGTCTTGGTCGCGTGCATCGTTCTTCTGTCGCTAAGGGCGTGGAGCGACGTGACCGACGTAGCCCTGACGCGTCGAGTGTCCCAGACACTGACCTACGTGACCCTTCTTCTCGTCCTGCTCTTTGTTGTGCTGGCGGTCGTCAGATTCAGGACTCTGGGGTAGGCGCGGGTGTCTGTGGCAACGACGTGGCGGCGCGCTTGTTCGGTAATGAGTCGATCGCAGGGTGGAGCGGTCGTCCTGGCGGTGACGGCTCTCGTCTTGTGGATCGCTGCCGTGCGCGAGGCCGACTTTGCCAGAATGGGTCAACTTGGCCTCGTGACCATATTGCATTGGCCTTACTTCGTGGGTCTGGCACTCGTGGTACTCGGCTTCGCGAATGAACTGCTCCGTTCGCCGCTGCGGTCGCACTGGCTGATCGTGTTCATCGCTCTGCTGGCGGTCTTTCTATTTGGGACGGCGTGCGCAGTCGAGCCAATCGCAGGACTGGCGGATGCCTACCGGCATTCCGGCCTCCTCCTCTACATCTTTCAGCACGGGCACATCCTCACGCACTACGAAGCCGACTTCTCCTGGACTGGGGCATTCTCGCTCGGTGCCGTCTTCGCGGGTTTCGCCGGACAGGTCAACTCCCTGGGCTTCACACGCTGGTTTCCACTCTTCATCGAACTGATGTACCTTGCGCCACTGCTGGTCATATCCAGGTCAATTGGCGTTGGTCGAAGGGCCGGTTGGCTCGGCGTTGCGCTCTTTTACGCAACGGATTGGATCTACCAGGACTACTTCTCCCCGCAAGCTCTCGGATACCTGTTTCTTCTCGTCATCTTGGCTGCCGTGCTGGCCTCGTGGCGGCCAAGGCCGAGTCCGAAGCCGCCCTTGACCGGATTCTGGAGGACCATTCGATTTCGCTACGTTCGCGGCCGTGCAACTCTCCGGCTCGCTCGCCTCGAAGGCCGTGACAGCGTCGCCGTGCGGGGCAGCGTCCAGACCTTGGGCGTGCTTGGCCTGCTTGGACTCATCAGCTTTTCCCTCGCCGTAAGTCACGTTCTCACCCCCTACGCACTGATCTTGATGCTCATGGGATGTCTCATGACACGCCGTTTGGGACGGCCCGAACTGGTTGTCCTGGCCGCACTCTTGGTTCTCGGTTGGCTCAGCCTGGGGGCGAGCGACTACTGGAGAGGCCATCTCAACTACATCTTCAGTGGGCTCGGACATATTGGCAGCACGCTGAGCGAAAATGTGTCTGGTCGGGTCTCGGGCAGCGTCGTACACCAATTGGCCGCAGAAACCCGCATCCTCGTCGTCGGGGGTCTGTACGTGCTGGCTGGCGTCGGGGCGCTGCGACGTTCAACAGACTCGCGCACGCTGGAGGTTGTCGCTGGCGCACCGTTTCTCCTGCTCGCGATCTCGAGTTACGTTGGCGAGGGGCTCATGCGAGTCGTGCTGTACGCACTTCCTTTCACGGCCCTCCTCGCCGCTTCGGCCATTCTTCCTCAGCGTTCCGGCCCGATTCGCTCCTTCGTGCCAAATATTCGACTCGGGCGGTACGGTCGGGCCGCACTCTGGTCAATGGTCTTCGTGATCGTCCTCGGGAGCGCGTATGCGACAACCGTGGCCCGTGGCGGCAACGACGCTTTCGAGGCGTTCTCCACGGGAGAACTCGCCGCAGTCAACTACGTCTACAAGCACGTGCACTACAACGACAACGTTGCGCTGGTATCGCCCTACCTGCCCTATAACCAGGCCGACGTTGGCGCCATAAACTGGGACAGCATCGAAACCGCAGGATCCATCACGGTCGGACAGATCAAGTTGGGCCTCATGGACCTTAAACCGAAGTTCATCATCCTCAGTCAGTCACAGGAAAACTGGGGAGAAATTGTCGTCGGATTGCCGAAGGGGTGGGAAAACACACTCTTCAACGCACTGGTGAACAGCGGGTACCGCGTCGCTGCTTCGTGGCCAACTGCGACCGTGCTGGTTCCTGCCACGGCGCACTAAATGGATGAGCCGGCGTTGAACTTCGCCTACTGGGCACCTCGACCTTTCGGCAACTTCTTGACACCACGCTCTGGCTTTCCAACTCTGGTCAAGAACGCGGATGGTCTGCAGCCGAATGGGCATCGGGACCGTTATCGGCGACTACGCCTGGACCGCCGCGACTCTTTCTCAGCGACGCGCGGTGGCGAGCCTCTATTGAGGCAGGCGGCGGGAATGAGTCATGACCGCTGCTGCGCGATGGCGAGAAGGCGGTCATTCGTGGCCGCCCGAAATTCAAAGGGTGGATTAGAATTCGTGAGTGCTCAGGCGTCGTTCCCATAACGGAAAGGGGGGGGACAACGTAACCCAGGCCTCCGAGAGCTGGCGTCCAGTCACGTTGATTCAGGTTGACGTTGACGCATTGTCGAGCGCCTTGCCGCCACGGGTGGCACCAGGTGACCGCATCTGGATCGAAGCAGTTAAGCAAGGACGAATGGTCGGGGTGGTCGTTGCCCGGGCCGGGAGCGATGGATTGCCTGAATCGGTTCTCCAGCAACTGGCAACTACCTACTCAAACGTCGAGTCGTCGCTTCCCGCGCGCCTGCCGGACGAAATGCTGGCGAAGGCTTCGGTGGTCGTCCCTACTCTTTGCCGAAATCGAGATGAGCTGGTCCGCACGGTGGAGTCGCTACTCTCACTGGACTACCCCGACTTTGAGGTGATCGTCGTCGACAACCGATTCGGCACTAACCTTGATCCACTTCCCGACTTCCCCGGAGGCGAGCGGGTGCGCGTTGTCGCAGAACCGCGACGTGGGGTGTCCGCGGCACGCAACCGGGGGATCGCTGTTTCCATCGGCGATTTTCTTGCCTTCACCGACGATGATGCTGCTGTCAGTCCAGATTGGCTTCGCGCAATTGGCACGAGGTTCGCCCTCGACGCCGAGGTTGAGGGGATTGGCGGTCTGGTCCTACCAATGGAACTCGAGACGGCACCGCAGTTGTGGTTTGAAGAGTTCTACGGCGGCTTCAGCCCGTCCTTTCGTGCCGAGAAACTGAGTCTCAGACTCCTCAAGGGAACCGACCCGATGTTCCCCTACGCCGTTGGGAGATTCGGCGCGGGCTGCAACATGGCCTATCGCCGTGCAACGTTCGAGCGAATCGGGGGTTTTGACGTCAATATCGGGGGAGGAACGCTCGCCAAAGGTGGCGAAGACGTGGCGATGGCCGTTGAGCTCGTCCTCACCGGTGGCACGTTCGCCTACGAGCCTGCGGCCGTGGTGCGCCATACCCACCGGCGCACTGAAGCAGAATTCATGAGCCAGGTCTTCAATTACGGAACGGGCCTGACGGCGATGTACACCGCGATGATTGTCCGCGACCCCAGACACCTCATCGGAATGATCAGGCGAATCCCCGTCGGCTTGCGGTATCTAACTCGTCCGCCGGCGCAACGCTCACCGAGTTTGACGCCGAGCTACCCGCGCCGGACGCTCGTTCATCAGGTGCTGGGAATGGTCTACGGTCCGCTGGCCTACATCCGCAGTCTCGTCAGAACCCATTGGCTCACCTGAGCGTCGGTTCCCAGCTGCGCGTCTCCAAGCGCTCAGATTCACTTGGCCCCCTAACGCACGGTGAAAATCTGAATACAGCAAATTGGCGAAGCGTGGTCGGGATTTACGCGGAAGGTGCCGAATCACACTCCACTCGCACGGCTAGGAACCCCCAAGGTTCTTGGCGCCGTGTCCGCGCAGGACGAGAGCTCTTCAGCACATTGGTGCCACGGCCACGGAGTCCATTGCATCGCGATTGGGTCCTCGGTCCGGAACTTTGATGTCACTACCGACACATTTCTCATGCGAGTCTTCGAGTGTTAAGGGGCAAGGCCTCTTCATCAATCTTGTTGGGTGCATCGTCAAATCAGTTCATCGTCGCGCTTGACGCTGGATCATCTCGCTGTACTGCCGGCGCATCGAATCGTCATCGTCGTTGCCTCACCGAGGTACCGTAACGAGGGAGACGCTGTAGAAT
>PKYK01000011.1 GCA_003133665.1 Acidimicrobiaceae bacterium | reverse complement strand
GCAAGATTCGACGTCGTCCGCAACTGATATTCGAGAGCTTCGGCTCGTGGGCCACTCGTTTCTACGAGATCGCGAGGGCAATCGTGAGGGTCACGATGGTGCGGGGTCGCAAGAAGTCGACGCCGGGACAACCGTCGATCTTTGAAGCGAGGCGCACGTCGCTCAATGGCGCACCGGGCATTGAAAAGGAGTACCACCGACTTCGCGTGTCCCTCGCCGAGGTCAAGCGAGCGGCTAAGAGTCGTGGTGCGTCGGTAACCGACGTCGTGATGGCAACGACCGGTGGAGCGCTTCGCCGGCTGCTCGACGATCGCGGCGAGGTGCTGAAGAAGGACCTCATTGCCTTCGTACCGATAAATGTCCGAGGCGAAGGGACCGCGTCTGATCTCGGCAACCAGATATCGGGAATGTTGGTCGCCCTGCACACTGATATCGCCGACTCCGAAGAGCGCCTCGCGGCCATCACGAAGGACTCGGCCCAAACCGTCGGATTGCAGCGAGAGATTGGCGCCCGGATCTTGCAGGACATTCCCAGGGTGCTCGGCCCCACGGTGTTGTCGTTGGGCGGGAGACTGATTTCGGCGTTTGGGCTCTGGAACGTGCTGCCCCCGATCGCGAACCTGATGGTGTCGTCGGTTCCGGGACCGCCGATCCCGCTCTGGTTGAGTGGTCACCGAGTGGCGTCGGCGGCTCCGGTAGGTCCCCTTATCGGCAGTTTCTCGCTCAATATAACGGTGCTAGGCATGGGTGAGAACCTGGAGTTCGGTCTCTTAGGTTGTGCGGAGCGAATGCCTGACCTTCTGAAGTTGCGGGACTTCCTATTGGAGGAAGTAACCAGTTTGATCGCTGAGGGGTCCGCGTAGGGGCTTGCTGAGTTGGGTATTTCGGCTAATGTGGAACCTACGCGGACGTAGCTCAGTTGGTAGAGCGCGACCTTGCCAAGGTCGAGGTCGCCGGTTCGAGCCCGGTCGTCCGCTCCAAGAGGATTGCCCGAAATACTTGATTCAGGGCATCTAATCCCCGGTCCACGAAAATGGATCGCGGATTAGGCGTTTACCGTGAGAAGCCGAAAGTTCGATCCAGGTCATTCCCCGTCCGTCAATCTCGGCCCAGCAGTCTTGCCACGGCCGATGACTGGTGAACGGTGCACTGAAGGCACCGCTGGACCACCTGCGAGAAGGGCAAAGCGATGGCCGAACTACTCGCAACCTCAGACGCCCATTCCCATTCCCTTCGAAGGGTCGTCACCGCGTCAAAGTAGCCGTCCACTATTTCGACGAATTCGTCGCAACAACGTCTTCGGTTGTTGAGGCACTGCGTTTCGCACCCCGTAGGCTCTCTCTCGAGGAGGTCGTCATGGTCCATCCAGCATTGGAATCCTACGTTCGAGCCGTCCAGGAACATCCCGGTCCCCATCCGTCAACAGTGAGCGCGCTCGAGCGTCGAACGGCCTATCGTCAACAGTCCGAGGCCATGTGTGGCAGTCCCGAGGCCGTCGAGTCGACGGACGATCTGGTGCTCGAGCTCAAGGGCCGCTCACTGGCCGCTCGGCTCTACATCCCGCTTCAAGACGAAGACAAGGCGATCGTGGTGTACTTTCACGGCGGTTCGTTCGTCGCGGGTGATCTCGACACCCACGACGCACTCTGTCGACGTCTGGCGGCCGATACCCGTATGCGCTTCTTGGCAGTCGACTACCGACTGGCGCCGGAGGATCCCTTCCCGGCGGGCATCGACGACGCCGTCGATGCCGTTCGATACGTATCCACACACCTCACCGATTTCGCTCAACCCGGAGCCAAACTGATTGTCATGGGCGACTCCGCTGGAGCGACGTTGATTGCCGTGGCGGCGGTACTGACCCGCGCCGAGGACCTCGGCATCGTGGCTCAGGTCCTGATCTATCCGACGCTGGGACCCGAAGTGCTGACGGACTCGTCGCACACCTACGCCAAGGGCTACCTGCTCGACGTCGACTACCTTCGCTACGACTACGGTCAGTACCTCGGCGAATGGCGGGATCACACCGATCCGCGTATCTCGCCACTGATGTTCGATGACCTCACGGGCGCTCCGCCAGCGGTTGTGTTGGTTGCCGAGTGCGACCCTCTTCGCGACGAGGGAGTGGCCTACGCGGGGCTCCTCGAGCACTTCGGCGTCCCCGTCGAACTGCTCGAGGCCAAGGGAATGATCCACGGTTTTCTTCGCATGGGCGGTCTGGTGCCCGAGACGTTGGAGATCGTCGATGACCTGGCCGGGCACATGCACCGGTACGTGGAGAGTGCTTCTTCGTGAACGTGCTCTTCGTCACCCTCGACCAGTTTCGAGGCGACACCTACGGTGCGGCGGGCCATCCCCTCGTAAAGACCCCGACACTTGACCGAATCGCCCGCGAAGGGGTACGTCTCGAGCGTCACTACTCCCAGGCGGCGCCCTGCGCACCCGGCCGGGCCGCGCTCTACACCGGCATGTACCAGATGAATAATCGGGTGGTCGCCAACGGGACGCCACTGGCGGAAGGACTCGACAACCTCGCGTTGGTCGCCCGTCGCGCAGGCTACGACCCGACCCTCTTTGGCTACACCGACCAGGGGCTTGATCCGAATCAAGCCGAGGGAATCGATGATCCGCGACTCGACGGCTACCACGGCATCCTGCCGGGATTCTCAGTGGGGCTGTACCTGCCCGAGAGTCAGGCCGGCTGGATCCAGTACCTGCGCGCGAAGGGCTACGAGGTGGCGAGTGGATGGGAGCCCTCGCTGCGCGGCGAACCCAGCCGGCCGGCCGAGGATTCGCTCAGTGGCTTCCTCTCGACACGCTTCATCGAGTGGTTGGCCACCCAGGAGAGCGGCTGGTTCGCCCACTTGAGCTACCTGCGTCCGCACCCGCCGTACGCGGCGGCGGGCGAGTACGCGACGATGTACGACCCCGCCGACGTGGATCTTCCGATCGCCCCCGCGGACAAGGATCGCCGCCACCCGCTGCACGAGATCGCCCTCGCGGTGCCCGAGAGCGCCGCTCCGACCGACGTCGATGAGATTCGTTTCCTGCGCGCGCAGTACTACGGCATGATCAGCGAAGTCGACGCCCAACTCGGTCGGGTGGTTTCCGCGATTGAGGCCAGAAACGAATGGGACGACACGCTGGTAGTCGTCACGTCCGACCACGGCGAGCAGTTGGGGGACCACGGACTCGTCGAGAAGCTCGGGTTCTTCCCCCAGAGCTACCACATTCTTGGCCTCTGGCGCGACCCGCGCAGCCCATTCGCCGGACGTTCGATTCGCGCGTTCAGCGAGAATGTGGATCTCTTGCCGACGCTTGCTGACGCGCTGTCGGTTGATCAACCGGCCCAGTGCGACGGAAGGTCGTTGGCGCCACTCTTCGCCGACGACACCGTGGAGTGGCGCCGAGCTGCGCACTACGAATGGGACTTTCGCGAGTTCTGGATCGGCGACCACACGCCGCGTTGGCCGGTCGATCGAACGCTCAGTCGTCACAATCTTGCGGTGTCGGTCAGTGACGAGCTCAGTTACGTGCAGTTCAGTGACGGCTCGTTCAAGTGTTTTGATCTGGTTGCCGATCCCACCTGGCGTACCGAGTGTGACGACACCGATCGGGTCCTGGCCGCCGCACAGGAGCAACTCGTCTGGCGTCAGCAGCACCTGCGACGAGAGTTGACCGACATGTTGTTGCGACCGAACCGTCCGGGTCGTTGGCCGGCCCCGTTCGCTGGAGGACTCAGCTCTCCAGACCGTTCTCCAGCGCCATAAGCAGGCTCCACTTCGGCGCGTGGAATCGTCGGAGAAGTTGCCGCCAAGGATTTCAAGCGGGACGTGGCCGTGACAGATCGCCCACCTGATCTGGACAACGTTGGCTGCCGAGGCCCACTTCTTCGGGCCGGTGATCGGATCGATGATGCTTCTGGCGCCGGGGTTCTCATTGACCAGCGCGCCTTCGACGGCGGTCGTGATGGGATCATTGTCGTCCGTGCAGATGGGAACGGGCGCCGCCGGCAACAAGACCGCTCGAGATTCGGGTGGCCCGGTGGGTGCGGCCGTCATTGGTTCGGTCATCTCGTCGCTCTTTGGGCCACAGGCTCGCAACGCCCTTGCCCGTTTCGGGCTCAACTCGGGCAACTGGAATAGACCCAACGATCGATGGAGGCCGCGCGGGCCACTGCCGGACAACTTGCCGATGAATCTGTGGGCTGGCTCGAATTTGGCCGTGGCCCGGGCCTTCACGGACGGACCGCACCGGCGGTGCGTTGTCGCGGTCTTCACGGCGGTCGCCACCGCCGTCAGGGTCTTCCGAGTCCGCAAAAAACAGCCATTCAGGCGCGGGGGCCCGCCGTGGATGGGGCGTTCGAAGCCCTGAACGTCCGGAGCGCTTGATTTCTGGTATCAATAGAACCCGTACGCCAACCTTGGCGCGAAAAACTAGGGAGTTTCCATGCAGCGTATTTCACGGGTGCGACTCGCACTCGTCACGACGGGCGTCGCCTCGCTCGTACTGGCCTCAAGCGTTGTCGCGGGCGCCTCTGCAAAGGGTGCGGCGTACAACGCGGCCGATGCCAAAGCCGTTCCGGCGATCTACAAGGGCAAGACGCTTCAGGTCGCCACGGACGCCACGTATGCACCGGACGAGTCGATGAAGGGCAACACCATGGTGGGTTTTAACGTTGACCTGATGAAGGCCATTGGGACAACGCTCGGTCTGAAGATCAATGAGAACAACGTGACGTTCAGTGGCATCATCCTCGGAATCCAAGCGGGTAAGTACCAGATTGGCAACTCCTCGTTCACCGACAACAAGTCGCGCGAAAAGCAAGTCAATTTCGTTGACTACTTCCAAGCCGGCGAGGGAGTGTACGCCAAGAGCTCATCCAAGGCGACCTTCACGGGCCTCAAGAGCTTCTGCGGCATGAAGGTGGCAGTGGAGACCGGGACAGTTGAGCAAACTGACGCCCAGAGCACCGCGAAGACCTGCCCGTCCGGGAAGAAGTTGACGGTCTTGTCGTTCGCTACTCAGACCGAGGCGAACCTCGCCGTCACGTCTGGTCAAGCGACGGTGGGATTCTTGGACAGCCAGATCGCCGGCTACGTTGTTTCAACCTCCGGCGGCAAATTCAAGTTGGTCGGTAGCGCTGTCAACGTGGCGCCCTACGGAATCGCCACACCCAAGACAACTGCCGGCAGGGGACTGGCCGTTGCCATCCAAAAGGCGCTGAAGACGTTGATCGCGAACGGCGTCTACGGTCAGATCCTGGCCAAGTGGGGCGTGAGTTCAGGCGGTATCCCCGCGGGCCAGATTCGTCTTAACGGAGCTCTTTCCTAAGAACTTGTAGTAGAACAACACGCATGACTACGAACGGGGACGATGCCGTAAAGGTCGTCCCCGTTCGTCATGCAGGTCAATGGGTAGGAGCCGGTTTCGCACTGATCTTCATCGCGATGCTGGTGCACACGTTGTTCTCGAAGGTGCCGACCGGATCCGTGATTTGCCATACGGTCAACGGCGTTCGCAGCTGTCGGCCGGAAGTGGCCTGGCGGTTCAGCTGGAACGTCGTCGGGCAGTACTTCACGACGTCGCCGGTCCTTCAAGGACTGGTGCGTACCCTTGAACTGACCGTGTTGTCCATGGTCATCGGCATCGTTCTCGGTGTCGTCATCGCCGTCATGCGGCTTTCAACCAACCGATTGCTGTCATCCACAGCGTGGTCCTACACCTGGTTCTTTCGCGGAACGCCGGTCTTCGTCCAGCTCTTCTTCTGGCTGTACATCGCGCTGCTCTACCCGACATTCTCGATCGGGCTGCCCTTCTTTCACTTCATTCCTTTCACCCACATCGCGTTCTGGCACTTCGATGCCAACTCCGTGTTCACGCCGTTCTCAGCGGCCGTCGTTGCCCTCGGCCTGAACGAGGCGGCGTACATGTCCGAGATCGCTCGATCGGGTCTCATTGCGGTTGATGAGGGCCAGATTGAGGCCGCCACGTCGCTCGGCATGACCCACGGCCAGACCCTCCGTCTCGTAGTGCTTCCCCAGGCGATGCGAGTGATCATTCCGCCGACCGGCAACGAAGTGATCTCCATGTTGAAGACGTCATCGCTGGCGAGCGCCATAGGTGTGACCGAGTTGATCGGGACCGCCACCAATATTTACTCGGCGAACTACAAGATCATGCCCCTTCTCATCGTGGCGAGCCTCTGGTACCTGATCGTGACGACCATCTTGTCAGTCGGACAGTTCTACCTGGAACGCCACTTCTCGAAGGGCGCCCTCCGCACGCCGCCACCGACGCCGATCCAACGCCTCACGCGAGACGCGCGGGGCATTCTGATGAAGTTCCGCACGAGGCGCGGCGTTCCAGCCAACTCGGTGGCGTCGTGACCACGCCAATGGTCGAGGCGCGCGGCGTCTACAAGTCCTACGCCGGCGTGGAAGTGTTGAAGGGTGTCAATCTGACGGTGGTGCGCGGCGAGGTGACGTGCCTCATCGGGCCGTCCGGATCGGGCAAGAGCACGTTGCTTCGCTGCATCAATCACCTCGAGAAGCACGACGCCGGTGAACTTCGCGTGGACGGGCATCTCGTTGGCTACGAAGCGCGCGATGGCAAACTGTACGAACTCAACGACAAGCAGATCTGTGCGGAGCGCTCCCAGATCGGCATGGTGTTCCAACGCTTCAATCTCTTCCAGCACTTGACAGTGCTTGACAACATAACCATTGGTCAGGTCAAGGTGAAGGGGGTCAGTCCCGAAGTCGCAAACGTCAAGGCTCGTGAACTCCTGGCTCGGGTGGGGCTCGATGGCAAGGAGAAGCACTACCCGAGTCAGTTGTCGGGTGGCCAGCAACAGCGTGTGGCGATTGCTCGCGCCCTGGCGATGGAGCCGAAGCTCATGCTCTTCGACGAACCGACGTCCGCTCTCGACCCCGAACTAGTCGGTGAGGTGCTTGATGTGATGAAGGACCTGGCGCGCAGCGGTATGACGATGATCGTGGTGACGCACGAGATGAACTTCGCCCGCGAGGTGGCCAACACCGTCTACTTCCTTGATGGGGGGGTCATCGAGGAGTCGGGTGATCCCCGTGTCGTGCTGACGGAGCCGTCGTCGGAGCGACTGAAGAGTTTCCTCTCGAAAGTCCTCTGATGGTCTGGCATTTGGACCCGACCAATGTCGGCACCGGTCTGCCCCTCGAGGGCGTGCGGGTGCTCGACCTCTCACGAGTGTTGGCTGGGCCCCTGTGCGCGATGATCGCTGGCGACCTCGGCGCCGACGTGATCAAGGTCGAAGGCCCCGATGGCGACCCCGTGCGCGCATTGGCTCCGCCTCGATTCGGCGATGACGCCACCTACTACCTCGCGGTAAACCGTCACCGACGCAACGTCGTGGCCGACCTGCGCAACGGCGATGACTTTGCGCGCGTCGGCGAACTCGTTCGAGCGGCCGACGCGGTGGTGGAGAACTTCCTGCCGAGCCAGGTTCGCTCACTCGGCATCGACCGACTGCGAGCCTTGAATCCCGACTGCGTGTGGATCAGTATCACCCCCGCGACGTCGGGCGGCCCGGTGGCCGATCAGCCTTCGTTCGACCTCTTGGCCCAGGCCCGCTCTGGTCTGATGGGCGTCACCGGCCGGGCCGATGGAGAGCCGACCAAGGTCGGCGCCCCGCTCGCTGATGTCGTGACCGGACTCTACGGAGCCATCGGGCTTCTCACGGGGCTCTTCGCACGGGCGCAGGGTCGCCAGGGTCGCCACTTCGAGGCGCCGCTGCTCGAATCGACCATGAGTGCCCTGATCAACCAGGCCCAGGGCTACCTCTCCACGGGCGCCAATCCGCAACGGCTCGGCAATGACCATCCGAGTATCGCGCCCTACGGTCCGGTTTCCACCGCCGACGGCTTCCTCCTGCTCGCCGTAGGCACCGATGGTCAGTTCGCCCGTCTGGTTGGCGCGCTCGGCGACGGAGCGCTCGCGGCTCGCGTCGAGTGGGCCGTCAACGCCGCCCGGGTGGCCACCTTGGGCGAACTCCGCCAGACGCTCGACCGGATCTTCTCCGCACATTCGACCGCCCACTGGCTCGAGGTCCTCGCGACGTCGGGCGTGCCGCACGGTCCGATCTTTGATGTCGCCCAGGCCTTCGCGCAACCTCAAATACGAGACGGCGACTTCCTCGGGGTCATGTCCACGCCCAACGGCGACACGACGGCGATGCGTACGCCGTTGCTGATCGACGGCGTACGCCCGCCGATCCGACGCGGCCCGCGCCGCCAGGGTGAAGATTCCAAAGACGTCTTTGGGGAGTAGTTGCGGGCGCTACGTTGCCGGGTTGAAGGTCGGACCGTCGAACGAATCGACCGTGGTGAACGTTTCGACCTTCTTTCGCACGAGTCTGGTGTGGCGCTTCTCGGGATGACCCAGCACCACGATTGACGCCACCGCGTGGGTAGGGGGTATCGCGAGAGTCTCGCGGACGCGTTCCTCGTTTCGGGTGGCGATCGTGGTCATCACGCCGCCCAGTCCGTACTCGTGCGCGGCGAGCAGGATGTTCCAGACGAAGGGGTAGATCGACGCGCCACCGACCAACTGGTAGCGATCGAGGTCGCGATCGGTCGCCGCCAGATCATGAAGATTCGCGCAGATGACGAGCATCACCGGCACGCGGTCGAGCGATTCGGCAAAACCATCGGGTCGTGACATCGCCTCGGCTGCATCACGTTGGGCGAGGGCGGCGGCTCGGTCGGCCTCGTCGGCGAGCGGTGAAAATGGAATGACGCCGGCAAGCAGGTGGGCGACGTAGTCATGCCATGCATCGAGGTAGTGATCTCGAATGGCCCTGCGCTGCTCGGCGTCGTGGACCACGATGACGTGCCACGCCTGGCGGTTGCCACCGGATGGGGAGAATCGCGCGTCATCAAGGACTCGGTAGAGAAGTTCGTCGGCGACTGGCTCTTCAGTGAAGCGGCGAATCGCACCGGTGGATCGCAAGGCCTCGATGAGTTCCATAGCGACACCCTACGGCGGCGCCGAATGATCTCGCCTAAGCGTCGCGGCGAGCCAGCAGCGTCATGCCGACCGCGAGCGCGGCAACGACGTAGACAACCAGCAGGAGGGCAGCGGTCCAGGCGCCGAACATCAGACGGGGCGGAGAAGTCGACATCATCGCTCGGCCCAGAGCGGAGGGCTCGTACTTCGAGTATGAGTCCTGCCAGCTCTGGGGCAGCAGGAAGATAATGATGGGCACGATGAGCAGGAGCGAGGTGAAGACGCTGATGCAGGCCGCGCTCTGGCGAAGGATGAGACCCAGCGAGAAGCCCAATATTGCCAGCAGCGTGAGATAGACCCCGGCGAGCAGTACGGAGCGAAGCACGACACCGCTACCGAGCGACACCGTCGGCACGACGCCGGAGTAAATCGCCTGCCCCATCAGGAATGTTGCGATGCATACCACTTCGCACACCACGAGCATGGAGACCGCCAGCACGATGATCTTGCTCAAGGCCAGCTGGGTCCGATTGGGAACCGCCGCCAGCGTGGTGCGGATCGAACCCGACGAGTACTCGCTCGTGATGAAGAGTGTGCCAATCACCCCGACGGCGAATTGCGCGAAGAGCGTCCCGCCGAGGCTGGTGGACACCGCATCGAAGGTGAGTTTCGTGCCGGGGTCAGCGACATTCCAGTGACTACGAATGGCGACCGTGATGAGCGCCCCGAGGCCCAGGGTGAGGACGAAGGTCACGACCACGCCCATGATGGTGGAGCGCACCGAACGGAACTTGATCCACTCGGACTTGGTGACCGAGAGCAGCGTGACTGGCTTACTCGTCATGGGTCGGTTCCAATGTGGAGCCGCCGTATTCAACCGAATCGGCGGTGAGGTCCATGAACACTGTTTCGAGGGAGGCCCGCTGAGGCGTCAGCTCGAGGACTGCGATGCCCGCGTCAAAGGCCGCCCGACCGATTGCGTCCGAGGTCAGTCCGGCGACGCTGAGGCCCTTGTCGTTGATATCGTTCACGACGCCGTGCAGGGATTCGAGAGTCGATCTCAATCGTGGAATGTCCGATGCTCGAACGAACACTGTGCCGTTCGCCGTCGCCGTGAGATCGTCAACCGATCCCTGGGTGATGAACTTGCCCCGTCCGATGACGATGATCTGGTCGGCGCTCACCGCCATCTCACTCATGAGGTGGGAGCTGACGAATACGGTGCGTCCCTCGTTGGCGAGGGACCGGAAGAACTCGCGAATCCAGCGGATGCCCTCGGGGTCCAGTCCGTTGACCGGTTCGTCGAAGAGCAGGACTTGCGGATCACCCAACAGTGCGGCGGCGATACCGAGTCGCTGGCTCATGCCGAGCGAGAACCCGCCGACCTTCTTGTTGGCGACTGATTGGATGCCGGCAAATTCCAGAACTTCGTCAACGCGCGATGCCCTGATCTGGTTCGATGCCGCGAGCGCCCGCAGGTGATTGCGGGCGGTGCGTCCCGGATGAACCGCCTTGGCGTCGAGCAGGGCTCCCACCTCGCGCAGCGGGGCTTTCAGGTCGGCGTAGTCCTTGCCGTTGATCGTGGCGCGACCCTTGGTGGGGTGGTCGAGGCCGAGGATGATGCGCATCGTGGTGGACTTGCCTGATCCGTTCGGTCCGAGGAATCCGGTGACCACGCCGGGCTTCACCTCGAAGGAGAGGTCGTCAACCGCAACGGTATCGCTGTAGTGCTTCGTGAGATGGTCGATCTTGAGCATGGGGTTACTGGTCGACTCTACCTACCTTGGCGCAACCGAAGCTGCCCAATCACCAAGAACTCACTAAGACCATAGGGATACTCACGACTCGCTCCGTCGCTGCGCCTGGCATCGAGCGCAGGTTCCCGAAATCGCCACGTGGTGACGGTCGAGCATGAATCCGTAGGACCTCTGCAGTTCCTTGCTCAACGCGTCAAAGTGAGCTGCGGGAATCTCGAGGGTCAACCCACACTGCTCACAGGTCAAGTGCCCGTGCACCGCGCCGGAGAGATGGTAGACCGCCGCTGCCTGACCGAGGTGGGCGTGCACCACGATCTCGAGTTTCTCGAACTCCTCGAGGATCCGGTAGATCGTTGACGGACTCACGTCGGGCTGACGTTCCTGGACGGCACTAGTGATCTCGTCTGCCGTGAGGTGACGGCTCGTCGCGACCAGGACCTCCGCCACGGTGCGCTTGGCGACCGTGACCCGTCCGGCCGCGCCTCGAATCGCCGAGAGGATCTCGTCGACGGTGTTCCGCGGAGCTGTCACGAAGAGAGACTAGGTCCGTGTGGCCGGCGGCCAGAAGCCCGTATTCTCTCTCTATGTTCTCATCGACTGAAATGGTCAGCGCCGACCGGGCCTTGAAGGGTCGACTCAACGCCATCGTCGTCGAGCGGCCGCATCTGGTGTTCGCCAACAGCATGCTGGCGCCGACGCCCGATGGCACGGAGACGGCGTACGTGGCCATGGGCTGCTTCTGGGGCGCCGAGCGGAAGTTCTGGGAACTGCCCGGTGTCGTGTCAACGTGCGTGGGCTACCAGGGTGGCTACACGCCCAATCCGAACTACCAAGAGGTCTGCACCGGCGAGACCGGTCACGCCGAAGCCGTCAAGGTGGTCTTTGACCCGACGCGCGTGAGCTACGCCGAGATCCTGCGCTGTTTCTACGAGAGCCACAATCCCACCCAGGGCAATCGTCAGGGCGCGGACATCGGCACCCAGTACCGCAGCGCGATCTACTACGTCAACGAATCCCAGGCCGACATAGCTCGAAGGGTGACGGCGTCGTACGCCGTCACCCTTCGTGACGCCGGCTACGGCGACATCACGACCGAGATCGCCCTGGCGGGTCCGTTCTACATGGCGGAGGAGTACCACCAGCAGTACTTGATTGCCAATCCCAATGGCTACTGCGGCCTGGGCGGCACGGGCGTGAGCTGTCCCGTCGGTCTCGCGACCAACTAGAGCGCCGCCAAGTTGGCGATGATCCGTTCTGCATCAGCCACCATCGAGCGCACGATGTCCCCAGCGGGCACCAGCGAGGAGATTGCTCCGACGGCTTGGCCCGCGGGGTAGCCCTCACGGTGCGGGTCGATACCGGGCGTCGTCGCATCGCCGCCCAGGTGAAAGGTGCCGTCACCCAACGAGACGCCCAGCTGGTCGGGGAAGGGCTTCAAGAGCGAGGGCGTGGCTTCGTATTGATCGGTCTTGTCGTTGCGAAGCACTCGCATGGTCTTGCCCGTATAGGCCCGCGAGATCACCGTGCCATCTTCGCGGCTTTCGATGATGCCTTCCTTGAAGCCCACGACGGCGCGAGCCTCGGGAGTGGCGATGAATCGGGTGCCGAGCCATACGCCGTCGGCACCGAGCGCGAGTGACGCCGCGAGGCCACGACCGTCGAAGATGCCGCCCGCAGCCACGACGGGGATCGAACCGGCGACTGCGTCGACGATGAGCGGCACCAGGGGCATCGTGGCGACCGTTCCGGTGTGTCCGCCGGCTTCGGTGCCCTGGGCGACGACGACGTCACAGCCGGCGTCCACTGCCCTCTTGGCGTGATCGACCTTTCCGCACATCGAGATCACCAGCACGTGATTGCGGTGGCAAAGGTCGATGACCTGGCGCGGCACGCCGAGCCCGGCGACAAAAGTGGTCGCACCACCCTCGATCAGGAGTTCGACATTGCGGAGCAAATCCTGGGGGAATGCGGTGAGCAGGTCCACACCGAAAGGTTTCGTCGTGAGTGCCTTGGTGGCCGCAATCTCGCCGGCCAGTTGCTCGCTCGACATCGTCGAGGCCCCCAGGCAGCCGTAGCCTCCGGCGTTCGACACCGCCGCCGTGAGCGCGCTGTAGGACACGCCACCCATGCCGGCCAGCATCACCGGGAACTCGATCTTCAGCAGCTCGGTCAGTTTCGTCTTCATGATTCTCCTTTGGCCCAACTTAGTGACGCCGCGACTGCAGCTTGAGAAGGGCGACGCCCAGTACACCCGACAGAAGCGAGCTGAGCAGCAGCCCCAGCGTGAACGCTCCGTACGTCGGGCTAGAGGACTGGAAGAGGGCACCGGCGAACAGCAGCGGCACCGTGAAACCAATGGCGCACAGCAACGCCGACGTGGCGAGCAGGGGCCAGGTGATCGAGGGGTGGAGTCGATAACCGAGCAGCCTCGCCAGGGCCACGCCGCCCGTGACGCCCACCACCTTGCCCGCGACACGAATCGCGATGGTGGCGAACACGATGACGGTCACGGTGTGCCCCGACAGGGCCGACCAGCGAAGTCCGCACGACACGAGCGCGAAGAGCGGCAAGACGAGGCCGGTCGACCAACGACGAACGTGGTCCTCGAGCCGCAGACCCGCGCTGTGGTCGAAGGGTACGACGAGTCCTGCGACGACACCGGCGAGCGGTGGTTCGACCCGGGCGGCGACAAAACACAGCCAGAGTGCGACGAGCACGCCCAGCCGCCACGGTGTCGAGTGGAAACGACGCGAGCTCCATCGCACCGCGATGACGACGATGACAATGGCGCCCAGTCCGATGGCCCGAACGTGGGTGGCTCCGGTCCACGCCAGGACCACGACGCTGAAGACGTCATCGGCGACGGCCAGCATCAAGAGGAAGAGCCGAAGGGTGGGGGGCAGTCCCCGGCCCGCCAGTGCCAAGGCGCCCAGCGTGAAGGCGATGTCGGTCGCCATGGGCACGCCCCAGCCGTGACGCAGGGCCGACGTGTTGGTGAGGCCGCCGGCCAGGATCGAGAGCAGGGCGGTCCCGAGCATGCCGCCGAGGGCCCCCATGACCGGCGGAAGCGCGTGCGAGGGCTTCGTGAAGGCTCCGCTCGCCAGCTCACGCGAGAGTTCGAGACCGATCGCGAAGAAGAAGATGGTCATGAAGCCGCTGACCGCGAGGTTGTGGAGCGAGTCGATCTGATTGAGACCGACCAGATGCCCGGGCCAGGTGGCGTTCAGCACGCGCTGGTAGGAGTTCGAATCAACGGCTGACCAGAGCAGCGCGACGAGGAGCCCGGCCCCGAGGGTGAGGGCGGCGCTGTAGTCGTGGTCGAGGGCTCGCACCATGCGTGACATCAACGGAGCCATACCAACAGAGACTACTGACGGGCCGTCTCGGGCGAAGACGGCGCCGATAGTCTCTTTGAGTGCCGCCATAGGCGCGACGACCTGGTCGGCATCGATCACAGAGGACTCTTGAATGACTGCAACCATCCCCGGCACGATGCCTAAGCGCGAGCTCTACTTCGTCTTTGGTGCCCTGATGCTTGGTATGTTGCTCGCAGCGCTGGACAGCACAATCGTCGCTACCGCACTGCCGACCATCGTTGGCGATCTTCACGGCGCGAATCACCTGAGTTGGGTCGTGGTCGCCTACCTCCTCGCCTCGACCGTGAGTACGCCGCTGTGGGGCAAGTTGGGGGACCTGCACGGTCGAAAGATCTACTTCCAGGCGGCGATCATCATCTTTCTCATCGGCAGCATGCTCTGTGGTCTGGCCCACAGCATGTTGACCCTGATCCTGTTCCGGGCCTTTCAAGGCCTCGGCGGTGGCGGTCTCATGGTCGGGGCTCAGGCCGTCATTGCCGACATCGTGCCACCGCGCGATCGAGGCCGTTACGCGGGATTCTTCGGCGCGACCTTCGGCGCCGCCACCGTGCTCGGACCGTTGCTCGGCGGTGTCATCGTGGAGTACTGGTCGTGGCGTTGGATCTTCTTCGTCAATCTGCCCTTTGGCATCGTGGCACTCGTCGTCACGGCGGCGGCACTTCCGAACGCCGGCGTACGTCTGCAACACGTGATCGATTACGCCGGCATCATCACCCTGACGATCTCGGCCTCGGCGCTCATCCTCTTCACCTCGCTCGGCGGAACGTCCTTCGCGTGGGGATCGGGAAAATCAATCGGTCTCCTGGTCGGGGGCATAGTCTTCGCCGCGATCTTCATGCTGCTCGAGCGCCGCTCGAGCGAGCCGGTTCTCGCACCTCGACTGTTCAAGAATCGAGTCTTCGCGTCCGGTTCGGCGATTGGTTTTGTGGTCGGCTTCGCGATGTTTGGCGCAATGACCTTCCTGCCGCTGTTCCTCCAAGAGGTGCGAGGGGTTTCACCAACCAGTTCCGGACTACGCCTCCTGCCGATGATGGTGGGACTCTTCGGAGCTTCGATCTTCGCGGGTCAGCTGGTTTCCAAGGGTTGGCGCTATCGGCCGTTCCCGATCGTCGGCACCGTCGTCATGACCCTCGGCCTGGTACTGATGAGCACCATTGGCGTGGCGACGTCGAGCCTGACCATGGGGATCTACATGTTGGTGCTCGGTGTCGGACTGGGCCTGGTCATGCAGATTCTGGTGACGGCCGTGCAGAACGCGGTGCCTCACGCCGACCTCGGCGCCGCAACGGCGGGCGCGAACTTCTTTCGTTCCATCGGTGGCTCGTTCGGAACAGCGGTGTTCGGGGCTCTCTACGCGAACGAGCTGCCGCACCAGCTCGCGGCCGGTTTCAAGGGCTACCCGGTGCCGATCGGCAAGTTGTCGCCATCCGGCTTCACGCCCGCAGCGCTTCACAAGTTGCCCGCTCCGGAGTTGGCGATCATCCTGCACGCCATCGCGAGCACCATTCAGCACATCTATCTCGTGGCCACACCCTTTGGCATACTCGCGATTCTCTTGTCGCTGACCCTGCCGGAAATCAAGCTCCGTACGAGCCTCCATCACATCGCCGACGAAGTACCGATGTCAAACGCTGACCCCCTCGCCTGAGCAGTTCGAGGCACTCGTCGAACTCCGCGTCGTCGCCGTAGTAGGGGTCGGCGACGTCGAGGTTCGAACCCGGACTGAGTAGGTTGCGCAGCATGATGACTTCGGTGGCCTCGTTCGTCAGCCGTGCCCGGACGTCGGCGAGGTGCTCGCGGGTCATCACGACCACGATGTCGTGGCTGTCGAGATACGCGCGGTCGGCGTACCCGCCAGGTGATCCGGCCAGGTGCAGTCCCGCCCGGTCGAGTGCTCGGCGGGCCCGTGGGTCCATGGGGCTGCCAACGTGCCACTTGGCCGTTCCCGCGCTCGTAACCTCGACGCGCCCGCGCAGCACGATGTCGTCGGCGATTAGTTGTCGCAGGGCGACCTCGGCCATCGGGGAGCGACAGATATTGCCGGTGCAGAGTACGGCGACTCGGATTCGGGGAGTGGGCACGACGCTCCTTGTGACGGTTTAGTGAATTCTTACCCTTGGTCGTTCTCAGATTTGACGTGCGAACTTGGTGGGTGAGACGGTACGATAACGCTTGAACAAGTTTGGAAGGAGACGCGATGCCACTATCCGAGCACGAACAGCGAATCCTGGCCGAACTTGAAGATTCGCTCTCCAAGCAGGATCCCCACTTCGCCAAGAGCGTGCGGGAGACCAACGTGTACGCCCACGGGGGACGGCGAGTCCGATGGGGGATTGCGGGTTTTGTCGTCGGTCTGCTGATCCTCGTACTCTTCTTCTCCCGCTCGACCGTGCTGGGGCTCTTCGGCGTTGCGCTGATGTTCGTGTCGGCCGTCGTTGTCGAACGAAATGCTCGACTGTTGGGTCGCGCGTCCTGGCAGGACTTGACTCGCTCAGCTCAGGGTGACGATACTCACGTGAACTATGGTCCTCGCACCAGTTCGCTTCGCGACTGGTTGTCGCGTCAGCGCCGCAAGAGCGAATGATCGACGTCGGGGTGGCGACTGACGCCATCCCGTGTCTGGCCCTGGATATTGGCGCCACCAAGATTGAAGGGGCTCTCGTGCAGCCCGATGGCACGGTACTGGGCCGTGAACGTCTTGCTCTCCATGACATTGGCGACGACCTATTGACGCCGATCTGCTCGATGCTGAAGCGAGTAGCTGACGGGGCATCGGTGTCGTTGCTCGGTGTTGGTTGTGCGGGGCCCATGACGCGAAATGGGGAAGCTGTGTCGCCGCTCAACATTCCCCAGTGGCGAGACTTTCCTCTGCGGGGTTTCTTGAGTCAGAATCTGAATCTTGAAGTATTCATCGACGGTGACGCCCGGTCTCTGGCCTTGGCTGAAGGATTCTTTGGTGCGGCGCGTGACGACGAGTCATTCCTTTCGATGGTGGTCTCGACGGGTGTTGGCGGCGGACTCGTGATGGATGGTCGGCTCGTTGACGGAGCGACCGGCAATGCGGGTCACGTTGGTCACCTCAATGTGGTGACTGACGGACGCGAGTGTTCGTG
>PKYK01000020.1 GCA_003133665.1 Acidimicrobiaceae bacterium | reverse complement strand
GGCGAGGGCTACAAGGTCTCGGGTGGACTTCACGGCGTGGGCGTCTCGGTCGTCAATGCGCTCTCGGCCGAACTCGTGCTCGAGGTGGACCGCAACGGCGACCACCACCAACTCATCTTCAAGAAGGGTGGCAAGCCCCAAGGCAAGCTCAAAGTCACGGGCTCGGCCCCGCGTGGCCGCACCGGCACGACGGTGACCTTCACGCCGGACCCCACGATTTTCGAAGACACCGACTTTCGAGCGCAGACCGTCGTCGAGCGTCTCCAGATCATGGCGTTCTTGAATCGCGGACTCGAGATTCGTTTCATCGACGAGCGCGCGGGTCGTGAGGCGAAGGAGACCTTCAAATACAGCGGGGGCATCGTCGACTACGTTCGCCATCTCAACAACGCGAAAGAGTCGCTCTTTCGCAAGGTGGGTTTCTACGAGCAGTCCGAAGACGGCCAAGAGGTAGAGGTGGCCTTCCAGTGGAATACCGGTTACTACGAGAGCATCCACTCGTTCGCCAACGGCATCTCCACCATCGAGGGCGGCATGCACGAAGAGGGATTCCGTAAGGCCATCACCAACGTTGTGAATCGGTACGCCCGCAAGCGCAATCTCTTGAAGGAGAAGGACGAGAACCTTCTGGGCGAGGACATCCGCGAGGGTCTCACCGCAATCATCTCGGTACGTCTGGCCGAACCTCAATTTGAGGGCCAGACCAAGGGGAAACTCGGCAACGTCTCGATCCGTTCGCTGGTGGAGCGCGCCACCAACGAGAAGTTGGCCGAGTGGCTCGAGGAGAACCCCAAGGAGGGCAGCCAGATCGTCGCCAAGGCCGTCCAGGCGTCGCGCGCGCGCATGGCCGCGCGTCAGGCGCGCGACCTCACTCGGCGCAAGAGTGCCCTCGACGGCGCCGGCCTCCCGGGAAAGCTCGTGGACTGTTCGTCACGCGACCCGCGCGAGTGCGAGCTCTTCATCGTCGAAGGAAACTCCGCCGGTGGTTCGGCGAAAGATGCCCGCGACCCGCGCACGCAGGCGATCCTGCCAATCCGCGGCAAGATCCTGAACGTCGAGAAGGCTCGCTCTGACAAGATCTTGAAGAATACTGAGATCCAGGCGCTGATTGCGGCGATCGGGGCGGGCGTTGAGGCGGACTTTGACGTCACGAAGGTTCGCTACGACAAGATCATCCTTCTGGCCGATGCCGATGTCGACGGAAGTCACATCCGCACCCTTCTTCTGACGTTCTTCTTTCGCCAGATGACCGAGATGGTCAACAACGGTCACGTCTACGTGGCCCAGCCACCGCTCTATTCGACGCTGGTTGGCAAGGAGAAGGCCTACCTGCGTGACGATGCGGCGAAGGCCAAGTTCCTTGCGGAACACCCCGATCACAAGAACGATTTCCAGCGGCTCAAGGGGCTCGGCGAGATGGACTTCGACGAGTTGCGCGACACCACGATGGACCCCACCAAACGAGCATTGCTGCAAATCACCGTTGAGCAGGCTGCCCTCGCGGACGAAGTCTGTTCGATTCTCATGGGAGATGACGTACCCCAGCGCCGACACTTCATTCAAACCAACGCGAAAGACGTTCGCTTCCTAGACATCTAGGAACGGAGGAACATGGCACGGAAAAACAGCGGCGGCGCCGAGACCCCACCACCAGGTGGCGAGGTGGTCGGGTACATCGAACCAATCGAGATCAACCTGGAGATGGAACGATCGTTCCTCGAGTACTCCATGTCCGTCATCGTCTCTCGGGCATTGCCCGACGCCCGCGATGGTCTCAAACCCGTCCACCGTCGAATCCTCTACTCCATGTTCGACCAGGGCCTGCGTCCCGACCGACCGCACACCAAGTGCGCGAAGGTGGTCGGCGAGGTCATGGGCACCTACCACCCCCACGGCGACAGCGCCATCTACGACGCCCTCGTTCGCATGGTGCAGGACTTCTCCATGCGCCACCCGCTGATCAGCGGCCACGGCAACTTCGGGGGCACCGGCCCGGACGAAGGTGCCGCCGCGATGCGTTACACCGAATGCCGCCTCGCTCCTCTGGCGCTCGAACTACTCGACTCGATTGACGAAGAGACGGTCGACTTCGAGCCAAACTATGACAACTCGACCCAGCAGCCGACCGTCCTGCCGGCGAGGTACCCGAATCTCCTGGTCAACGGGTCCCAGGGCATCGCCGTGGGCATGGCGACGAAGATTCCGCCCCACAACCTTGGTGAGGTGATTGACGCCACGCTGCACCTGCTGGCCAACCCCGGCGCCACCCCGGACGATTTGATGAACTTCGTGAAGGGACCAGATTTTCCGACGGGTGCCCAGATCCTCGGTCGTCAGGGGATCTTGGACGCCTGTCGCACGGGTCGCGGCTCGATCAAGATGCGCGCCGTCGCCGAGATCGAAGAGCACAAGGGTGGAGTTCGGATCGTCGTCACCGAGTTCCCGTACGAAGTCTCGGTGGAGGCGGTCGAGGAGAAGATCTACGATCTCGTCAAGAACGGCGACCTCGACGGCATTTCAGAGGTGCAGAACGACTCGGCCGGACGGAAGGCCCGACTGGTCATCCGCCTGAAGCGCGACGCCAACGCGAACGTCGTCCTGAACAAACTCTACAAGAACACCACGTTGCAGACCTCGTTCGCCGTGAACATGCTGGCCCTGGTCGACGGCGTTCCCCGGACCCTGAATCTGGCGCAGGCCCTGACGCACTACATCGCCCATCAGGTCGAGGTCGTCACCCGCCGCACCCAGTTCCGCCTGCGCAAGGCCGAGGCGCGCGCCCACATCGTCGAGGGACTGCTCAAGGCCATCGACATGCTCGACCAGGTCATCGCGACCATTCGAGGTTCCGATGACCGGCCCGCGGCCCGGGTATCGCTCATGGCCGCCCCGTTCGAGTTCTCCGAAGAGCAGGCCAATCACATTCTCGACATGACGCTGGGTCGACTGACCCGACTTGGTCGCACCGAGCTCGAGGATGAAATGGCCAAGCTGCGCGACACCATCGCGGAGCTGCAGTCGATTCTCGCCAGTGACGTCAAACTCCGAGGCGTCATCGCGGATGAAATCACGGCAATCCGCAACAAGTACGCCAATCCGCGCGTGACCCAGATCGTCAACGATCCAGGTGAACTCGGCATGGAGGACCTCGTCAAGGATGAGGACATCGTCATCACGATGACCCAAGCCGGCTACGTGAAGTCGGTCTCCGCGGACGCGTTTCGCGTGCAGGGCCGTGGAGGGCGCGGTGTGCAGGGTGCGAAGCTGAAGGAAGAGGACTTCGTCAACCAGATCATCCACACCACGACCCACGCGCACCTGTTGTTGTTCTCCAACCGAGGCCGAGTGTTCCGTTTGCGCGGACACGAAATTCCGATGAAGGAGCGCACCGCGAAGGGCACCGCGATCGTGAACCTTCTGAACCTTCTGCCCAACGAGTCAATTCAGGCCATCGTGAGCACGAAGGACTTTCCAAAGGACAAGTTCCTCGTCTTCGCGACGGCGGACGGCACAGTGAAGAAGACCGCCTTCAGCGAGTACGACAAGTCGCGACGCGAGGGCTGGATCGCCATCAAACTTCGCGAGGGCGATGAAGTGGTGCGCGTGGTGGCGACGAGCGGGAGTGACGACCTGATGGTCGTCACCTACCGAGGCATGTCCATCCGCTTCAGTGAAGAGGAAGTCCGCGAGGTGGGTCGTGACTCGACCGGCGTTCGGGGAATAAAGTTGAAGGGCGACGACAAGGCAATTGCGCTCGATGTGGTGCGAAGCGACGCGGACCTCTTTCTCGTCACCGACACCGGCTTCGGGAAACGGGTGAAGACCGAGCGGTTCAATCGTCAGGGTCGGGGGGGCCTGGGCGTGCGAGCCATCAAGCTCACCGCCGCACGCGGCTTTGTCGTGGCGGCGTTCATGGCCGAACTCGGCGACGAGGTCCTGCTCGCGTCCAGCGGTGGCGTGCTGATTCGCACGCCGGTACGTGAGGTCTCGTCGCAGGGTCGCGACGCGACGGGCGTGCGAGTCATGAACCTCGACGAAGGCCATTCGGTGGCGACAGCCGCCGCGGTGCCGGCCGACACCGACGACTAGGTGTATTGACCAACTA